>JAKISS010000093.1 GCA_021648485.1 Gammaproteobacteria bacterium
AGTCAGCAGGCTTTTTTTCACATGTTTCACCGGCACACGTCTGGCAATACCGCGCAACGGACATTCACCATTGCGGATATTTTCAGCGGAATATTCATGTTCCACGATGTCTTTACCTGCTTGTGTGCTCACATTCAATGCCATCTTTCTGTGGTAAGTTCAGTAGCCAGTTGCCGATAATCATCAGCACCATGACTTACCTGCTGATATTCAAAAATACTTTCGCCATAGCTCGGACTTTCTGCCAGCGCAACGTTTTCCCGAATCGATGTTTTGGTCAGTTGCTCAGGGAAGTGTTGTTGCAAACTCTCACGCACCTCACGAGCCAAACGACGCTGCTGGTGATAACGAGTCATCACAATATGTTTGCCCATGCTGCGGCCACAGGCTTTCTCCACAAACTGCAAGGTCGTCATAAAACTGGACAGGCTTTGCAGCGCAAGAAAATCACTGGATACAGGAATCACCAAATCACTGGCGGCAAACAAAGCATTAATACCCAGCAGACCTGCGGACGGTGGGCAATCAAAAATCACTGAATTATAATTCTGCACAACATTCTGCAAGGCCTTTTGCAAACGCATGCCACGTTGCGTGCCCCCATCAACAAGATGTTCTACATTGGCCAGACCGGGACCCGCTGGCACCACATCCAATTGTCCACATTCTGAATTGTTACGGGTCGTAACCACAAACTGATTGACATTTTTTCCATTGAGTAAGACTTCATCCATGCCTGCTGTATTTTTTTCTGAGATACCCAGCCCTACACCCAGATGTCCCTGCGGATCCAAATCCAATGCCAGCACTCGCTGTCCCAACAGAGCCAATGCATGGGCAAGATTAATAGCTGTAGTGGTTTTACCCACGCCACCTTTCTGGTTAATTACCGCAATCACGTTTGTCACGATCCTTTCTTGGTTTATTACGCTGTTTTTCAGGTAATTTCTACAACCACCGACAACTCATCGGCATTCAGTAAACGATCAATATCCAGAATGATCACCATCACATCTTCCAATGTCGCCAGCCCCTTTACAAAATTCACGTCCACGACACTACCAAAATCCGGGGCTGCTTTAATCGTACCTTCCGGTACGTTATAAACATCGGATACGGCATCGACCACGAGGCCCATTACACGACCTTTTCCACCATCGGGGTTTTCCACCCGAAGCACAATCACTACGGTCATAGGACCATATTCCACTGTCTCCAACTGGAAACGGCGACGCAAATCTATAATGGGTACGATGGTGCCGCGCAAATTAATTACACCTCGAATATATTCCGGAGTGTTCGGGATTGGCGTTACAGAATCCCAGCCTTTGATTTCCTGCACGCGCAAAATATCAACGCCATACTCCTCACCGGCAAGGATAAAAGTCAGAAACTGATCACCATCCGATTCCAGGTCATGTTGAATTTCATGTGCAATATTTTGTGCCGCGTCCATCAATCGACTCCTCTTAACTGATCGGGGATAAACCGTTTTTGCATCTCACTGCCAAGCTCTATTTTTCTCATCGCGTTATCAGGCCGCCGCAATCTGCTCATCTGAGCAACGTCCATCTTCTCTGGAAAGGCGCACTACCCCGGCCACATCCACAATCAAAGCCACGGTACCATCACCTAAAATAGTGGCACCGGACAATCCTTCGACCCGGCGAAAATTGGTTTCCAGGCTTTTAATAACAACCTGCTGTTGTCCTAATAATTCATCGACTAACAGACCGCCTTTTTTACTGTCACCTTCAACCACCACCAACAAACCGTTATCCAAAGACCGATGATCTGGCTCAATACCAAAAACTTCATAAAGACGGATGATAGGCAGGTAGTCAGAACGCAACTGGTAAACCTCGGCTTTACCTGCAATTTCATTAACATTCTTCTGATCTACCAACAGGGATTCCACAATGGATACCAGTGGAATGATGTAAGTGTTATTGCCCACGCGGACTAATTGTCCATCGAGAATAGCCAAGGTCAGTGGAAGACGAATAGTGAACGTTGAACCTTCGCCCGGCACAGATTTCACATCAACACGACCACCCAATGCCATGATGTTGCGTTTCACCACATCCATGCCAACACCACGACCGGACACATCACTGACCACGTCTGCGGTGGAAAAACCCGGCTCGAACAACAACTCATACACTTTTTCTTCTGGCAGCTCTTCGTTTGCACCGACCAGCCCACGTTCGATAGCCTTGGCTAATATTTTTTCGTAGTTCAGCCCTGCACCATCATCATTGATCTCAATAATGATATTACCACCCTGGTGGTACGCATTAAGATTGACCACACCCGTTTCCGGTTTACCCGCAGCCTTGCGTGCTTCGGGGCTTTCAATGCCGTGATCAACAGAATTACGCACCAGATGAACCAGTGGATCACCGATTTTTTCCATCACGGTTTTATCCAGCTCAGTTTGCTCACCCGACATGGTGAGTTCAATTTTTTTATCCAGCTTGGCACTGAGATCATGCACCATTCGAGGGAAACGGTTAAACGCAAAACTGATGGGCAGCATGCGAATACGCATCACACTTTCCTGTAACTCGCGTGTATTACGCTCCAATTCGGCAAGACCATCATTAAGCCGCTCTACCCTGCTCATATCAAAATCTTCACCCAACTGGCTCAACATAGACTGTGTAATAACCAACTCACCCACCATGTTGATTAAATCATCAACTTTGTCGATACCAACACGGATAGATGATGATTCTGGAGACGCTGTTTTACGTGCAGGTTGCTGACGCTGGTCTTCCTCTGCACGACGTTCAGGTGGTGGACTTTCCACCTGAAGATCAACTGGGGAGTTTTCTTCCGTAACATCATTGACAGCCGATTCTGTTTTATCTCCGTCCAAAGGCAAAATTTCCAGTTCACAATCATCTTCAACCCATTCAAATATTTCGCTGATTTGCGCCTTGCCAATTTCACCATGAAGTGTAATATGCCAGCTTAGATAAGCTTCCTCCGGATCCATATCAACCACTGGTGGTAATTTTTCTGTATCCGCCACTGCCGTAAAATCACCCAACCCGGCCAACTCCCGGAACATACGTACAACGTCGTTACCTGTACGTAACATGCCAGGAAACGGTTTGAAAATTATTTCCCAACCACTATCCTCAGTAGCAGAAGAAGTCGCTGCATTATCCTTTTCTGAATCCGTTTCACACTCCTGTTCCGAGCCCAGCATTTTATCCAGTCCAGCCTTGACCTGTTCAATATGTGCCTGGTCAATCGCCTCACCATTCTGATCGGCACTGAGCATTTCGCGAATACAATCTACAGAACTCAGAAACAGAACAATGGCATCCTGGGTAATATCACGATCACCATTACGCACTTCATCCAGTAGTGTTTCAACAACATGGGTAAAATTGGCAATATCGCCTAAACCAAAAGTGGCTGCCCCCCCTTTTATAGAATGTGCCGCACGAAAAATATTATCAATAGCCTCAGCATCAGCGGCACCCGGATTCATATCCAGCAATACAGACTCCATGATATCCAAACCTTCAAGGCTTTCTTCCACGAAGGTAACCTTGAACTGCTCCATATCGATGGACATAACGTTAACCTATGACTTTTTTAATGGTGGCCAGTAACTGCTCTGGATTGAAGGGTTTTACAATCCAGCCTGTAGCACCCGCCGCTTTACCTTCCTGTTTTTTATTAAGACCCGCTTCCGTGGTCAACATCAAAATCGGCGTGAATTTAAAATTTGACAAACTGCGCAATTCCTTTGCCAGAGTGATACCGTCCATGCGTGGCATATTAACGTCGGTCAACACCAGATCAAACTTCTGATTCTTTGCGACATCCAGTGCTGCCTGGCCATCCACCGCCTCAGTCACTTGATGCCCTGCACCTTTGAGGGTAAAAGCCACCATTTGTCGCATAGATGCTGAATCGTCTACCGCCAAAATATTCGCCATCATTCACTCCTGAAATATTTTTTCCCTGACCGGATCAGGGCTCGTTACTGTTTCTCTATTGCTGTCTTTTAGTGCGATGATTTCATCACTATTGGCAAACATAACATTTCCGATAAACCCAACAGAGCCGCAGATTGACATAACGACTCAGAAGGAGCTTCCCACTGCACAATCTGTTTCCGAGTGTTGGCATCCTGAATAAAAGCACCCAGAACCTGCAAGGCAGCCGTATCAGCACGATCCACCTGACTGGCATTTAACATTAAGTTTTGTTTTGTTCCCAAAGCCTCAAGACAGCGTGCGTGAAACTCAGCCACGCTGGAGATATCCAGCACCTCGTCACATTCGATATGAAAAAACTCCATATCCGTTGCTGTTTCATCTGCCATCTTTCATTCCCTCAAAAATAACGACTCGCCCCTGAACAGCGGTATCTTTTCCGGATTCTTTAGGGTGCACTTAATAATTTTGCATGCATTATATTTTGGATATTAAAATATGTATTCATCAATTAATGATTTTCTGTTGTATGTCACACAACGTTTTTTCTCTCATCCTGGAACCACAAAAACCCTACTTTTAACCTTGCCTGATAATGCATCACAAAATGTCTCAAGTTATTAAACAAAGCAGCCGATCCCAGTCCTACAGTAGCGCGCTATAAAACAACCTGAACAAGAACGATGTCTCCAAAACAAGCGGGTTTCACAGAGTATGCCAACAACAATGTCCCACACGATAATAACCAAATGGATTCCGGCCACCCCGGCTCAGCAGGTCGCCTGTCTGGCCAGTCTTATAACATTGGCCATAATAGCAGCAGGAATATCGACAGCCGTGACCTTGCCTGTGACAACCGCCACACTGATATTCTGGGCCTGGTTAAATTTACGAAACACATCCAGCCTTCCGGTAGAAACACCTTTAAAGACTTCCCCCGAACAGGCAGCACGCACTGCCGCAGGAACGCAATTACAGAAAAATATGCAACAACATTTGCAGCCAGCTACCACAAGCCTGGAGCAAGTAGTGGGAATCATCAGCGACGGAACTCACTTATTGCAAGAGAGTTTTACCGGCCTCGTTTCCAAATCCGATCAACAACTGGAACAATTAAATACCATGCTCGCTCAGCTGAAAGGGGGTGATCTCGACAGCAATAACCTGACTATGGAAAATTTTGCCCGCGAAATCGACAGCACGCTCAGCAGCTTTGTAGAACTTATGATCAAAATCAGTGTTAAAAATGTCTCCGCAGCGGACAAGGTCCAGGATATGGTGCATGAAATGGATTCGGTATTTGAATTATTAAGTCAGGTACACAAACTGGCAGACCAGACGAATTTACTTGCCCTGAATGCCGCTATTGAAGCCGCGCGTGCCGGTGATGCCGGGCGTGGTTTTGCTGTGGTAGCCGATGAAGTACGTAACCTTTCAATATCATCACAAAAATTGAATGATTGTATCCGGGAACAAACGGCAGGCACAAAAACATTATTAATCGATATTTCGAAAATTGTCGAGGAAATGGCATCACTGGATATGAATAATGCCCTGGCAACCAAAGATAATATGGACAACATGCTCAAGGAGCTGGTGGAAGCAAATCAATGCATTTCTGATACTATTGACAGCACATCGCAGACAGCCAAAGAAATCCAAAATGATGTTTCCACTGCGGTGACCGCCATGCAATTTGAGGACTCCGCCAGACAAATAATGCAATACGTCCAGGAACAGCTACAAGCCATGGACACAACCACCAACATAGTTGCTCAGGAACTGCTCGCCAGCAATGACATTACACAGTGCTTCCAGCAGATTGATAAAAAATTACAAACACATTTGGCATCCAGCCCCCGCCCGACGGTCACCGCTAAAAATATGCAGGAAGGCGGAATCGATTTATTTTAACCAAGGCTGGTTAAATTCCCAGCAATTCCTCCAGGCGCTCCATATTATTTAGCACCTTCCAACGTCTCCCATCTGTTTTTACTCGCTGCCTCCAGTTATTAAGCCATCCCTGATTTTCACGCGGGCCTACCATTATCACTGCGTAATTTAGTCACATTTAAGGCATTGGGTATTCCCCTTACTTAATTTAAGCAGCTTGATACGTTACACTTAGGAATGGAACACAATAATTGATGCAGTTGGCGCTCGGATTTAGTTTGTATTGGCACATCCTGACCGAATAAAGGTGCAGGAATAGTCGTTCTATTTCGAGCTTTTGCGAGGGAATAACGTGCCAACGCGAGCTAAAACCGGGACGCAAGATGTATCATTATTGTGTTCCATTCCTTAGCCAGCATGAAGATGTTTTGATGAATGTTGTATCAGATATAAACATATGATCAGAAAAAATAAACAATACCGCTATAAGCCTGGTTTTTTGGCGGTCAGCGGCATGGTAGTAATATTAATATTTGTTGTTATGCCATTAATTACGTTGACATACATCAGCGATTCATATGCGCTTGTCAAAGAAACAGAAAATGTTGACGTAGACAGCGCAATTAAAATAAAGAAAATCGCTCGACAACTCTATGGTGATTTAATCAATCCCTCATCCTCACAGCGATCTGAGATCACAATTTCACAAAACGAAATCAACGGCATCATCGCATTAGCTATGCGTGGCTTCAAAAAATTCAAAGGGCGGGTAAATGTGACGCCCATTGGTATCAAAGGGGCTTTCACATTCTACGTACCCCAAAATCCGTTTGGTGATTATATAAACCTGGCAATAACCATCGACCCATCACCAAACGGTCTGGTTATCAACAATGTATCTATTGGGAGCCTCGAAATTTCTGGAACGTTTGCATTATCAGTCGCTGAAACCTCATTGAATATACTGTCAAAAGAAGAGAAAATCGGTACTTTATTGATAAATGCAATAGAATCAATTCAGGTTAAAAACTCAAAATTACACCTTGTGTATCACCCCATCATCGGGTTAAGACAAGCTATAAATAAAACCAAAGGAAAAGTTAAGGAAATTCGTGATGACCTGGCATTACTGGGTGACCCTAAAATCGTCAAACGCTATTATCAAATGCTATGTGAATTTCATGAACAAATTAGCGGCATTGGCAATGTTCCACTAGGCTACTATCTGAGTAGTGCGTTCTCTTTTGCTGAAAAGCGCAGTCTCGCAGGCGAAAAACCTGAAGCAGAAAACCAGGCAGCATTACTGGCACTCGCCATATTTCTAGGGTCCGCTAATTTTGATTCTGTTATTGGCGCGATTGACAAAAAAACCTTTCAGCGTTGCCCGCCCGCCGAGAAGCATATCGTACTGGCAGACCGTAACGATTTGCGCCTACATTTCATTTTTTCTGCGGCATTAAAAATCATTTCGGATAGCGGATTGAGTTTTGCCATCGGTGAATTCAAGGAACTCCTCGATTCACAACAAGGCGGGTCTGGCTTCAGTTTTGTAGACCTTGCTGCCGACCGGGCTGGCATTCGCTTTGCAGAACTGGCACTGGATGATTCCACCGCATCGCACATACAGCGCATGGCGTCAGAACTTACAGAAGAAAATATATTTTTCCCCTCTATTATCGCACTGCCCGAAGGAATTCCACGGCAGGTTTTCGCAGCACGAGGAGGAATCGAAAGCAATTATTACAAAGAATACCTGGCAACGATTAATGCTCGCATTAACCATCTTCCACTATACAAAAAAATTGTACCTGTTTTTTAACATCTACCTTTAAGGTGGTTTGATTGTCGATAGCCCCATATTTTCGATGACGCTGTGTTCGCATTTTCTGATTGTGTAACTCCGGTAGCAGACGAACAGGTATACAAAAGAATAGGATCAGCGGTAATGGAAACTCTTACCTGATCACAAACAACACAGAAAGCCTTCACATAAATTGTGCATCCTCACATGCAATGACTGATTCCAATGAAATCGCTGGCACTGTTATAGCCAACCCTGGGCTTAGCAGTGATGAGGTTACTCATCGTCAAGCGCAGTACGGCCCCAACGCTCTGGAAGAAAAGCGGGTTTCTGTCCTACGCCGGTTTTGGGGTTATTTCTGGGGCCCTATTCCGTGGATGATCGAGGTGGCAGCCGTACTCTCCGCACTGGTGCGACACCTGGCTGATTTTTTCATCATCGTGACCTTGCTGATTTTCAATGCGGCGGTGGGCTTCTGGCAGGAATACACAGCGGGCAATGCTGTGGCAGCGCTGATGAAACAATTGGCCTTGAAAGCTCGTGTGCGGCGCGATGCCCGCTGGCAGGGGATTGATGCCCGACAATTGGTTCCCGGCGACATCGTGCGCATCCGTTCAGGTGATGTGATTCCTGCCGACATCAAACTGGTGGAGGGTGACTATCTCAGCATTGATCAGTCCGCACTCACCGGCGAATCTCTGCCCGTGACTAAACGCACGGGAGACGAGGCTTTTTCCAGCACCGTGGTCAAACAGGGTGAGGTGGTGGCCGAAGTGACTGCCATCGGTGCCAACACCCGCTTCGGCAAAACTGCCAGTCTCGTACAACAGGCAAAGACGGCTTCTCATTTTCAAAAAGCCGTATTGACCATTGGCGACTATCTCATTTACATCAGTCTGACGTTGGTGGCTGTGCTAATTATTGTCCAGCTGCATCGTCAGGTACCTTGGCCGGATCTGGTGCAATTTGCACTGATTCTCACCGTTGCATCCATTCCTGTTGCCATGCCCGCAGTACTCTCCATGACCATGGCTATGGGTGCCATGGCTTTGTCGAAACGTAAGGCCATTGTTACCCGCCTGGAATCCATCGAAGAAATGGCAAGCATGGACATACTGTGCTCGGACAAAACCGGCACCCTGACACAAAACCGTCTGACCCTGGGCGAGATCGCGGTTTTTTATGCCGCAGATGAACAAGAAGTGCTACTGGCTGCGGCACTGGCCTCCCGCGTGGAGAACAAAGACGTTATCGATGAAGCTGTGCTGGAAGGGCTGAAGAATAAGGATCGCCTCGCTGCCTTTCATCAGACCGCTTTCGTTCCTTTTGATCCCGTGCATAAACGCACCGAGGCAACAATTCAGGATATCGGCAATCGGACCTTCCAAGTGGTCAAGGGCGCTCCACAGGTCATCATGGAAATGGCCGGGCTTTCCGGCAACACCCTGGCGCATGCGCAGCAAGTTGTCGATGACTTCGCGACACAAGGCTACCGTGCCCTTGGTGTGGCGCGCAAGAATAACGCTGCAAGCAGCTGGGTTTTCCTTGGCATTCTTGCTCTGTTTGACCCGCCACGCGAAGATTCCGCCGAAACCATTGCCCAAGCACGGGACTACGGTGTCAGTATAAAAATAATCACTGGTGACAATCTTGCTATCGCCAAACAAATTTCTGCCAAACTTGGCCTGGGCAGTAATATCCTACGTGCCGATGCTTTGCCCATCAATAATGATGGCAACAGCAGTGATACAGACCGCAAACACAGTATTGAAACCATTGAAAAAGCTGATGGCTTTGCCGAAGTCTTTCCCGAGCACAAGTTCAACATTGTCAAAATCCTGCAACAGCGTGATCACATCACCGGCATGACCGGCGACGGTGTCAACGATGCGCCTGCTCTCAAGCAGGCTGATGTCGGCATCGCTGTCAGTGGTGCTACTGATGCCGCACGCGCCGCCGCTGATCTGGTGCTCACTGCACCGGGGCTGTCAGTCATCACCAATGCCATCGAAGAAGCACGGCGTATCTTCGAGCGCATGAATGCCTATGCCATTTACCGCATCTGCGAAACCATCCGCATCATGTTTTTTGTCGTACTGGCCATGGTCTTTTTTGACTTTTATCCCATCACTGCGGTGATGATTATCCTGCTGGCGTTCTTTAATGATGTGCCCATCATGACCATTGCTTATGACCACACCGGCCTGGAGAAAAACCCGGTGCGCTGGAACATGCAGCAGGTGATTACCGTAGCCACCGCCATGGGTATTGTCGGCGTCATTGGCAGCTTCGGCATGCTGCTCATCGCCATGGACTGGATGCACCTGGACGTGGCACAAATCCAGACCTATGTATTCCTGAAAATGGCCGTCGCCGGACATCTGGTATTGTTTGTTGCTCGTGGTAAGGGACATTTTTGGCAGCACCCCTGGCCAGCCCCCATCATGATCTGGTCAGCGATAGTCACCAAGCTGGCAGCCACTCTGCTGGCAGCTTACGGTTTTGGCCTCATCACCCCCATCACCTGGCCGGAGATCGCCCTCATCTGGGGATATTCCTTTGTCTCTGCCATGCTGACCGACTGGGTTAAAGTGCAGGTTTATCGGCATATGTCACAGGACACATCTCGCCATCGCAGTTTTCTGGAACGCATTCAACAATCGCTGCATGCTTTTGAGCACAGAAAATGAAGAATTCATCCATGCCTACCCTTCTTTAAACACAGGAACACGTTGTCGTAACACTCAAGGCTACAGGCACGAATGACCGTCCAGCTTTGTCGATATACTTCTGATGGGCCCATAGCCGTCAGGCTAAGCTGGGTGGAACAAGCGTAGCGGTTCCACCAAACGGGGAGGTATCCACCTTGAATCGCCGTTTGCCAGTGAATCGTTGTGGTATGAAGGCTTTTTTCTCCGGTTTCAGGCAATCAGGTTTTTGTTGCAGGGTTTTTATTTTTTTGTCAGTGGTCGTGCATAGAGGTGGTTTGTTATTCCTTAGTTAGCCTGTTGGTGGAACCGCTTCGCTTGTTCCACCCTTGGTTTTACTTTGTGTTAAATGAGAGCGGAACCAAAAATGATTAATTTAAGGGGGGAGGCGTTAAACACCCCAACTCCACCATCTTCCTGGGCAGGACTTAGCCGGACGGCTATGCTGATGCCCACCCTTGGAAAAATTGAACCTGCCCTCAGATCACTTTCTGGAAAAGACTCCCGTTAAACACTGACAGATACCCAAAACAACCTGATTCACGGTACTATTGCATCTATTTCTGCCATCAAAAACCCGCTCGGATAAATGTATTGCGCAGCATATCAGCTACAGTCAAGGAGCCCGTAACATGAATACAAACATCGCCGCAGCCGCTGCGAGTACGTCCAACAGCGAAGCCTGCCAGGCCTTTCATCAGGTGCGTGAGCATTTGCAGGCACGCATCATTGGCCAGCAGGCACTGGTCGAACGTTTACTGATCGCGCTGCTGGCCGATGGCCATTTGCTGGTGGAAGGCGCACCCGGTCTGGCCAAAACCACAGCCATCAAGGAGCTGGCGGCGGTGTTGGAGGGTGATTTTCACCGCCTGCAATTCACCCCTGACTTGCTGCCCAGCGATCTCACCGGCACGGATATCTATCGCCCGGAGACCGGCGACTTTCATTTTCAGCAGGGGCCGTTGTTTCATAACCTGATCCTCGCTGACGAAATCAACCGTGCTCCAGCCAAAGTGCAATCGGCACTGC
>JAKISS010000014.1 GCA_021648485.1 Gammaproteobacteria bacterium
AAATATTCCCGCCGCCAATCACCAGTGCCACCTCAATACCGGCGTCCACCAACTCCTGGATCTCAACAGAGGTCCGGTCGATAACGGCGGGATCAATACCAAACTCAGCATCACCCATTAAAGCCTCGCCACTCAATTTAAGCAGGATGCGTTTGTAAACCGTTGCCGCCTTTTCATCTGTCATTCGCTGATCTGTACCTTTTAATTTAATAATGCGCTAATGGAGCAACGCTGTTTTTTTTAATGTCAATTAAGTGCTAAAAACACGCTATTTTTAAAAAGCCTCCGGGTATTTTTAACACAGAGGGCGCAGCATTTTTAGTGTTTTTCTTTGCGTCTCTCGCGTCCTCTGCGTTCATAACACGTCATTTGTCAGTACCGCTCAATATAACGTTGTGGGTAAGCAAGCGGTCAACATTGAATTTCCCAAGTACGATAAACTTCCATTTCTCATCATACCTCAAAAAAATGCCGCAGTAGGCCGGTCCGCTTTACCCACTTTGTTATAATTGTTTTTTACTTGCCTATAACTTTACTGATTACAAACACCTCAACATCACTCATAGAACATTCTTCGTTTGATGCCATATTTCTAGTAATAACTTTTATTTTTTTACCTGATTTTTCTATGAAAACAATGAAGTGAATTTGAACATATAGATTATTACCCATCTTTTCTGATGCGAGTCTAGTCGTTTTAGTTTTATTAAAGTCGAGTGATTCGTTGCTCGTAATGCCTGAATTTTTCAAATGGACAAACGCCATATTTGTAGCCCATCGTTCTACACCAGAGCATTCCGGATGTTCTAATTTACTGACTATATCCCCTTTCTCTGCACATCCAAAAGAAAAAAACAGGGCTAATATTAAGATAAATATCATTTTTATGTTCATAATATTTACCACACTACCGAACTGCACTTAGTTCTCTATCGTGACTGCCCCATATCTTTTCTCTGATGGCACGAGGCATGATTATGCATCCAGATGAAGCAGTACCTGGAGATTTTATTGAATCACCATGAATTTGAAAACTCGTTCTACCATGAGCAGTATGGTCTATTGCCAATAATGGCAACACATAAGGACCAGTATTAACGCTGTTTCCAGGAGAATCTATTCGGTATTTACCCCTTGGTATTGTCCGATATCTGTAAAATGCTCCATTGAAGGATTATTTTTTTCCTGCTTCCTTTCCAGAGTACCCTTAGTGCAATTTTCTGACCATTGCGCCAAAGTTCCCCACTAGATTGTTTATATTCCCAAGGCATAAACATACCCCTGAATTATCTTAAAAAACATAACGTTCCATACACTGGAACGCTTGCCCGAGGGTTTACGCCTCTGGATTCTGGCTAACAACATGCCGGAATAACGATATTTCCAGCCATTAAAGCACTTACTCAATAACCACATTTAACCGCTTGATTATATTTAAGTTTTAAACAAACAATAGCTCCGAATCAAAATCAAACACTCTGATATTAACCACCCTGGGCTTGAGCCATCACTTCTTCTGCAAAGTTTTCAACTTTCTTTTCGATGCCTTCGCCCACTTCCAGACGATCAAAACCCACCACGGTCGCACCGGCAGCTTTCAACAATTGCTCTACGGTTTGATCCGGGTCTTTCACAAAAGGCTGCCCGGTCAGGGTGATTTCTTTGAGGAATTTTTTGATGCGACCACCCACCATTTTTTCAACGATTTCCGGTGGTTTACCGCTTTCAGCGGCCTGCGCAGCAAAAATGGCTTTCTCTTTTTCGATTAATTCGGGATCAACGTCTGCTTCCGATACGCAGGCAGGGTTGCTCGCTGCCACATGCATGGCGATATCTTTGGCCAGAGCTTCATCACCACCCTGTAATTCCACCAGTACACCAATACGACCACTGTGCAAATAACACCCCAGCACACCCTCTGTGGTTTTACACACAAACCGACGTACGTTTATGTTTTCACCCACCTTGGCAATCAGGTTTTTAGTCGCATTCGCCACCGTTTCACCATCATCCATACTCAATGCCAACAAGGCATCGATGTCTGTCGGTTTCTGATCCAGGGCAACCTTCGCCACAGCCGCTGAAAAATTCAGGAAGTCATCACCCTTGGTGACAAAATCGGTTTCGCAGTTCACTTCCACCATTGCGGTGCTTTTTCCGTCAGCACTGGCCTTGAACACCACCAGACCTTCCGCCGCAACACGCCCGGCTTTTTTGTCCGCCTTGGCAGCACCACTCTTGCGCATCAGCTCGATGGCAGCCTCAATATCACCGCTCACTTCCACCAATGCCTTCTTACATTCCATCATGCCGGAGCCGGTACGCTCACGCAGTTCTTTTACTAACGCAGCAGTAATTGCCATTGTCGTCGTTCCTCGAATATCGTTGGTTCTAATCGCACATGAAGGCTTACGCATACACCCTATACCCTCACGTACCAAAAGATCACTGGCGGATACCTCTGGCCAGCAATCTTTTCGTTGTGTTTTTCCTACCCTCTCCGTTGACTGCAAAGTGCAGAAAGCAAAAAAGGTTCAGCCACAGAAATTATTCTGCGGCTGCTGCTGCCACAGGTGCTGCGGGTTCAGGAGCCACCGCGTCAGGGGCCGCTGCTTCAGCATCAGTCACTTCCACAAAGCCATCGTCACCCCGAGGCTGCAAGGCAGCAGATCGGCTTTCCACGATAGCATCGGCCACACCGCGCACATACAGCTGGATAGCACGCATGGCATCATCGTTACCTGGAATCACATAATCAACGCCATCCGGATTAGTGTTGGTATCCACAATACCCACTATCGGGATACCCAGCTTGCGTGCTTCGGATACCGCAATTTTTTCATGGCCGACATCAATAATCAGCACGGCATCCGGCAGACCGTTCATGTCTTTAATACCGCCCAGGCTGCGCTCCAGCTTTTCCTGCTCGCGGGTCAGCATCAAGGCTTCCTTTTTGCTGAGCTTGGCGAAGCTGCCGTCAGCAGCCATAGCTTCCAGCTCCTTCAGGCGCTTGATGGAACGTTTGACGGTATTGAAGTTGGTCAGCATACCGCCCAACCAACGATGATTCACATAAGGCATACCTGCACGATCAGCATGTTCTTTGACGCTGTCGCGAGCGGCGCGCTTGGTGCCGACAAACAGTACCTTGCCTTTCCCGGCGGCCAGTTTGCTCAGGAAATTGGTCGCATCTTTATACAGAGGCAGGGTTTTTTCCAGATTAACGATATGAATTTTGTTACGTTCGCCAAAGATGTACGGAGCCATCTTGGGATTCCAGAAACGGGTTTGGTGACCGAAATGAACTCCGGCCTCCAGCATTTGACGCATGGTCACTTGAGACATGTGCTACTCCTGATTGTATGGGTTAAACCTCCACGCATCCCATGTACCAACCCTGGCCGAAAAACCCCGGTCCGGGCACCCTGGTACACGTGTCGATACGTGTGCGGATTAAGAGAAACAGGTAAAACCCAAAGGCCTTTTCCCCCGATTTCTCCAGTGATTGCTCTCTCATTGCTAAAACAGCGCGGGCTTTATACCATATGCGGCCTTTTTCAACAATCAGATAGATCGATTTCGATCAAAAGACACCTTTAATTTACCCGTCTGACTTCACGACAGGCACACAACAGGAAAGCATTATGGGCATTACCCTAAAAACCCCTGAAGATATCGAAAAAATGCGCATCGCCGGTCAACTGGCCGCAGAACAACTACACATGATCGCCCCGCACATCCAGCCGGGCATCACCACTAATGAACTGAACCAGATTTGCCACGATTACACCATCAACGAGCAACAGGCCATCCCTGCCCCGCTCAATTACCATGGTTTCCCCAAATCCATCTGCACCTCAGTGAACAATCAGATCTGCCATGGCATCCCCAGTGCTAAAAAGCTTAAAAATGGTGACATTGTCAATATTGATGTCACCATCATCAAAGACGGCTACCACGGCGATACCAGTAAGATGTTTTTCGTCGGCACGCCTTCTATTCTCGCCGAACGCCTGTGTCGTATCAGTCACGAATGTATGAGACTGGGCGTGGAAATGGTCAAACCCGGCATCCACCTGGGTGACATCGGCCACAATATCCAGAAACACGCCGAAGCCAACCATTTTTCCGTAGTACGGGAATATTGCGGCCACGGTATCGGTAAAGTCTTCCATGAAGAACCGCAAGTGCTGCACTACGGTGACGCAGGCACTGGCGTTATCCTGGAACCGGGCATGACGTTCACCATCGAACCCATGATTAACGCAGGCAAGCGTCATGTAAGGCTGATGCCGGATCAATGGACCGTGGTCACCAAAGACCGCAGCCTCTCCGCCCAGTGGGAGCATACCCTGCTGGTAACGGAAGACGGCTACGAAGTGCTGACCCAGTTGCCGGGTGACGAGATTTAACCTGAATCGATCACAGATTGTGTTGGGGCATGCCATCCTTTGGAGGATGCAGGTTCTTCAATAAACACTGACAAGAATACAAAAAATGGTTATGGAATTTATCCGGCAGTACCAATCACATAGGTATTCTTGTCCACTTGATACTCCAATGTGTTTTCAACAGCCTTGCCAGTGAACATTCCCTCAAAAACCCCTCTGAGCACAGCATTGTCTTTAACAGAATCACCTTTAAAATAGGTATGTTCTCTACCCGCACCATCAACCCCGGTAACATCAATATAATAAGCATTGGGTGAATTTAATTTTCTTGTGTAATGTCCCAGGCGTGCCAGCTGTTCATCACCAGGTTTGATGCGTGATGCAGCAAGTGCGCTGTCATCTTCATTGATGACAACGTAACAACGATTCCTGACATCCAGCCTGCCGACCCAGTCTTTGTGGTTTTTATTATTGGCATCTGCGGCGACCAGACAAATATTATCAAAGACCAAATTCCGGGTAAGGCTATCTGTTGTCATCAACGTGTGTTTTAACACATAGCTGCCCATGCTGTGGCAGAGCAAAGACAGTTTTGTTTGACAGCTTTTTTCCTGTAATTCAGTAAAGTATTCTTTGGCTGCCGCGCTATTGTCAGGATATTTTTTTTCGGCCCTTTGCCAAATATTGTCGCGCCGCGCCTTGGTCAATAGCGAATGATAATACTGTATTTTTCCAACCACACGATTTAAGGCGCTTGCGGATTGCCGTCCATCTGCCTTGTCACTTGAATACGAGGTAGCACCCGATATTACACCGCCCCCATTTGCCGGCCATGTGAAAGGAATAACGATAACATCGTATAACTGTTCAATATCCTGGGCAGCCTTTACAACGTCCTTTACATCATTATTGTAACCATGCACAAAGAAAAGAATGCTTTTCTCTTTTTCCATCGCCAGTTCAAATATTTCACAGGCAACTCTGAGGCTGCCATGCCATTCATCATTAACATCAATATCAATTTTATATTTTTTTTTGAGTTCTTTAATTTCCTGCGGAGAAAGGTTGTCCGTAACCGGCTTTGAAAGCCATGTTTTACCTCTTTTTTCTACTTTGACGAGCGTTATTTCCTGTGCGCCTTTGGTATTGGGTCTTTTACCAAAGATATCCAGTCCCTTTTTTTTTGTATTTATTTCACGATTTGTAATGAGATACATAATTCTCCCCTTATTTCTCTGTCAGATTATGAATGTTTTCATCTGCACATTTCGTAAGAATTGTTTTATAAAAATGTTCCAGGCCAGGTCATTTGTCGCACAATTAGTTATTACTGAAATCAAAACTAGCATTGCCATCCCAAACAACCAACTCTTTAGTTGGCTTTCGGTAATTTTCAACATAATACGGAAAAAGATATGTCATCCGACGCTCAAAATAATAACGACTTAACGTGGTTTTTCAAATATACCGTTATTGCTTAGGAATGGAACGTCTGCCCAGGGAAACGAAACTTTTGAACTCCGGCTAAAAATACTCTTTAACAGAATAACGCCTTACCACTTTCAGTTATAAATCCACCAGCATATCCACTGACCCCTGCCCCCGCCTCACAATTACGGGCGCATCATCGGTAAATTCCACGACGGTCGTGGGTTCAAAGCCACAGTAACCACCATCAATCACCAAATCCAGGCTATGCTCCAACGTGTCACGGATGTCGTAAGGATCGGTAAGCGGCATATCATCACCGGGCAAAATAAGCGTGGAACTCATCAGAGGTTCGCTGAGAGTTTCTAGCAGCGTCTGGGCAATGCGATTATCCGGCACGCGCAGGCCGATGGTTTTACGCTTGGGGTTTTGCAAGCGGCGCGGGACTTCTTTGGTGGCTTTAAGAATAAAAGTATATGGCCCCGGCGTGTGGTTTTTAATCAGCCGGTAAACACTGTTTTCCACCTTGGCGTAGAGCGCAATTTCAGAAAGATCCCGACACACCAGGGTAAAATTATGCTTGGCATCCACTTGTCGGATACTGCGGATGCGCTCCATGGCGGCTTTGTCTCCAAGATGGCAACCGAGGGCATAACCAGAGTCGGTGGGATAAGCGATGACCCCACCACCGTTGATAATCTCTACCGCTTTGTCGATCAGCCGCTGTTGGGGGTTGTCGGGATGAATCTGAAAAAACTGGCTCATCTGCTTTCCTCCCGGTCCATCGCCCACTCTTTCCAGATCGGTACACAGCCATCCGGTAATGGCATAGGCCGCCCCAGCTCCTGCCAGGATTGTTCAGGGCCGTGGTAATCCGAACCACAAGAAGACAGCAATTCGTAGCGTTTGGCGTATTGTGCCATACCCATAGCATCACTCGCCGAATGGCTGCCGGAAACCACTTCAATGCCGACACCACCACAATCTTTAAAGCTTTCTATAAATTGCCGCAAACGGGTGGCACTGACGCGATACCGTGCCGGGTGAGCGATCACCGCCTGCCCGCCGGCATCACAAATCCAGCCCACGGCCTCTTCCAGCGTCGCCCACTCACCGGAGACGTAACCAGGCCGGTTATGCACCAGGAATTTCTTGAACACTTTACGCATATCCTTGGCGTATCCGGCCTCCACCAGAAAACGGGCAAAATGCGTACGGCTGAGAATGGGCCCGGTGGCAAAAGCCTGAGCGCCTGCCAGTGCGCCTTCAATGCCGTGCTTTTCCAGACGTCGGGCGATCTCTTCACCGCGTCCAGTACGGACGGCCCGCAGTTTAGCCAGCCCGGTTTGCAGGCCGATATGCTCAGGATCAACATTCAACCCCACGATATGAAAAGTCACACCACTCCAGGTCACTGAAATTTCGACGCCTGATACCAGCCGCAATCCCACTTCTACCGCAGTGACAGCCGCTTCTGCCAACCCATCGGTGACATCATGATCGGTGAGTGCCAGTACATCCACGCCTTGCGCACGGGCGCGGCGCACCAGCGCCTCCGGGCTGAGAGTGCCATCGGACAGCGTGCTATGGCTGTGTAAATCGAAATGAAGAGTATCGGATGTAGGCATAAGCCCACCATTCTAACAGAGCCCTACTCCCGAGGTGTGACAAAGCACGGTCACATTGTGTTAAATTAACGCCCCTTGTCCACCACCATTAATTGTCGGTAAGCGCGCCACATGAAATTCCTCTTTGATTTTTTCCCCATTTTGCTGTTCTTTATCGCCTACAAACTGGAAGGCATTTTCGTCGCTACCGCTGTGGCTATCGCTGCCAGTTTTTTGCAGGTCGGTCTTTACTGGCTAAAGCACCGACGTTTTGAGACCAGCCATCTGGTGACCCTGGTATTGATCGCCGTCTTCGGCGGGCTCACTTTGCTTTTGCAGGACGAAGCCTTTATCAAATGGAAGCCCACCGTTATCAATTGGCTGTTTGCTGCTGTTTTTATCGGCAGCCAGTATATTGGTAAAAAAACCATCGTTGAACGCATGATGGGCACCAGCCTCACATTGCCGGATGTTGTCTGGGTACGATTGAATGCGTCCTGGGCCATCTTTTTTATCGCTCTGGGTTTTGCCAACTGGTACGTGATGGCCAATTTTGATACTGACACCTGGGTCAATTTCAAAATGTTTGGCATGATGGGTCTCACCCTCGTTTTTCTTGTTGCACAAGGGTTTTATCTCACAAAATATTTGCAGGATGAGCTGCCTGAAAAAACAGCCCGAACGGAAGAGGATTAAATCACCATGCTTTATGCCATCATCAGTGAAGACCGGAAAGACAGTCTTGAACGACGCCTGCAAGCGCGTTCCGCACATCTGGAAAGACTCACTGCACTACAAAACGAAGGTCGGCTGCTGCTTGCCGGGCCGCACCCGGCCATCGACAATGAAGACCCTGGCCCGGCGGGTTTCAGCGGCAGCCTGGTGGTTGCAGAATTTCCGTCACTGGACGATGCACAGCAATGGGCCAATGCCGATCCTTACATGGCTGCCGATGTCTACGATAATGTCACTGTAAAACCCTTTAAAAAAGTCTTCCCTCAACCATTGTAAAAAATGACTCATTATTATAAAACCCCACTGAGAAAAACAGCATGAGTGAACGTATTGATATGATCCGCGAAAAACTGACAGCGGCCTTTTCCCCCGAACAACTGGACATCATTGACGAAAGCCACCTGCATGCCGGTCACCCTGGCGCACGCAGCGGTGGCGGGCACTTTGTGGCCACCATCGTATCCACAGCCTTTGCAGGAAAAAACATGCTGGCACGACATCGCATGGTTTATGATGCGCTGGGCGATGCCATGAATACTGACATCCACGCCTTGAGCATCAAGGCACTGACACCTGAAGAATTGAACAATTAAAGAAAGGACATAACGTGAAATCGACTCCCCGCACACTGGCCCTCATTTTTTTTGCCGCCACCACTGTTTTTGCAGGCACTGCCAGTATCACATTGGCTGCTGATAAAGACATCGTTGCTATTGTCAACGGTAGCAATATTACTGAATGGACACTCAAGCGTTATGCCGGTCAACGTGGTTTGCCACCGGAAATGCCCAAAGGTCAGCAACGTGCCGCGTTAATTGAGGAACTGATCAACCGCGAACTGATTTATCAGGATGCCGTCAGTATCGGCATCGACCAGACGCCTGCCATCATCAACGAAGTCGCACATCAGCGTGTTAACCTCATCGCCAGCCGCATGTTGAATCGTTCATCAGATCGGTTTGCGGTAAGCGATGAAGAACTGAAAAAAGAATACGAAAACCGCAAAGGTGAATTGGGTGGCAAAGAACTCAAAGCTCGCCATATCCTGTTAGAAAATGAAGATGATGCCAAGGCGGTGATCACCGAACTGGACAAAGGTGCAGATTTCACCACTCTGGCCAGTAAAAAATCCACCGGCCCCAGTGCCGGAGATGGCGGTGACCTCGGCTGGTTTTCAACCGAGCAAATGGTTAAACCCTTCTCAGATGCCGCCAACAAACTGGAAAAAGGCAGCTACAGTAAAACACCAGTAAAAACCCAGTTTGGCTGGCATGTCATCCTGCTGGAAGATACGCGACTGGTAAATCCGCCCTCATTTGACGAAGTCAAAGAGCAAATCCGTGTGGGCCTGCAAAACAAACTGATCGAAACCTACATCAGCAGCCTGCGTGAGACGGCAAAAATCGAACAGAAAAAATAGCCATTCAACAGATCAGAAGTCTGTTCAACCGACTTCCGGTCTGTTTTCAAAGTGCCATATGGATTCGATACACACTCCTGATTCATGCTGGCAATATGACTCTTTTCAGCACTCACAATAAGGATTACGCTCAACACGCCATTCGTTCTACGAATCAGTATCGCACCTGAAACGTCTGGTGCAATGCATTGCGTAAATATGACCACTTATCTGTATCCAGATAAGAACTTTGCAACAGGCTTCCTGTTGACTGAAACGAAAAAGGGGGGTATTCGATGTCCGGGAAAAACAACAATTTTATGCTACGTAGTGGCGTTATTTCTCCTGTACTGAAACACGCCTTGTTGTTAGCCAGCCTGCTTGGCATTCTCAGCGGCTGCTTTGACAAAAGCGGGGACTCAAGTCCGAAAGGTGGAGATTCAAGCCCGAAGGGCTCCACCCTCAGCGGTACCGTGAGCAGCGCCGCAGGTTCCGTGGCTGACAGTGACATCAATGACCCCAACGCTCCCTATGTAGCCAACGATACCCCCGATCAGGCCCAGCCAATCCCCAACCCGGTGATGCTGGGCGGTTACGTGAATGTAGCCGGAACGGGCTATACCGGTCGCTCGTATTCATCCGGTGATCGCGTAGACTTCTTCAGCATCAGCCTGGCCGCAAACCAGAACATCACTCTCAATATCGCCGACCACACCACAGGCGACCTGGACCTGTACTTATACAAGGACGATGGCAGCATTGACCTGAACAACCCTGACAATATGTCGAGAGGTACCGGCAAGACAGAAACCCTCACCGTTGCCGAAGCCGGAAACTATATCATCGAGGTGTACGCTTTCAATGATACTGACAACCCCAATGATGGTTACTCGAATTACGCCCTGGTGGTAGGTCAGAATGCGCAAGACACAGCAGCACACACAACCGGCAGACTGGTATTAACCGACAATTTTGTACCGGGCGAGATCATCGTGCGCTTCCGGGATGACGCCCTAAGCTCAAACGCCAGCCGGGCTCCCACAACCCGGGCAGCCAGCCTTGGCTTGCAAGCCAAAGCCGGTGCCGATAACCGTGCCATGCTGCTGGGACTGGGAGACCTGCAAGCACGTCAGGCAAGCTTTCGCACCCTGGGCATCACCGCAAAACAGAAGAATGCTGACCCACTGCGACAATTCCGCTCCGCAGACCCCGAAAAACAGCTGAAAATGGACACCCTTCAAGTCATCAAGGCACTGCGCAAACGCAACGATGTACTATACGCCGGACCTAACTACATCTATCAGGCCCAACTGGAACCAACCGACCCCTACTATAAATTCCAATGGCATTATCCGCTGATCAACCTGCCTGGAGCCTGGGATGTCAGCACAGGCGATGCCAATGTTATCGTGGCTGTCATTGATAGCGGTGTACTGCTCAATCACCCCGATCTGTCGGGACAGTTTTCCGGCGATGGCGGGTATGATTTCATCCGGGATAACGCTATTTCCCAGGACGGTGAACCCGGTATCGATAACAACCCGGATGATCCCGGCGACAAAGCGGCTCCCGGTGGCAGAAGCTCTTTCCACGGCACCCATGTGGCTGGCACTATCGCAGCAGCAACCAGCTTCGGTGGCGGGGGGACCGGTGTAGCCGGTATAGCACCCGGCGTGAAAATCATGCCCTTGCGTGTTCTCGGTGTTGATGGCGGCACGGGCTACGATATCTTCCAGGCAATACGTTACGCTGCGGGTTTAAGCAATGACTCTGGCACAGTGCCTGCGCAAAAGGCCGATATCATGAACCTCAGTCTTGGCGGCGGCCCTTTTATCCAGGAAATGCAAAACCTCATTACCCAGATCCGCAACGAGGGCATGGTCATCGTCGCTGCAGCCGGTAACAGCCGTACCGGCACACTCGCCTATCCCGCCAGCTACGACGGCGTGATATCTGTCAGCGCAGTCGATATCAATAAACAACTGGCCGGATACTCCAATTTTGGTGCCGCTATTGATGTCAGCGCACCGGGCGGAAATACCGCCCGGGATATTAACGGTGATGGTCGTCCTGATGGCGTGCTCAGTACCATTGGCGATGATTCCGGCAACAGCATCAAACTGGATGTCTACAGCGAATACCAGGGAACCTCAATGGCCGCCCCCCACATGGCCGGTGTCGTAGCATTGATGAAATCGGTTTACAGTAACTTGACACCTGCCAATGTGGACAGCTTGTTGAGTAGCGGCAAAATCGTCCAGGATCTGGGCACTCCCGGTCGGGATGACCAGTTCGGCCATGGCCTGATTGATGCCCGCAAAGCCGTGGATGAGGCTGCCCTCCTGACTGGCGCTGGCAGCACCCCGGACACCCCGTTCCTCAACGTATCCCCCGTCGCATTGAACTTCGGTAACAGCGAGACCAGCCTCTCGCTGTCAATGGTCAACGGTGACTCTGGTGAACTCACCATTACCTCGGTAGACGATGATGCCGCCTGGCTGACAGTGACCGCCAATTCCGTGGATGCCACCACCCAACTTGGCAGCTACCAGGTCAGCATAGACAGAACAGGACTGGCAACAGGCACCTATACGGCTAACATCACCATCGTTTCATCCGCCAACAGCGTTACAGTTCCGGTTATCCAGCAAGTAGGTGACTCCGGCGTCAGCAGTACCAATGCCGGTTACCAGTATATTTTGCTGCTCAATGCCGATAACGGTGAGCCGGTTCAGCAATGGACAAGCAGCGCTCAAAATGGAAGTTATAATTTCCAGTTCAACAACGTTGACTTCTCCGCCGGGCAAAACTACCTCATCATTACTGGCACCGACCAAAACAACGACAACATTATTTGTGATGCTGGCGAAGCCTGTGGTGCTTATATCACCCAGGTTCAACCCAAAACCATTACTACTGATGACAAACACAGCGGCCTGAATTTTACCACTGGCTTCAACGTGGGATTGCAAAATCAACGTCTATCGACAACAGCTGGCCCGCTCCGCGGCATCGCCATCCGTCGCTTGTCTGGCAAACAAGCACCGTGATCATGGCCAGCAATATACGGTTTACCGCCAGCATCGCGTGTGCCTTGCTGTTGCTACCACTGGTGGCCGCATGCCAATCGAAAGCGCACCATCTTCAGCAACAAGACAAACAACCTGCTGTTGAAGCGCTATACACAAGCCAGCAATGCGGCCGCAGCCAGAGCACTCCCTCCATTACCTGGATCAATAATGCCCAACAACTGGCAACCAGCATCCAACGAATCCAGAGCACACCGCTCGGCGGTAAGCCTCCGACACTACCGAAACTGGATTTTCAACACGAAATCGTCCTGTTGATCGAAATGGGACAACGTCCTACGCTTGGCTACCAAATCACATTGACCGAGATCAATAACCTGCATATCACATCGGGACAAGCCCATCTTACAGTGGACTGGATACAGCCTCCGGCCGATGCCATGGTTGCACAAATGATCAGCAGCCCCTGCCTATTGCTCAAACTTAAACGGGGAGACTATACCTCGGTGCAGATTCTGGACAGACAGGGAACGATTAAAGCAGGCAGCTGAACTGCATTTTCCCCGCGCGTATACTTGAATACGGCCATCAACTTCCCCTTGCACAAACGTAGAAACCATGAAGAACCGCAATCAGTTATCCTGATTTTTCCATAACGAAAAAGAGGACACGCAAATAATGACAATTCTTCATAGCGAAGATAACGCACCTGGCTTAATTTTGTGTTTGATGATTCGTTCATTACTATTGATCATGAAGACGGCCTCTTGGTGTTTTTTTGAAGAGGCTAATTTTTCAATGTGTTCATCTGGCCAGCAATACGATAACGATAATAGTTAAAATGAATGAGACCGTTTGCCAGAACACAACTGGGTTACGCTCTATTAAGGGTGGCCGCATTTTACTTAAGAATGCCTTATTGGGGCAGCGAAGATCATAAATAAATTCTGATAATGTATCGTATCGCTTATGTGGATCCGGGTGTACGGCCTTTTTAATTGCTTCATCTATCCATGCGGGTATTTCCCGATCTTCGCTAAATACGCTACGATACTTTAGTCTTCGCTGAGCGGCTTTGGTACGGGAATTTACCACCTGCGTACCGTAGGGCGTTCTGCCAGAAAGCATGTGATAACAGATTACGCCTAACGAAAACATATCGGAACGCTGTGTGCCGACCTCACCCAGAAAATATTCAGGTGCCGTGTAGAGCGCTGTACCAAGAATATTTTCCTGTTCAATCGGACGGGTTATTTCCTTAAGACCTTCAACACGGACAGCACCAAAATCAATAATTTTTACCACGTCATTCTGATCAATCATGATGTTATCGGGTCTCAGGTCTTGATGAAACATTTCCTGACGATGGAGTGCGCGTAAACCTTTGGCGATTTGTTCCACAATATTGCGAACGTCTTCTACACTCGGCTTGGGGTGATCGATCATCCATTGTTTTAATGTTTGTCCTTTTATGAATTCGGTTACGATATACAGGTAGTTTCGTTTTCGCGTTTGCTGGCAAGGTTTTACTACATGAGCATTGTTGATGCGGCGGGCAACCCATTCTTCCATCAGGAAGCGTTCCAGATAATCCGGGTTATCACGAAGGTCAATGGAGGGAGTTTTTAAGGCGACCTGTTCTTTGCTCTCAACATCCACAGCCAGATAGATATGGCTGCGGTGACTGTTATGTAGATCGCGTATGATTTCATAACCGTCAAATATCATTCGAGGCTTGAGTTCAGGAGGAAAAGGCAATGAAGTTAATTGTTGATAGGCTTCATCGGCATTTTGAATAGGCAGTTGATCAATTCTAATAATTTGAATACTTAAGTTATCCGTACTGTCCTGTTGAAGAGCCTCTTCGATAATTAATGAGGCTGCTTTATCCAGGTTGCCAACATGATTCCTGACAGTCTCTATGATGAACTTATCATCTACAAATTCATAAACACCATCGGTAGCCAGAATAAAAAGATCGCCAACATCCAGGGTAAAAGAATGATAATCCAGCTCAAGCTGCTCTTTCATACCCAGCGCACGTCGCAGGTAACTTTTATCTTTCGAGACCCAGAGTCGATGGTCTTCGGTAATCTGTTCGAGATTTTTATCAATTAAACGATAGACACGGGTATCCCCTGCATGAAAAATATGTGCAGTATTGGACTTGATAACCAAAGCGGTGAATGTGCAAACATACCCCTTATCTGGTGAGTAACGATAAGGACTATTGCGGGTTTGCAGATAAAGCCAGGAGTTTGTCGCTTTTAATACACGCTGTACGGAGGTTTTGACTGTCCAGGATTCCGGGGTGCAATAGTAATCCTCCAGAAAACTTTTAATGGCAACTTCACTGGCGTGTTGACTGACGCCACTGCTACTTATACCATCCGCCAGCGCAATGGCAATCCCTT
Organism: Gammaproteobacteria bacterium; assembly: GCA_021648485.1. Lineage (GTDB taxonomy): Bacteria > Pseudomonadota > Gammaproteobacteria > SZUA-152 > SZUA-152 > SZUA-152. The sequence goes on from JAKISS010000014.1 coordinate 15,004, forward strand.
TTGATGTCAGCTGTGGTTCTTTCGGGATACAGGCACCATGAAAGTCCTGATTGATTTCCTTACGGCCTTTATCCGTTCCTTGTCCGATAGATATGTTTAGCTGATTTGGCATTTGTGAAAGTCACTCCAGCTCTGGTACACCTTCAGACTTTAGGTGCAACCAAAGACCGGAGTGCCTTAATATTACATTATTTGCTGATTTTACGATCAGGGCATGTTTTCACATGCGTGTAGTACAAGGGCAGTGCAACAAACAACAGGCCACCGACCAAATTCCCCAGAACAGTTGGCAGTTCATTCCAGATAAGGTAATCAGCAACAGTAAAGTCACCCCCCATAATCATGGAGAAAGGGAACAGGAACATGTTAACGATTGAGTGTTCAAAACCCATGTAAAAGAACAACATGATTGGCATCCACATGGCAGCGATTTTTCCAGTTGCTGAGGTCGATATCATAGCACCGACGACGCCCATGGAAACCATCCAGTTACACAACATGCCACGCATAAAGATGGTTAACCAACCTTCAAGGCCGTGCGCTTGATAGCCCACCGTTCGGGATTCACCGATGTGGGCAACTTTTTCTGCAATCGCACCTCCGTCGATGTTGTAGCCATAGGTTAAGACAAAGGACATAATAAATGCCACCGTCAGCGCCCCTCCCAGGTTTCCTAGAAAAACCCAACCCCAGTTGCGTAAAATTTGCCCGACGGTGACACCCGGTCTTTTATCAAGCCAGGCAAGGGGTACCAGTGTAAATACCCCCGTCAGTAAATCAAACTTCATTAGGTACAGCATAATGAAGCCCACAGGAAAGAGTACTGAACCAAGGAGAAGCGAACCTGTTTGCACGATAACCGTAATCGCAAACATGGCCGCAAGCGCCAAAACGGCTCCCGCCATGAAGGCACGAATAACGGTGTCCTGTACCGACATGTAAATTTTGGACTCACCCGCATCCACCATTTTTGTAACGAACTCTGAAGGCTCTAAATAAGACATAATTTTTCCTTTTCTACCCCATACGATGAGTCGGTATTATTTTTTGTGAACGTATGGAGTTGAGGCAGTGCAGGTTTCAGGCCAAAAATACGTTTCCCTTACAACCCTGTAATTAGATGGTTTTTTTTTAATGAGGGTGCATTTTTTGTGGGAAAAAAGTCTACCCACGCACAAATTATGTGCGTGCTGCCACTTTGTGGTGCGCAAATACATTGATTTCATTTATCCCAAGAAATACAAACAACGGGCTCGTCGTAGAAATGTGTAAGGTCTATAAAAGACCATATTCAAGGCAGTTGGCGGTGGTGTCTTTCACAAGCGTAGGCAGGATAATCGATATTCAGCTTTAGCCAGTCGTATGATCCTAAATTAATCAGTTAAACTGTAGCGAGAGCGACTAAGGTGCGGAAGATAAAGTGTTTTTCAGGTTATTTTGGACGAAAGCGTATCACCTGTACGGTGAGTTCTGAAAAACGCTTTAGATTCTGTGCCTTAGGCGTTCGCAGTAGGTTTAACTGATTAATTTAGGATAATGCAATGCCACCAACACTTGCGGCATTCAGTCAATGCTGGGAGCCTGTCGGACTTAGGATAGGCAGAAAGGAATGAGAAACAACTGCGCTGCGAACGCTGGCCCAAAAGCCGCTGGCTTTAGCCAATGGGATATTTCACAAAATATGGGAATTGGTCGGGGCGAGAGGATTTGAACCTCCGACCACCTGCACCCCATGCAGGTGCGCTACCAGGCTGCGCTACGCCCCGATTTTTCTGTTAAAAACGCCAAAACGCATAGGGTCTCACAACAGAGCGACGCATTCTACTCCAGGAGCTTCCTGATAGGAAGGGGGTATTAGCGCTTAAGGATTTCCAACACGTCTTCCAGCTCACTGATCATCTGGTGAATAATCTGGCGGCTGTGATTCACGTCTTCTTTCGCTTCGCCACCCGCCAGTTTTTGCCGCGCCCCGCCGATGGTGAAGCCGTGCTCGTACAACAGGCTGCGGATCTGACGAATCATAATGACATCATGACGCTGGTAATAGCGGCGATTACCCCGACGTTTCACCGGTTTTAATTGTAGAAATTCCTGCTCCCAATAACGCAATACATGCGGTTTTACACCGCACAGTTCACTGACTTCACCGATGGTGAAATAGCGCTTGCCGGGTATGGGGGGAAGTTCGTTATTGTTGGCTGCTTCCAGCATAGGCCTCAACTCGTGCTTTCAGTTTTTGACCTGGGCGAAAAGTCACCACTCGGCGGGCTGAAATAGGAATTTCCTCACCCGTTTTAGGGTTTCGACCGGGACGTTCGTTTTTGCTACGCAGATCGAAATTTCCAAAACCTGATAACTTCACTTGATTGCCGCCTTCCAGCGCATCGCGAATCTCTGCAAAAAAAAGTTCAACAATTTCTTTTGCTTCGCGTTTATTCAGGCCCAGTTCTTCATACAGTTTGTCTGCCATTTCAGCTTTGGTTAGCGCCATACTTTTTTCTCACTTGTGTCGAAGCTATTGGTTGAAACTGTTTGTTCGTATCGCAGTGTTCGTCCGTAATTTACTGTCGTAACGCCGCGCCCAGCTGATCGGTTAGCGCTGTAAGTATGGGGGCCATGGCCTCCTCGACATCTGCCTCCTCAAGTGTGCGTGAGCGTTCCTGGAAGGTCAAGCCAAACGCAACACTTTTTCTACCGGAATCAATACCTTTGCCTTGATACACGTCAAATAACTGGAAGTTATCCAGCAAATCTGTAGCGGCATTTTTCACCACATCCTTAAGCTGATTCAGGGGTATTTTTTCATCGATAACCACGGCGATGTCACGACGAATCGACGGGAATTTCGATAAAGCAGAAAACTGTGGAATCTCTGCATTTTCGAAACATTTCAGCGCAATTTCGAACAAAAACACCTTTTGTGACAAACCAAGCTTAGCCTCCAATGCGGGATGCAAAGCACCGATGCTGCCTATTTTTTCACCGCTTTCGGTGTAAATTGCCGCAGACTGCCCAGGATGCAGCGCGGGTTCCTGTTCAGCCACAAAGGTGAAATTTTCAACTGTCGAGACAGTAGCCAGCAAACTTTCGACATCGCCCTTGAGGTCAAAGAAATCCATCGGGCGTGGTTTTTGCGCCCACTGTTCCGGAGCCCAGCTACCGGTGACAACGCCAGATAGATAATTTTCCTGTTTTATTTCATTGTCTTGCGGAATAAACTTCAGGCCTGACTCGAAGAATTTCACGTCTGTCTGCTGACGATTCAGGTTGTGCAATACGGCCTGCACCAACCCGGGCCAGTGACAGGTACGCATCACCGACATGTCTGCCGAAATCGGGTTTGTCAGCGCAATAGCGGCTTGCCCGGGATCGAACAGTTGTTGCAATTCCGGATCAATAAAGCTGTAAGTGATGGCTTCTTGATAGCCACGACTCACCAGAATATTCTGCAAGCGCGACAGAGGAACACGGCTTTCCGGAATCGGCTGGATATGTGCTGCGGACTGCGGTAGCGTGGTGGGCAGGTTAGCGTAACCATAAACCCGCGCAAGCTCTTCGATGAGATCTTCTTCAATAGTAATATCAAAACGGAAGCTGGGTGCAGTGACCTGCCAGCTTTCACCCTCTGTTGTTGTACTTATGATTGCGCTCATACCCAGCCGGGTCAGGATATCGGTCACATCATCCGCAGAAATAGCCCGACCCAAAACACGCGTAATACGCTCGGCTCGCAGTAAAATGGTATTACGTGTCGGCATGTGTGCATCGTGAATCACTTCAACCATTGGACCAGCAGCACCCCCTACTGTTTTCAACAACAATGCGGTAGCACGGGCCAGCGCACGCTGTTGCAATGCCGGGTCCACACCCCGCTCAAAACGATGGGATGAGTCCGTATGCAAGCCATAGCTGCGCGCCTTCCCCGCGATGCTAAGCGGATTGAAAAAGGCACTTTCCAAAACAATGGAGGTGGTTGCGCCACCCACCGCAGAATCCGCACCGCCCATAATACCTGCCAATGCCAGTGGTAGGGTTTCGTCAGCGATCAGCAATGTACCAGGAACCAGATCAATTTTTTGTCCGTCCAGCAACGTTATGGATTCACCCTGCCGGGCATGGCGCACCTGGATACCCTCGTTGATCTTGGCAAGATCAAAAGCATGCATGGGCTGGCCCAGTTCAAGCAACACAAAGTTGGTGATATCCACCACTGGCCCCAGGCTGCGCAGACCACTGCGGCGCAGTGCTTCCTGGATCCACATGGGCGTGCTGGCATTCGGGTCGATGCCCTCGATCACCTGACACAGATAGCGTGGACAATCTTCGGAGGCAGATACTGTCACCGGAAGCGATTTATCCGACGTTATTTCAACGGCATCACCCTCGTCCACCACCACTGTAGCTTTGCACAATGTACCCACTTCCCGAGCAATACCAGCAATGCCCAGGCAGTCACTGCGATTAGGCGTAAGACTCAGTTCAATGGACTGATCGTCCAACCAGAAGTATTCACGAATATCCTTGCCGATGGGTGCATCCATGGGCAACGCCATCAAACCATCCACCCCCTCCCCCATGCCCAGTTCTTTTGCGGAACACAACATGCCAGAGGATTCCACGCCGCGCAGTTTGGCTTTTTTGATGTTCATGCCACCGGGCAGGGTTGCGCCGACTTTGGCAACAGGTACACGCATATCGACAGCCACATTGGATGCACCGCAAACGATTTGTAACGGGTCGCTTTCACCCACATCCACCTTACACACTTGCAACTTGTTGGCATCGGGATGCGCTTCAATACTTTTCACCTGGCCCACAACTGTGTTTGTAAATTCGCCAGCCACAGGCTCAATGGCTTCAACTTCCAGGCCCGCCATGGTCAATACCACAGAGAGTTCTTCTGTGGTGATTTTTGGGTCAACCCATTCACGTAACCAGTGTTCACTGAATTTCATTGTTTGTTTACTCTTATTCTTGTCTTGAAATGTGAATTAAGCGCTAAATCCTTGGAATTGATCATTTGATCTTTCCTTTACAACGTATATTTATCGTGTCTTGATCCCACAATTCTCTGTCACTGTCATTAAGTTAAATCGAATTTCTGTTTGTTGCGGGTTGAGGCGTAAGGAGCAAGCAATCATTTTTACCGCAAAGGACATGAAGAGAAGGATTTTCTTCCCTTCGCGCTTCTTTGCGGTGTTTGTGCTTAAGTAAATCTGCACTCAATTCACATTTAACTAAACTGGCGCAAAAAACGCAGGTCGTTTTCAAAAAACAGTCGCAGATCATTGACGCCATAACGCAACATGGCGAGACGTTCCACCCCCATACCAAAGGCAAAACCGGTAAATTTTTCACTATCGACATTCACATGTGACAATACTTTCGGGTGTACCATGCCGCAACCCAGCACTTCCAGCCAGCCGGTATGACTACACACACGGCACCCTTTGCCGCTGCACATCACACATTGGATATCCACCTCCGCAGAAGGCTCGGTAAAGGGGAAGTACGACGGACGAAAACGCACCGAAAGATCCTGTTCAAAAAAGTGGCGCAGGAATTCGTCGATAACCCCTTTCAAGTCGGCAAAGGTAACGCGATCATCCACCAGCAGACCTTCCACTTGATGAAACATGGGTGTGTGGGTCAAGTCAGAATCACACCGGTAAACACGCCCGGGGGCAATAATGCGCAGCGGCGGTTCACGTTCTGTCATTACCCGCACCTGCACGGGTGATGTGTGTGTACGCAACACAGTGTGCTCATCAAAATAAAAAGTGTCGTGCATGGCCCGGGCGGGGTGCGATTCGGGAATATTCAACGCTTCAAAATTATAATAATCGTTTTCGATTTCCGGCCCTTCGGCAACTTCAAAACCCAGACGGGTAAAAAGTGCTTCGATGCGGTGCAGTGTGCGTGTTACCGGATGCAGACCACCGTTTTGCTGTCCCCGTCCGGGCAGAGTGACATCAATGGCTTCCGATGCCAGCTTGTTATCAAGCGCTTCAGCTTCTAAATGCTGGCGACGTGTTTCGATAGCTTTTTGCACGGTTTGTTTGGCAATATTGATCACCTTGCCAGCATCACGACGCTCTTCTGCGGGCAGTTTGCCCAGACCTTGCATTTTTTCTGTGATGGCACCTTTTTTGCCCAGAAACTGCACCCTGACCTGATCCAACGTTACCAGATCAGCCGCAGCAGCGATTGTCTGCTGCGCATCGTCAATGAATTTATCCAATTCTTGCTGCACGTTATTCCCCAGGCCGTTAATGGTAACGTTTGTACGCCGGACAAAACCGGCGCAATAAAAAAAGGGAAAGGTATTGGCCTTTCCCTTTTGGGTTCTCTGCGGTAAAACAGCTGGCCGCTCAATTATTGAGCAACCAGTGAATAATCAACCCGCCAGATTTGCTTTGGCTTTTTCCGCCAATTGAGCAAAGGCATTTTTATCGAAAACCGCGATATCTGCCAGCATCTTGCGATCAACTTCAATCTCGGCATTTTTCAGACCGTTGATAAACCGGCTGTACGACAAACCACACTCACGGGCTGCCGCATTGATACGGGCAATCCATAATGCGCGAAACTGACGCTTGCGTTGACGGCGATCACGATAGGCATATTGACCGGCTTTGGTGACCGCCTGAACGGCAACCCGATAAACGTTTTTGCGACGGCCACTATAACCTTTGGCCTTGGCAATCACTTTTTTGTGTTTGGCGCGTGCTTGTACGCCGCGTTTTACTCGTGCCATTTCTATTCTCTCCTGTTACTTGACAAAAAGCAGATACGTAATTGGCTTAAACGTACGGCAACAAACGGTTCAGCATGCTGACATCTGCATCATGAACCATTTTGCCGGAACGCAAATGACGTTTCCGCTTCGTGCTCTTCTTGGTGAGAATATGACGACGGTGTGACTGGGCGCGTTTAAAGCTCCCGGATGCTGTGCGTCTAAAACGCTTGGCAGCACCACGATTGGTTTTCATCTTTGGCATAACAACTCCGCATTTGTTTACATTTGTCAAAACAACAAATGAATACTGCTTGTTAAAAAACAGCGCATTTTCGACTGGAGGTCTTGGTGTGCCACACCTGACCGACAGCAGCGCCCTCGTGCCAGCGCATTTTTAATTCGAGAATAGCTGATACCACTTCGTCATTCCGGCTTTCACTGGAATGACGTTAATCAGGTATTCTTCAGAAGAAAAAAGCCTAGCTTTTTTTCGGCGAGATCACCATGACCATCAAACGACCTTCCATTTTGGAACGTTGCTCAACACTGCCATGGCCTTCTGATTCCACATCATGTGCCACCCGGTCCAATAATTTTGCACCGAGATTTTGATGAGCCATCTCTCGCCCACGGAAACGCAGAGTCACTTTCACCCTGTCTCCGTTGTTAAGGAACTTGATAAGGTTGCGTAGTTTTACCTTATAGTCCCCAATGTCCGTTCCCGGACGAAACTTCACTTCCTTGACTTGCGTCTGTTTCTGCTTCTTCTTTGCCGCATGTTTTTTCTTGTTTTCTTCAAACAGGAATTTGCCGTAATCCATTACACGGCAAACAGGAGGCGCAGCGTTCGGCACAATTTCGACCAGATCCAGATCGGCATCCAGTGCAGCCTGCTGCGCAGCATCAATCGGTACCACCCCAACCTGTTCACCCTCTGCTCCAATTAAACGCACTTCCGGTGCAGTGATGTCTTCGTTCAGGCGAACCTTTTTTTCTTGAGCGATGCTTCAATCCTCCAAAGTAGTGCGACCGCGACTCGCAATATCTGTGGAAAGCCCTTCAGTAAACTGCGAAAGCGTCATGCTTCCAAGGTCTTTGCCACTGCGCGTGCGCACGGCCACTGTATCATTTTCAACTTCCTTATCGCCCACAACGAGCAGGTAAGGAATGCGTTGTAAAGTGTGCTCGCGGATTTTAAAGCCAATCTTCTCATTTCTCAAGTCCGATTTTGCCCGGAAGCCCCCGCCACACAAGGCGTTTTCTATTTTTTGCACATATTCGTTGTTACGATCAGTGATCGGTAGCACTATTACCTGGGTCGGAGCCAGCCATGCGGGGAAGGCTCCGGCAAATTCTTCGATCAAAATACCGATAAATCGCTCCAACGAACCCAGGATGGCACGATGCAACATAACCGGCACCTGTTTGGAGCCGTCTTCGGCAATATAGTGAGCATCAAGACGACCCGGCATGGAAAAATCCACCTGAATCGTGCCGCATTGCCAGACCCGGCCAATGCAGTCTTTCAGCGAAAATTCGATTTTCGGGCCATAAAAAGCCCCCTCACCCGGTTGCAAATCCCAATCCAGCTCTTTGTTATTCAAGGCTTTTTCAAGAGAATGTTCGGCCTTGTCCCAGTCAGCATCCGCCCCCACCCGTTTTTCCGGCCGGGTGGACAACTTGATGATGACCTCTTCAAAACCAAAATCCCGGTACACCCGGTACAGCAAATCAATAAACGCTGATACTTCGCTTTGAATCTGGTCTTCTGTACAAAAAATGTGTGCATCATCCTGGGTAAAGCTGCGCACTCGCATCAATCCGTGCAATGTGCCGGAAGGCTCGTTGCGGTGACAGGAGCCAAACTCTGCCATGCGTAGCGGCAGGTCACGGTAACTTTTTAACCCCTGATTAAATATTTGCACATGACAGGGACAATTCATGGGTTTAATCGCATAAGTGCGTTTTTCCGACTCGGTGATGAACATATCGTCACGGAATTTTTCCCAATGACCGGATTTTTCCCACAACACCCGATCCACCACCTGCGGTGTTTTTACCTCGCCGTAACCGTTTTCTGTCAGCACGCCACGAATGTACTGCTCCACCTGCTGGTACAGCGCCCAGCCGTTGGCATGCCAAAACACCATCCCCGGTGCTTCCGGCTGACTATGGAACAAATCCAGCTGACCAGCCAGACGACGGTGATCACGTTTTTCCGCTTCTTCCAAACGATGCAGGTAGGCTTTGAGATCCTTTTTATTGCTCCATGCCGTACCATAAATACGTTGCAGCATTTCATTATTGGAATCACCACGCCAGTAAGCACCGGCCAGCTTCATCAGTTTGAAGGATTTCAGCTTGCCGGTGGACGGTACATGCGGGCCACGGCAAAGATCAATGAAGTCACCCTGCTGATATAACGAAAGTTCTTCACCACGCGGAATGGCTTCGATCAACTCAGCCTTGTATTTTTCACCTTTCTCCAGGAAAAAGGGAATAGCCTCCTCCCGCGACATCACACTGCGCATCACAGGCAAATTCTGTTTCACAATCTCTTTCATGCGCTTTTCGATAGCCAGCAAATCATCAGGGCCAAAACCCGGCTCGTAGGCAAAATCGTAATAAAAACCATTTTCAATCACCGGACCGATGGTGACCTGTGCCTCGGGATACAGTTGCTGCACCGCCTGCGCCAACAAATGCGCGCTGGTGTGGCGGATGATGTCCAGCCCATCTTCGTCACGCTCGGTGATAATCGCCAGCGTGCTATCTTCATTAATGATGTACGAAGCATCCACCAGCACATCATTGACGCGCCCGGCCAAAGTGGCTTTGGCCAGACCGGGGCCAATATCGGCAGCCACATCCAGAACCGAAACAGGGTGATCAAATTTACGTTGGGAACCATCAGGCAGGGTTACAAAAGGCATATTCTTTTCTCCAGTGGTGATCCATACGAGAGATCACATGTTTGTGCGGCAGAACCGCGATAATTTAAAGTCTCTCACTATTTAAAGGGAGAAGGTCGGGATGAGGGTGCAACACACAAAAATGTCCTGCACACCCACTCTACGGCTACAACAAAGCGGACGAACTTTAACCGCCTGACTGCAAACTGTCAAAAAGCAAGGGGGAAATTACCCATCAGTACGTAACCAGGGGGTGCTAACCAGAAGTCGCTGGCCAGAATGTAAAACCAGCTATCAGGTAATCACCGTAGGCACATCACGCCCGGTGTGACACCGAATACCCGCCAGCTCATCGGCAATAACAACAAGATCAGCCAACGCCGCCTGGGCATCCTGTTCATGATGTTGCACATCAACCTCGAAGCGTTCCAGATAAACCCGCAGCGTGGCACCTTCCGTGCCGGTACCGGAAAGGCGAAAAACGATACGATCCCCTCCCTCAAAACCAATGCGAATCCCCTGCCCTGTGCTGACAGAGCCATCTACCGGATCGGTATAACTGAAATCATCGGCATAAGCCACGCACAAATTGCCAAACGATTCCCCCGGCAGAGTAGCGAGGCGCGCCCGCAATTCCGTCATTAGAGCCTCGGCACCGGCTTTACCCACTCCCTCATAATCATGACGGGAATAAAAATTGCGGCCATAGCACGCCCAGTGTTCACGCACCATATCCGCCATCGGCTGCTGGCGCACCGCAAAAATATTGAGCCAGAACAACACCGCCCACAAGCCGTCTTTCTCGCGCACATGACTGGAACCCGTACCAAAGCTCTCCTCTCCACACAACGTCACTTTGCCCGCATCCATTAAATTGCCAAAAAACTTCCAGCCGGTAGGCGTTTCAAAGCAGTCGATACCTAACGCTTCGGCCACACGATCCGTCGCCATACTGGTGGGCATAGAGCGGGCCACGCCTGTCAAGCCCGCTGCATAGCCGGGCACCAAAGTCGCATTGGCAGTGAGCAAAGCCAGACTGTCACTGGGGGTCACAAAAAAGTTGGCACCCAGCACCATATTGCGATCCCCATCGCCATCAGAAGCCGCACCAAAATCAGGTGCGGTATCGCTGAACATCTCCTCGACCAACTGCTTCGCGTAAACAAGATTCGGATCAGGGTGGCCGCCGCCAAAATCAGTCAGCGGAATGCCATTAATCACCGTGCCAGCCGACGCCCCCAGGCGACGTTCCAGTATCTCCGTCGCATAAGGGCCGGTAATGGCATGCATGGCATCGAAACGCAGACGGAAACCACCACGAAACATGGCAGCGATAGCATCAAAATCAAACAATGACGCCATTAATTCCGCATAATCGTCAACCGGATCAATAACACTGACGAGCATTCCATCTAACGTAAACTCATGCACCTGATGTAAAGCAATATCAGCTTCATCGCTGATGTGGTACTCACGAATTTGTCGGCTATGCTCAAAAATGGCATCAGTGATCTTCTCCGGTGCAGGGCCACCGTTACCCGTGTTGTACTTGATGCCAAAATCACCGTCGGGCCCACCGGGATTATGACTGGCAGAAAGAATAATGCCGCCGAAGGCCTGATACTTGCGGATGACACAGGAAGCCGCCGGGGTGGAAAGCAAACCATCACGCCCCACCAGCACACGGCCAAAACCGTTGGCCGCAGCCATACGCAGGATAACCGCAATGGCCTCCAGATTGCCGTAACGGCCATCGCCACCCAACACAAGAGTCTCCCTCTCGAAACCGTACAGACTGTCAAAAATGGATTGAACAAAATTTTCCAGATAATGCGGCTGCTGGAAAACACGGATCTTTTTTCGCAAACCGGAAGTACCGGGTAGCTGATCGGGGAATGCCTGTGTCTGAATGGTTTGTTGGGTCATGGTGAAAAAATTTCTTCAGGGGAAAAATAAATGTAGCGCAATACAACAATACCACGTTTCAAATACTCACCTTAATACGCTGTACATCAGATAAGCTTTATGATCGATAGCTCCCTCTTCTTCCAGAAACGAGATTCACCCGCCGGGTTGAAAAGTAAACCCGAAAATCATTTTTTCTTCTTAATCGAGACCTTGCTTATTTACTTTTTTCTATTTTTTCCTGAATAAAAGCCAATTTGTGTTCTTCTTCATCAAGATTTATTGAGAACATGATCTTTTTTCTGGCATCCGTTATTTTGGGTAGCTGAACTCTTATAAGACCGTTCATTTTTTCACCTGGTAATACCGTTGTATTTTCCGGCATGAGTGAATCCAGATGTTCCAGGATTTCTTTATGCCGCTTTTTTGACTTGGCAACACGGTCCTCATGTTTTTGTTGATCTGACAAACTGGTGGTCGAACCTGCACTTACTGCAACGTTTAAAACATTAAGTACGCTTCCAATAGCATCCCACGTATTACGGGTTTTTTGCGATGATTTTTCTTTTTTAATCAGCTCCTCTTTCCTGAATACTTTAAGTGCCATTACTGTATCAGTATCCATTTCGTAACTACGGGCGGAAATATCACTCATTGAAAATTGCATATTATTTAACGATCTATTTTCGATGGTAAGAATAAACTCTCCCCAGCCTACATTTTTTATTTTTTCTAACTTGGGTGACAAACCAACCAGATTATATTTCTCAGAGGTGAGCGTTTTTTGATCATTTTTATGAATTAATGTTTGACCGTTTTCGGGTAATGCACTTATTTTCCCATAAGTAGAACACCCACTTATCACTACAGAAGTCAGTACAATTGTTAACTTTAGATACATCCATTGACTATTTTTCATTGCGTTCCCTCCCGGAACTACACATTTATTCTTCCCTTGAATAAATAAACAACCCCGCAGCAAGCTATCTCGCTACGCGAAAACGGGGTATTGATATCATCATGTCACCCCAGCAAAAGCCAGCGCTCAGAGATTTCAGCCTCTGGATTCCGGCTAAAAACATGCCGGAATGACGGTATTCGCAACACCAACAAAAGTAGGCACGCCGAGGCAACAAGCTGCGGGGAATTAAACCCCAGGCGATTAAAAATGAGTCTCGCGAAAGAAGCAATGCAGGCAGCCAAAGCCTCAACCGGAGTCCCTTACAAATCACAACATGAGGAACCTCTTAATTTTTCCCTCATCCATTATCGTGCCGCATCTGGCTGAAAAAGAGGAGAAAGACCCGAGTTGGCCAGACAACGCCGTAACTCATCATCCATAACCCAACCACAATCACCATTACTTTGTGCTGAGCAACTGGCAGCACGATAACACGCGTACTCAGGACGCCATTCACAGGTTGTTATTACATCAGTGTCTGAGCAAATCTGGCCAGAGCAACCTGTCGGGAAACACATCTTGGGCTTCGTACTTTCAACCTTCAGATAAAACTGACTGGCGGCAATTCCCTGAGCAGAGCCAGCCGGACCGGCTACCTCAACAAATTTTCCAGCCATGGGCAAACCATTTTCTGAATTAACGGCTTCTTGCGCTAAAACAAGCTGTTCATCACTGGCTCCAACCATACTCAGATCATAATCCGCCAGACTTTTACTGAAATATCGATTAAGAATTTGTCCATCATAACTCGGGCAGGGTTCAGTGATACAACGTATGCCATTATCAGTAACCGTCACAAATATACCCTTGGGAGATTGATCGGAAGCACTCAACCAGGCGTTATTCACTTCCAGCAACCCATAGGCAACCGCATTCGACAAACGTCCCTGTATCAACACTTTTGATTCGCCCATTGCCTGACGAAGCTCAGCAACCTGAATATCAGACAACCCTGGTATGTTAATTTTTTCCTCGGCGACATAACATTCCTGTTTCACCGCCCCATCAGGGCACATAAATATCCTGCGATTTACCGCACTGACAAACCATCCGCCACAAATCGGTGAAACACATCGTCTAAGGTCTGGCTTAACCGTAAAATAAGTATCCTTTAATGGTGAAAACCCCGGTATCACCGGTATGGGTATTGTTGGTACCGTTGGTGTCGGTATTTCTATTGGCGTCGGTAACGGGGCCGGTTTAACGCCATAAAACCCATCCGCAGCATGCGCACTAAAACCGGAAAAACAAAAAACAGCGAAAGTCGTAATAAGTTTTGATTTTAGGTTTTTCATTAAACCTCTCCATTCCATGAAGTTTGATTGTTATACATAACAACTTACGGGTATTCCATTAGAAAGTAGCATACCAACCATTAGGTCACAAAAGATAACCGTGTATTTATTAACAGAATACTCAATAGTAACACCAATAGACATCAGGAGAAATACGGAAGAATAAACAGAGGCATTCACTAAAAACAATAATTGTTTTTCAAAATATGCAACAACCACAACCCTGTTGGCCATGAACAGTCATTGCTTTCTCAGCATCTTGATGTTTGACACTAAAACATGACACCTCTGTAAATGAAGAAGCGCCATCAACACGGTTAATACTGGAAAAATACAGGTTATTAAAAAATGAGTTATCGGGTGATTTCCCTGAAGCTACAATAGTGTTTGCTGGCAATACAACTCATTGCAGCTTCAAAGGACAACGACAGCGGATCCTTAAACAAGATAAACCAGCGCGGAACAGGCCGCCACTGTCAGAAGTTTTAATATCATTATAAAACGAAAAGGATTAGGAGAAAATACTTCTACCGCGAACTTGACAAGTTCGGGTTTCCGATACCGGCCCGGATTTTAAACCGGGCCGACATTGGCAAAAATATCGATATAAACAACTATCAAACGTTATTTATATTTATATTTTACTTTGACTTTCTTGAAAGAGATGTAATAGATGAAACGATGCATAGGCGGTATATTCCCATTTGGCTGACCATCAGGAATGTCGATAAAAGATAAATTGAGGTTTATTTTTTCCGGGTATACCACACCTTCTGAGGCCTTCGACATATCGAAAACTTCACCGGAAGTGGTACGTACTACGCCGTCATCACCACGAATTTCTTCGGAGAGTAAAACATGGCCTCCCCATAAAGATCCTTTAGGACCATCAAAAGGCAAAGCACCTGATGCGTCAGGATAAGGGTTGTCAAAACGTTCACCATTAAGCGTAATTTTTGCCGGCCCCCAAATAGCAAGCTGGGCAAAGAACGTAGGCGTTACCGGTCCACCAACGCCAGTATCACCGTGCAGATAAACATTAGTGGTGATCGGGTCACCCACAATATCTGTCACCGAATCCCGGGATGATCCAATACGTATTCCGGTGGCATGAGCTGGTGGTCCGAAAGTATTCTGTCTGTATGTCCAGCGACCGTATTCATCTTCCCACTCAGCTCTAATCGTGCCAGTGTTGGCAATGGGGTCTATCTCCAGTCTGGCGTGACCTTTGACCCGTGTGAGCGCCTGCCCGCCCCAGTCGAAGGAATCCACAGGCCCTGCTGGGACACCATCGACGCTATCAGTGACGGGACCCATAACCCGGCGGACACGCACCGGATTACTAGCCTTGATGGAAATACGTGTACTGCTTTTCACACCCGTAACAGTGCCACTATCTTCACCAACTCCATGTGCAGCAGCGCCGCCGGTCCATAGCACAATGGCCAGTCCGCTGGCGACGATGCCGGAATATATTGAGTGTTTCATTTTGAGCATTCCCTCTTCTCTTTTATTTATAGATAATCTTATGTTGATTGACCGTGACCATTCGGTCGCCAGCACGAAGAAATCCTGCCAGCCATTCCCTGCTAATTGGTTTGTGCCTTTTATCCCTCCCTGAATTATTTGTTGAGACAAACAATATTTTGCGACATTTTGTTTCGTATTTATGTGAAATGCAATTGGGAATTTTACCTAGCACACCGCACGGATTACTAATATTTCATTTGTTGAATACAGCAGCTATGCTGCTTCACCCAATGAATAAAAAATAATTCCACCGATTCAATTCTGAAAATTTTGGTAAAAAATTTATTGCTTTAAAGAGTTTCAATAAACATCTCATAACAATTGAAATCCAGATATTAATCATGCACTACACCTCAACGCGATGTAAGACAAGTTACGCCAAAAACCCTGCCTGGAACAGGCTAACGGTGAGTCTGTCAACCGAACGGGGCTTGTAATAAAGAGCTTTTCAAACTCACTGACAAATTACGCTATATCGTAATTTGTTAACTTAATAACATTATTGCACGTCCGCCTTCTACCCCACAGCAGACTTGAAAACTTTTTTAACGGGACCATATTATGTGCCATTTTTCTTTACTTGAAAGCACTCTCTTTTAAATAGTAAAAAGTACAACATTTCCTCACTGCAAGGGTACGTCTTACTACCAACCCGGATAAACCAGCTACGCCCTAATTTATTACACGCATAGCAGCAGGATAATTCAATATTGGCACTTAAACATATAAATAAACAGGTTAAACACACCCACGATGCTTTGGATATAATAGCGAAATTGTTTAATTTTTGAACGAACCATTTACGATGACCGGAAAAATGTCACAAAACATTTACTCGCGTAAACATAGGTTGCACATCACACACTCTCCCTCCAAACCGTTAATCTCATTATTTTAATAAGCTGATAATCCGATCTCGAAAAATTTATCATACCGAAAATATTGATATGACACATGCCATCCTGTTAATTGATATTTAGCATTTTTTGATGTGGAGGTATTTCCCGGCTGGCATCAATAACTGGGAAACAGAAATATGAATAAACAACCGTAAGCCCGCATGAACAATGACACGAAGACTCACCTATTTCCAAGCTTGATTGACAATGTGCTGAAACATTCGGGTCAATATATTGGCAACGTTTTTGCGAACGTTAGAAAGGTTTAAATTTCAGTCGTCTCATCCAACGTTCAGGGTTCAAAAAGCGATCAGGTGTACCCATCATTGATTCTGCTTTTTTGTTGGCGCTTTCAAAATGGATCGATATTTCATCTATCGCGGTTTTCGCCAAACAGTCATTGAAGGTATTTTCTGAGGGAAAAAGAAATGTTATGTGCGAACTACTTAAGCGGGAAGACGTTGATTGGCCTGGGTTGAATGCACGCGTTTCTAAAACAATCTATACACAACAAAACATCTCATCAAACTGCTTAAACCTAAATTAATCAGTTAAATCTACTGCGAGCGCCTAAGGCACAGAATCTAAAGCATTTTTCAGAACATGTTGAACTCACCGTATGGGTGATACGCTTTCGTCCAAAATAACCTGAAAAACGCTTTATCTTCCGCACCTTAGTCGCTCTCGCTACGGTTTAACTGATTAATTTAGGTTAAAAGCTTACATATTAGATGGCTCAATAAAAAACGCCGTGGGAAAAAGATGGGGGCCTGCCATTTTGACCATACCGAAGGGCGTCATGTCGTCGGGCAACAAGTATTGACGTTAGGGCTGGTGACCGAAGGATTATTTATGCCTCTTGATTCTCAAATATACATGAATGGCTCAAAAATGCAGGGGCTCATTCGGGCATTCAAAGATCAATGCAGTACCGGTGTCAAGCGCTTTGATGCAGCAATAGATCAAAGCAAGCCTTGCGTCGGAAAAAAGACTGGGCACTATTTTTCTGAGCATAGATGCCGAAATAAGCACGACAAAGACACTAAAGATATACGCATTGCGCTGGGGAATTGAAGTCCATTTCAAAGAAGCCAAACAGTAAAACGCCAGCATCATGCTGGCGTTTATTGGAGGGGTTTTTATCCCGATAATAATTTCTGCCTTTAATTCTGGTTTTTAAGCTGGTCCAGCATCTGGATTAAACGTTTTGCCTCTACATAACCAGGAATCACCCGCCCATTTTCCAGCACCAGCGTTGGCGTGCCCGTCACGCCCACCAGATTGGCAGCGTCCATGTGTTTTTTGACGGGGTTATCACACTGGGCTCTGGGCAGTGTAACGCCCGCTTTGGACTGGGTCATTGCCTCTTGCTTGTCATCGGCACACCATACAGAAACCGCCTTGTAATAAGAGGGTGTATCAACACCGGAACGTGGAAAGGCCATGTAACGAATGGCAATACCCAGTTTGTTGTATTCATCCATTTCCTTGTGCATTTTCCGACAATAACCGCAATCGATATCCGTAAATACAGTAATGGTATATTTCACTTTTTCCGCTGCGGGTGAAAACAGAATCATATCTTTTTCGTCCATATCCCGCACAATCTTGGCGCGACCCGTTTGACGTTTGCTTTCCGTCAGGTTTGTACGGCTTTTTAAGTCGTACAAATCACCCTCCAGCATGTAACGCCCATCGGCCGAGATATAAAGAATTTGTGGGCCATAAACTGCCTCATACATACCTGGAAAGGCGGCGGGTTTAATGCTGTCGGCTTTCGTTTGTGGCATCAATTCAGACAGCACTTTTTGGATATTGGCCATTTCTTCAGCTTCACCCGCCGTCGCCTGTATGGCAAAAGTAAAGCCTGTCAGAAAAACGAGGCTGATCATGCTATTCACTGCTAATGTGTTTATAAATTTTTTCATGCTACTTTTTAGACCTCGTTTTAAAAACTTATTGGTTAATCTCGAAAATTAGTATATTGCAAAGGCAGGTCCAGCTTCTGATCTTTCAGCATAGCCATGACCGCCTGTAAGTCATCCCGCTTTTTGCCCGTCACTCGTACCTGCTGATCCTGAATCGCGGATTGCACCTTGAGCTTGGCTTCTTTGATCAGTTTCACGACCTTTTTCGCCGTTTCTTTGTCCAGCCCTTCACGAACTGTCACCTTTTGCTTGACCTTTAAATTGCTGGTCTCAGGCTCAGCAATATCCAGGCAACCTGTGTCAATCCCCCGTTTGACCATTTTATTGCGCAAAATGTCCATCATTTGTTTCAATTGAAAAGCGCCATCGGCAATTAATGTTAATTCATTA
Organism: Gammaproteobacteria bacterium; assembly: GCA_021648485.1. Classification (GTDB taxonomy): domain Bacteria; phylum Pseudomonadota; class Gammaproteobacteria; order SZUA-152; family SZUA-152; genus SZUA-152. Next base: position 33,563 of record JAKISS010000014.1, read on the forward strand.
CCTTTTTGTTCAAACTTGGCATCCGACCCTCGGAAATCAAACCGTGTACCCACCTCCCGGTTAGCTTGATCCACGGCATTGCTCAGCTCATGCATTTCAACTTCAGAAACCACATCAAATGAGGGCATTTGTTTTTCCTTCTCTTTTTTTCAAATTATGTTAACCGCGCGGATGATGCTCGGCGTGCAGGTTTTTTAAACGCTCACGCGCGACGTGAGTATAAATTTGTGTGGTGGACAAGTCACTGTGTCCCAGCAACATCTGTACAACACGCAGATCCGCTCCATGATTCAGCAAATGGGTGGCAAAACTGTGGCGCAGAGTGTGTGGTGATAATGGCTTATGAATACCGGCCTGCTGCGCATGCTTTTTGATGAGATACCAAAAAGCCTGTCTCGACATCGCTGCTCCCCGTCGGGTCACAAACAGCGCCTCACTTTCGTATCCCTTGAGCAGTTCAATACGTGCTGTACACAAATAACGTTCCAGCCAATCACTTGCCACCTCTCCCAGGGGAACCAGCCGTTCTTTGCTGCCCTTGCCCAGAGTGCGCACCACGCCTTGACGCAGATTGAGCTGCAACACCCGCAACTCCACCAATTCCGAGACTCGCAACCCGCTAGCATAAAGCAGTTCCAGCATGGCCCGGTCGCGCAAACCCAGCGCGGCATCCGTGTCAGGCGCATTAATCAACAGCTCCACATCCGACTCAGTAAGCGACCTGGGCAGGGACCGCCCTAACCGAGGGGCTTCAATACGCTCACTGGGGTCAGCCGACAGGCAGCCATCACGCACGGCCTGCTGATAAAAACTCCGCAGACTGGATAACAAACGCGCCATCGTGCGCGGCTTTGCTTCGGCACGCACTCGCGCAGCCAAATACGCGAGTAAATCCTCCCGTTGCGCCGCAAGCAACACGCATTGCCGCTGCTCATCCAGCCACTGGGCAAAGCCACGGAGGTCGTGCCGATAAGCGGCCAGCGTGTTCCGACTCAAGCCACGTTCCATCCACAAGGCATCAAGGAATCGATCAATTTCCCCAGTATCAGTCGCAGATTCAGACACTGACGAAGCCTTCGTGTTCCAATAAGGCCTGTTTGAAACGCAGTTTTTCGCCTGCCGTTTCTCCCGCATACCCGCCCATGCCTGACTGCGACAGAATACGATGACAAGGCACCACAACCGGCACCGGGTTGCGCCGACAGGCCTGACCGACCGCCTGCGCTCCCCCTTTCATACCCAGTTGTTTTACAAGCTGACCGTAAGTTGCGGTATTCCCCGATGGCACATCACACAGAGCCGACCACAAACGACGCTGAAATTTTGTCCCCTGCATGTGTAGCGGGACATCAAAAGACCATTGCGGGTCATCAAGATAACGCTGCAATTGATAGACAACATTTTCTGCTAAAGCCGTATGCGGCACCTGCGTGACAGTTTGCTCGAACAAAAAATCAATGCCGCAAAGTACGGCATCATGATCATGCCCCGTCGTATAAATTGCCAAACTCAGGGCTTGCCCCGTCAACATGAAAGGCACGATAGCATCAGCGCTGTCAGCAGTGGGTTTCAAAAAGAGAAGCCTTGTTTCACTGGTTCATGTTCCATTTCATTCAAGTTTATTACTGAGTATTTAACGCAAAGTTCGCGAAGACGCAAAGAAAAAACCGTATAAACTTTACGCTCTTTGCGTTTACAACACCTGGCTTGATAGCATCATACATCTCTAAAAGTCAGGCTAAGCAGCCACTACTGGACTATGTTTCATTGCTCCATTCTGGCAAAAAACCGGGACAAAAAAAACGCCCGGCGGAACCGGACGTTTTTGAACAGGACCAAAATACTGACTCTACAGCTTTTCTTTGATACGCGCAGCCTTACCGGTCAACTCACGCAAATAATACAACTTGGCACGACGCACGGCACCACGACGCTTGACCTGAATTTCACTCACCAACGGACTGTAGGTCTGAAACACACGTTCAACACCCTCACCGTGGGAGATTTTCCGCACGGTGAAAGAAGAATTCAGCCCCCGGTTACGCTTGGCAATAACCACGCCTTCAAAAGCCTGCAAACGCTCGCGAGTGCCTTCTTTTACTTTTACTTGCACAACCACGGTGTCACCTGCGCCGAACGCAGGAATTTCTTTCGACATTTGCTCGGCTTCGATTTGCTTAATAATTTCGCTCATGACCTGCTCCAATCATACGTGATCAATATCTGACCAACACCCGGCCAAAAAACCGGTCCAAAAATCAAGGCGCGAATTATACCTGTATCTGTGCCCGTAAACATAGCCCTTCTCTCATAAATTCTCGAATAATATCTCCGACAGGTTTTATGTGTGCTCGCAGATGAACTCATCCAGCAGTTGCTGTTGAACGTTATCCAGCACCAACCCTTCCAGCAAATCCGGTCGCCGCAACCAGGTACGACCCAACGCCTGCTTCTGTCGCCAGCGATGAATTGCCTGATGATCTCCACTGGTCAGCACGGCGGGCACTGTTTCACCCGCCACCACTTCCGGGCGCGTGTAATGCGGATAGTCCAGCAAACCATCACTGAACGAGTCTTGGGCAGCGGAGTCTTTGTGGCCCAATGCCCCCGGCAACAAACGTGTCACGCCGTCAATGAGCACCATGGCCGCCAGTTCTCCGCCACTGAGCACATAATCTCCGATAGACCATTCCTCGTCGATTTCAGCAGTGATGAGGCGCTCATCCACACCTTCGTACCGGCTCGCCACCAGCACCAGCCCCGGCAAGTCCGCAAGTTCACGCAACCCGGCTTGATCCAGCTTTCGCCCCTGAGGTGAAAGATGAATCACCCTTGCGCCCTTGGGAGCCTGGGTACGCGCTGCACAAATCGCTGCACGCAGCGGTTCCACCATCATCACCATGCCAGGACCACCACCATAGGGTCGATCATCCACGGTGCGGTGTTTGTCAGTGGTAAAATCACGCGGATTATAATCGTGAATCGACAACAACGATTGCGCTACCGCGCGCCCGGTGATTCCTGCTTCGCTCACCGCAGCCAGCATTTCCGGAAACAGGGTCACCACGCCAATGTGCATGCCTAACCGCCTCTATTCAAAATCAGCATCCCAATCAACATGCAAAGTACCGGTATCGAGATCCACCTTTTTGACAATCGGACCCGTCACATAGGGAATCAGCCGCTCGCGCTCACCTTTCACCACCAGCACATCGTTGGCACCGGTTTCCAGCAAATGGTCCACTTTGCCCAGGGAAACACCGTCGGTGGTCAACACTTCGAGCCCTTGAAGGTCCTTCCAGTAATATTCACCTTCAGCCGTCGGTGGAAGCTGATCACGACGAATGGCAATTTCCTGCCCATTCAGACGGGCAGCAGCATCGCGGTCATCGCAATCGTTGAATTTAGCCACCAATCCCTTGCCATGATTTTTAGCTTCGATGACGGGGGCAATGGCCCAGGTTTTGCCATCGGCGCTGGCCGCCTTGAAATACCAGGGGTTATAATCCAGCAGATCGCCCGTCTGCTCGGTAAAAGAAAAAACTTTCACCCAGCCACGCACACCATAAGGCGCACCGATTTTGGCTACGACCAAGTATTCCGTCTGTGCTGAGACTGTTTCGTTTTTTGAAGCCACGGTGATTACCCCGGCTGCGATAACGTGACCGGCTAACACCGGTCACAAAATGCATTGTTTCTTACAAGCAGTTAAGCAGCAACTGCGGCTTTTTTCTGCTGTTTCAACAGGCTGGCAACACGGTCAGACATCTGCGCGCCCTGCGAAACCCAATGTGCAATACGGTCGGCATCAAGACGCAGCATCTCTTCAGCACCAGTGGCTCGGGGATTGAAAAACCCCAGACGCTCAATAAAACGACCGTCGCGTTTGTTGCGGCTATCGGTCACAACGATGTGATAGAAAGGGCGTTTTTTGGCACCGCCACGAGACATACGAATGGTTACCATGCGTGTAAATCCTTCAATAATCGGTTAAGGGTTCAGTATTTTTTGTATCGGTCAGACCAGCGATTTGTCGGCCAGTCCAAGAGAGCCGCGCATTCTACGCCAATTCACCGGGGAAATAAATGCCTGACAATCAGTATCTCGCAATCAACGCAGACTTGCGGGTGTTTTCATCCATTCCTCCCCTCCCCCGGGAATTAATTCCTTACTATCACAGCCACACCGCCACCAAGACACTACTCACCCAGCAACAAATCCTCCGGTCGGGAATCAAGCATTTGTGCGACAAGAAAGAATTCATCCACAACCAGGCTACCATCGCCTTGCTCGACATCTCGCAACTGTACCTGATCCAGGTTGCAGCATGCCGCCAATTCTTCCAGCGTAAGTCCTTTAGCCTCCCGGCATACCGAAATATTATGACCGACAATTTCTTGTGTTCTCATGATACCCCTCCAATTCGCCACGTTAAGAAATACACATCGAAGGTATGAACAAAATTGCTCACACACGACTACACCATTTCAGATGAATTCTGTTCAGATTCGATAAGCTTAAACAATTCCGAGACTAACGCCTCTTCCTTCACGGTTTTTATCACTACGCCTTTTTTAAAAATTGCGCCCTTACCCTTACCGCATCCAATACCATAATCAGCTTCCCTGGCTTCACCTGCCGCATTAACAACACAGCCCATCACCGCAATCTTTTTAGGCACTGCCAATGACTCGGCACGCTGCTCCACGGCCAATGCAATAGACCTTATATCCACTTCCGCACGCCCGCAGGATGGACAGGAAATAATCTCGCTGCCTCGTTCGCGCAAACCCAGTGTATTCAGAATTTCTTTGGCGATTTTCACCTGAACAACTGGATCCTCGGTGATGGACACACGAAACGTATCACCAATATTTTCTTTAAGTAGCGCAGATACACCAATGGATGTTTTGACGATTCCCGATATCAGCGTACCCGCCTCTGTCACGCCGATATGAAGAGGATAATTTGTTTTTCCTGATATAATACTTTGTGCCTTGATGCTCGCATCCACATCGGCACTCTTCAAAGACAACACGATATTATAAAATTTTTCTTCTTCAAAAAACTTTATCCACCTCAATGTTGATTCCACCATCGCTTCCGCTGTGGGATGGCCATATTTCAACAATAAGTCCTCCTCCAGCGAACCTGCGTTAATTCCAATCCGAATTGGAATTCCAGCTGACTTCGCACAACTTAAAACATCTTTGGCTTTATTCTTTCCACCGATATTACCTGGATTTATCCGAACTTTATCAACACCATTTTCAATGGCCATAATTGCAAGCTTTGAACTGTAATGTATGTCAGCGATCAACGGAATATGAATATTTTGTTTTATTTCAGAAATCGCCTGTGCCGCACGTTCGTCGGGAACTGCCACCCGAATAATGTCACAGCCTTCTTTTTCCAGTGACAGTATTTGCGCAATAGTGGCTTCGGCATCATGCGTTTTGGTCGTACACATCGATTGAATAGCAATTGGATTTTTTCCACCAATCGCGACATTCCCAATTTTTATTTCTTTAGTCGATCTCGTACCGTACAGCAGATTTTCACTCATAAACATTACTCCCACCCTGACATCGCGTAAAACTGCCGATTCCTCCACACAATATTTTCAATTGTGTATCGACTGCATTTAAGTCGAAAAATTACGGCAGAAACCAGGAAGTCTACCGTAAACCGTGAGTTGACTTGATATCCATTCTTGCTATTTTTCATTTTCCACACATTCTTCTGAAATAAAATTTCTGCTGCAATGTGAAAAGTTATCTTCTGCAATAACCTCTAAACAAGAATCTCTAAAAGAGGTTATCTTCATATATCAACAGAGATAAAAAACCAATATTCCCATAACACATACACTGACTCATAACTGGAAATAGAATGAGTCTTATTGCAATAGCGCAACCAGCCTCTGATGGACTGCATAACCCTGCCTAAAAAACCTTGTACGCCAGTCGGATAAATTATGTTAGAAACATCTATAATTTTTAAACTGAAAACGGACGACCCATAACGGTCTTGAGCGACAATCAAAAAAGCAAAACGATTGACCCGGGATGGCATTCAAATGAACCTGACAACAGGCAATCACTTACCGCTGACGCGCGTCCTAAGGGATAAAGCCAAACTTAATAGTAATAAAAGATTACAGAAGGGGAAAAACCGGTAAAAGCCAGTATTTGAAGAGATGGAACGTTAATTTTTTTGCGCCAGGGTCCCCACTGCCTGCTGTGGGGACGTTTATTGTCCGATTGAAAAATGTTAAAACGGCATACCCGGCGGCATACGGCCTTTGAGGCCTCGCATCATTTTGGCCATGCCACCACCTTTCATTTTTTTCATCATTTTTTGCATCTGCGTAAACTGCTTGAGCAGGCGGTTCACATCCTGCACCTGTACCCCCGAACCTATCGCAATACGCCGCTTGCGCGAACCCTTGATAATAGCCGGAAACTGGCGCTCTTTCATGGTCATGGAGCTGATAATGGCTTCCAGTCGCTTAAACTGTTTTTCATCGACATTTTTGGCAGCACCGGCCATTTGGCCCATACCCGGCATTTTGTCCATGAGTGCAGCAATACCGCCCATATTCTGCATCTGCTGTAATTGATTACGAAAATCCTCCAGGTCAAACCCTTTGCCTTTGGCCACTTTTTTGGCGAGTTTTTCCGCTTCTTTATGATCAACTTTATGCTGGGCCTCTTCGATGAGCGACATGACATCACCCATACCAAGAATACGCGAGGCCATACGGTCCGGGTGGAAGGCCTCCAGTGCTGTGGTTTTTTCGCCCACGCCAAGAAACTTGATGGGTTTGCCGGTGATCTGACGAATGGACAACGCGGCACCACCACGAGCATCACCATCGGTCTTGGTGAGAATGATACCGGTGAGCGGCAGCGCCTCGTTGAAGGCCCTGGCGGTATTGGCAGCGTCCTGACCGGTCATGCTGTCCACCACAAACAAGGTTTCCACCGGATCAATGCCTGCATGCAAGGCTTTGATCTCGGCCATCATTTCGTCATCGATGGCGAGACGACCGGCAGTATCGATGATCAGCACATCCATAGCCTGTTTACGCGCCTGATCCAGCGCATTTTGAGCAATAGTCAGTGGCTTTTGTGACGGGTCGCTGGGGAAAAATTCTACATCCACCTCAGCTGCCAGGGTCTTCAATTGCTCGATGGCCGCCGGGCGGTAAACGTCAGCACTGGCCACCATCACTGATTTTTTCTTGCGCTCTTTAAGCCAGCGCGACAATTTGGCAACACTGGTGGTTTTACCCGAGCCCTGCAAACCGGCCATCAAAATCACCGCTGGGGGACGGGTAGTGAGATCCAGCTCCTCGTTAGACTCGCCCATGACCTTGACCAGTTCGTCATTGACGATCTTGACCAGAGCCTGACCCGGTGTGAGGCTCTGCATCACCCCTTCGCCCAAGGCGCGCTCTTTAACCTGATCAACAAACTCACGCACCACTGGCAACGCCACATCGGCTTCCAGCAGCGCCATGCGGACTTCACGCAGGGTGTCCTTGATGTTGGATTCCGTCAGACGTGCCTGGCCACGCAGGGTTTTGAGGGTGCCACTAAGGCGTTCACTTAAGCTGTCAAACATGATGTTTCCCGTGAGAATAAAAAAGCCCCGAAATCGATAACCATTCCGGTCTTTCTGTTACTGGATTTTCAGAGGGGAGATTATAGCGTGAAAATCAATCCGGTTTGTGCTGGCTTAATTTTACGGTCAGTAATGGCCTGGCGACACTCGCTCATGATCAGAGATTCGTGGCCGGGCTTGTTATGGGTGATATACACTTCGGGCTGGTGTTTGAGTTTTTTCAGATCTGCGGCCAACAGCTCGGCGGTATAGTGGCCGGAACGTTTGCTGAGGTCAAGATCGGCATTGGAGAAAGCCGCCTCCACCAACAACAGATCAAGATGATCGTGGCTGTTGAGCACATTCCAGAAATTATCGTTGGTTGTGGTATCACCACTAAAGGCAAAAGCACCGCTCTCGCATGCCACACGATAACCTACACCAGGCACAATGTGATTGACAGCAATCATCTCCAGCTCTCGGCCTTCCATCTCGATGACATCCCCCGGCGACAGGGTTTGGTAGCGCATCACCGGCTCATCTTCCGTGGGCAGCTTGGAAAAATCCGGCCAGATGGTCCAGTTAAAGACATGTGTTTGCAGAGCCTCCAGAGTGACCGGCTGCCCATGTACAATCAATGGGTCACGAATACTGGGGAAAATGCTGTCTACCAATAGCGGTAAAAATGCAAAATGGTCAAGATGGGAATGGGTCAAAAACACATGACGAATCCTGCGCATTTCGTCCAGCGTCAACTCACCCACACCGCTACCGGCGTCAATAAGAATATCGTCATCGATGAGCAGCGAGGTGGTTTTAAGTTCACTCCCCACTCCGCCACTGCACCCCAGCACACGCAATTTCATAGGTCACCTGATGGCCTAGTGGCTCGTTGAAAAAAAAGGGGGGATTATTTTTTCCCTGAATTTACATGATGATAACGCAATGTACCAGCCCGTTTTATCCCGCCCCTGATTCTGACCCCAGTCGCTTGCGGCGCGGGATTCCTGCATTATGCGACGAGATCTGGCCATATTGGATCTATTGTGGTGCTTAACGGCAGTCTGATGCTAAAAATTTAACCACATCCATACCCATAGCCTGTTACACATCACAAAATAATGAAAGATATTGACAAACCATACTCTGAACCGACCTAATACGTGCCTTAAAGCAGCATGCTGCTCTCTGCCATAGAAACCGCAAAACACATGATCCAAACACTGACCGGCACCATTGCCCTCGTACTTTATTCAGTCTCCGGCCTGTTATTGGCCCGACGTCTGTTTCACGACCGCACCAAACCGGAAAAAACCAGCGGATTGAACAAGCTACAGATTATCAGCATCGGGCTGATGGCCGTGGTGTTTCACGCCATCACTCTCTACAACACGCTGTTTGTGGCAGGCGGACTGAACCTCGGTTTTTTCAATGCCCTGTCACTGATTACCTGGCTCATTGCCCTGCTGGTACTACTCGCTGCTCTCTCCAACCCCGTTGAAAGCCTGGGTGTGTTTCTGCTGCCACTGGCTAGTATCGCTATTTCACTGGAACTAATCTTCCCTAGTACCTTTATGCTGCCTGGCATACAGGCACTGGAACTCAAACTACACATTATCATGTCCGTACTCGCATACAGCCTGCTGAGTATTGCAGCCGTACAATCGGTGCTGCTGGCAGTTCAGGACAAACATCTACGCAATAAACGCCCCGGTGGATTCATTCGCGCCTTGCCACCCCTGCAAACCATGGAAACCTTGCTATTCCAGTTGATAGGACTAGGGCTGGCAATGCTCACCTTGTCATTGATTAGCGGTGGTGTGTACCTGGAAGACATGTTCGCCCAGCATCTGGTACATAAAACCATTTTGTCCATGACTGCCTGGGTCGTTTTCGCGGTACTATTGTGGGGGCGCTGGAAATTTGGCTGGCGCGGGCGTATCGCCATTCGCTGGACCCTGAGCGGTTTTTTTGTCCTTCTGCTGGCCTACATTGGCAGCAAATGGGTTGTGGAAATCATGTTGGGGCGCTAAACCTCCTAAATCCCATCATACTTCTGCCGCTATTCCATTCAGGTTCAAACCATGTTTTCCTGTTAGCCATCTTGACACGATGGCCGCTTGACCCTGAATATTCCTCCTACACACAGTTAACAAGGCAAAACATTTCTTGAACGACATTCCCATATCCGTCTTAGTTGGCGTACTTGTTTTCCTCATCATTCTTTCCGCCTTTTTTTCCGGATCAGAAACAGGGCTGGTCAGCCTGAACCGCTATCGTCTGCGGCATCTGGTAAAAACCAAACACCGGGGTGCCACACGCGCAGCCAAATTACTGGAACGACCGGATCGACTCATCGGGCTGATTTTACTGGGCAATAATTTTGTTAATATCCTCGCCTCCTCCATCGCCACCATACTGGCTCTGCGTCTGTATGGAGAGGCCGGCATTGCCATTGCCGCCGGCATACTGACGCTGGTGATCCTGATTTTTTCCGAAGTTACCCCCAAAACACTGGCGGTATTACACCCGGAGCGCTTTGCTTTTCCCGCCACGTTCATTCTTTCTCCATTATTGAAAATACTTTACCCACTGGTGTGGATCGTCAACATCGCTGCCAATGGCCTGTTGCGTCTGGGTGGTATCAGTACCGACAGAGCCACCAGCCAGGCCTTGAGCAGTGAAGAGTTGCGCATAGTCGTCACCGAGGCCGGTGCAATGATTCCACGCCGACATCAAATGATGCTGACCAATATCCTCGATCTTGAAAAAGTTACCGTGGATGACATTATGATTCCCCGCAACGAACTGGTGGGCATCGACATAAATGATGACTGGGACGATATTCTCAAACAGCTCACCAACAGTCAGCACACTCGCATGCCGGTATTTGATACCGATATCAACAATGTTCTCGGCATGATTCATGTGCGCAGCACCCTACAGCTGTTGACCCAGAAAGAAACCAGCAAAGAAGATTTGAAACGCTGGATTCGCCCTGCCTATTTTGTCCCCGAAGGCACGCCGCTCAATAAACAGCTGCTGCATTTTCAGCGAGAAAAACACCGCAGCGGCTTAGTGGTCGATGAGTACGGTGACGTACAGGGACTGGTCACACTGGAAGATATTCTTGAAGAAATCGTGGGTGAATTCACCACTGACCCTGCCACCCACATCAAGGAAGTCCACCGTCAGAAAGATGGTACTTTTCTAGTGGATGGCAGTGCGTCTATTCGTGAACTCAACCGGATTATGCAATGGGAGTTGCCGACAAACGGACCCAAAACGTTCAGCGGCCTTATTACGGAACATATGGAGAGCATCCCGAAGCCAGGCACCAGCCTGATGCTGGCAGGGTATCCTGTGGAGATTGTGCAAACCAAAGACAACATGGTAAAAACGGCACAAATCAACCCCAATTTTCGTCGCCCTGAAAGCGACAACCCGACAGATCAGCCTGCTGCGTAAATCACCTTCTTGCACAGGCCTGCTGAACGACTATCGAGACGCTGCAGGAGAACATGTCGTGAGCACTATTCTGTTTGGTCCGGGCAGCTGGCGGGGAATCTCCCACCAGCTGCTCAAATCACACTAGTTTTGTGACTGCGGGTCACCTTCAGAGCCCATCACACGCGTTGTTTGCACACCGCGCGGACTGCTGGACGCTTCAAACTGCACTGGCTGACCTTCTTTCAACGTTTTAAACCCCGCACCATCAATCGTCGAATAGTGGACAAAAACATCTTCACCACCATCCTCAGGCACGATAAACCCATAACCCTTAGCATTATTAAACCACTTCACTGTTCCTGTTTGCATGAGCTCAACCTCTATATTCCTTTACTAGGCAGACATACCGCTGGTCTGTCAAAAACACTACATATTATTCACAAGCTACGCTTTAAACGCGCACGTTTTAACCACTACGTTGCCACACAACAACTCAAACGCACGACAACCCGTTAGTCACAATACCAGCATTATCTACCAAACAAATAACCACGACAGTGCATAGCATCATAACAAACATACTCGCCCTGCAACTCTAGTCAATTGTCAATCCCATTGCAATGCTCTGAAATACCTGAATAAATTCGCAAAATATTTCATATTTGCGGGTTTCCACAGCATACATCCGCATCAATTACTGGTGATAAATACCTATACAGCATAGGAAAAACCATGAATACAAAAAGAGAGGGGAATCATTAAGCAACTGTTTTAAATGAAAAATATAAGAAATATTCTCAAAAAAACAAGGGCAATCATGCGTTCGCCTGCCCTTCTTCAAAACTTTTCACGCCTGCGCAGAATATGCTTTGTCTGGGACACTGGAAAAATAGTAAATATTCACAATTAATCAACGATTTTTTTGTTTTGCCAAAATAATTTTCACCAGCACCAGAATAATCAGCGCCGAGTGCCACAATAAATCAAAAATATCCACAACCCGGATCAGTTGACCATTGATCAACATACCCAGTTTTTCCCACAAATGCGGTTCTGGGCGAAATGGCAGTAAAGCCATAAACACTGCCACCAACACCAGTGGCCCCAAGGGGATTTTTTCCAACCACTTCATTCGCGATCCTCACAAAAAGCTGCAATACCCGTACAGCAGCTATAAAAACAAGTCAAGAGACAGTGATGCCAATACATCAGGTATAATCCCCGGCTCTTCGCGTAATGGGCGAACCAAAACAACGCTTGCGTATTCTGCTTTTTTGAATTTTAACACTCTGAAATAAAACAAATATATGAAAACTGAACCTGGTGACAAAGCCCTTCGGGCACGCGTTAAACTGTTAGGTACATTGCTCGGCAACATCCTGCACGAACAGGAAGGCAATGACGTGCTCACAGCAGTAGAAACCCTGCGCAAAGGTTATATCAACCTGCGTAAAAACGACACGCCAAGCAAACGCCGTCGCCTCACCCGGTTTATCGAAGGTCTGTCATCCGAGAGCCTGGTGCATATCGTACGTGCCTTCAGTACCTATTTCAGCCTTATTAATCTTGCCGAAGAATCCTACCAGCACCATCAGCGTCGCAAACAGGTACGCCAGGTCAATGGTAACAATACGCTCTGGACCGGCTCTTTTGATACCACCCTGCATGAACTGCACGACCAGGGCATTAATTCTGAACAACTGCAAACCTTGCTCAATCAACTGGCCTATATTCCGGTGATCACCGCGCATCCCACTGAAGCCAAACGCCGCACTATTATGGATGCACAGCGTCGTATCTTTTTAACCAATGAAGAACTCGGCGACACCCGACTGACCAAATCGGAAAAAGCAGCACTGATTGACAAACTCGAAAGCCAGATTCAAATTCTTTGGAAAACCGATGAAGTGCGCGCCATCCGCCCTCGCGTCAAAGACGAAATCAATTACGGACTCGCCTATTTCAACGAATGTTTGTTCGATGCGGTTCCTAACACCTACCGGAATTTTGAAAATGCCGCATTGCGTGTTTGCGGTACAACGGCAGAGGGCAAACCCAAAATTACCATTCCCAGTTTTTTACGCTTTGGATCGTGGATCGGCGGTGACCGTGACGGCAACCCCAACGTCAAACCAGAAACCACGATCATGGCCGTACGCTTACAGTCTCAAACCATTTTACTGGAATACCTCACGCGTATTCCTGTACTCATCGAGCTGCTGACCCATTCCAATAAACTTTGCACACCCACACAGACAATGCATGACAGCCTGGAGCGTGATGAGCAATTCACTGAGCATGCCTTCGCCGACAAACCGGAACGTTTTACTCACGAACCCTACCGGCGCAAACTGAGCATTATGCGTTACCGGCTTGAGCGTAATCTTGTTGCACTGAAAAACAAACTTCAGGAGCGCACTGAGCGCGACGACACATACACCATCGACCGCTACCCGTCCGAAAAAGAATTCCTGATCGATCTGAAAACCATTTATGACTCACTGGCCAGTCACGGCGACAAACGTATCGCCGATGGCAAACTCAAAGACCTGATTCGCCTCACCGAGACCTTTGGTTTTTATTGCCTGCGCCTGGATGTGCGCCAGGAGTCCACACGGCACAGTGAAGCCGTTGCCGAGCTTTTCAAACAAATCAACATCGACTATTTATCATTAGATGAAGATGCCCGTCTCACCGTACTGGAAAAATCCATTAAAGACCCTGCGGGTATCGATTCACACAACACCAGCATCAGTACACTCACACAGGAAACGCTGGATGTGTTCCGCGCAATGGTACAAATGCGCAACGAAATCAGCAAAAAAGCCTTTGGCAGCTATGTCATTTCCATGACACATGAAGCCAGCCATGTCATGGAAGTGTTATTCATGGCACGCCTTGCCGGGCTGGCAGGGTATAAAAATGCCGAGGCACAGTGCAGCATTCGCATCACCCCGTTATTTGAAACCATTGAAGACCTGGCACACATCGAGCCGGTAATGAGCAAACTGCTGGATAATCCCGTTTACGCCGCCATGCTCAAACAGGTCGGCAATTTGCAGGAAATCATGCTGGGCTATTCCGACTCCTGCAAAGACGGTGGCATTCTTGCCTCGGTGTGGAGTTTGTACGATGCACAAAAACGTGTAACACAACTTACCAACGCGCACGGTGTACGCTGTCGCCTGTTCCATGGCCGTGGTGGCACCGTCGGGCGTGGCGGCGGCCCTACCCATGAGGCCATTCTTTCGCAACCGGAAGGCACCGTGCATGGTCAGATCAAATTCACTGAACAGGGAGAAGTGCTTTCTTTCAAATACAGCAACCAGGAAACCGCTGTCTATGAACTTACCATGGGCCTCACCGGACTGATCAAGGCCAGTGCCAATCTCGTGCGACCTGCCGCACCGGAATGCAAAGACTATCTGGCCACAATGGATGAACTGGCCAGCACGGGTGAAACCGCCTATCGTCAACTCACCGATCACACCGAAGGCTTTCTGGATTATTTTTACGAAGGCACCCCGGTCAGTGAGATCGGCCTGATGAACATTGGTTCACGCCCGTCACACCGCAAAAAAGGTGATCGCGCCAAAACGTCAGTACGTGCCATCGCCTGGGTATTTGGCTGGGCGCAATCACGTCACACCCTGCCCGCCTGGTTTGGCATCGGTACCGCACTGGAACAGTGGCGTCAGGGTGATCCAGACCGCCTGGCACAATTACAAAAAATGTATCAGCAGTGGCCCTTTTTCCGCGCCTTGCTCAGCAACACACAAATGGCCCTGTTCAAGGCCGAACCTAATATCGCCAAAGAATATGCCAAACTGTGTGTTGATGAAAAAACCGGCAAACGCATTTACAAACTGTTCCGGGAAGAATATACCCGCACCGTAACGCAAGTGCTCAATATTACGGGCGCAAAACAACTGCTGGAAGAAAACCCGGTACTGGAAGTTTCATTGACGCGCCGAAACCCTTATCTCGACCCATTAAATCATATTCAACTCACCTTGCTTAAACGCTACCGTGATGAAAGTCTCAGCGACGAACAACGTGCGAGCTGGCTCAACCCGCTGTTGCGCTCCATCAATGCTATTGCTGCGGGCATGCGCAATACCGGTTAGGCATTCTGGATGTATGTGTGGGCACAGAAAACGTGCCCACCCTTTGCGCGCGAATGGACAAGCACCTAAAACCGATTCATGCCACCCAGCATTCCGCCCAACAGCATCATCAAAACAGCACCAATAATCGACAGAATAATAAATGCAGGAATTGCCGCCACCGCCCATTTGATCATAAACATAACCATGGACAAAAATGGCATACGTATATCGGTGACCACAACATACTGACTTTCTTCTTCGTTCATTTTATTTCTCTCCTTGTTGTATCAAACCATGAAACGCGGGGGGTAGGGATGAGACAGGTCCGTGCAACGTTGCCCGACACCCATTTGCCATTAACGACAAACCTCGATGAGATTACGCGCAAGAATTCAGGCTTGCAATTCAACAATCATCCCTGCTGCCAGCCAGCTTTTCAAAAAACCGGCGGCTTTCATAGGTACTGTTTCCTGATCCTGTATTTCGTCAGCCAGCGCACCGCACAGCTCGGAAAAATTCGCCCCGGCCAATGCCGCCTGTAGCGCAACAGTTTCATCGGCCTCCATGGAACGGTACTGTGTCATCAGCTCATGTCGCCATAACAAACACTGCGCCGGTTCCGCCAGGCGCACCGGCTCGGGCACCGTTTCCGCATTTTTCATCATTCGCCAACGGATCAGGGTATTCCACCAGATTGCCATCGTACGCACTGAAGGATGAAACCGTATTGTCAGTTCCGCCCATGCCTCAGGGGCAATCGCCGCCGCATCAGCCTCCGTGGCCACCACAGCATCTGCCGCATCAAACGCACCGACAAAACTCCATTCCAATTGTGCCATTTCAGCAGGCCAGTGATGCTCTCCATTATCGGGCTGATAACCCAGAAACGCCGGGAAATCCCGGCCAAACCAGCGTAATGAATAATAGTGAGACGGATATTTATGAGTGTATGCCATGCAGGCTTCGTTGAAGACATCCTCACCCAGAAGTTGTTTCAGGATCTCATAATCACTTTCCAGCGCTTCTTCCAGCCGGGAAAAATAAGCATTGCCGTAGATGGCCAGGCGTACATCACTGGAAACAGCTTCCGTACTGTTAATGTATTTACCGAATTCTTCATCCCCGTTGACCACATTGCGCTTGAACGCATTTTGCAATTCTTTCAGCCCGGGCATGATGATGTCTCCCGCTTTTTTGAATTGCCATTTTCCGGCCCATCATTACCCAGCACATCATGGGTAATTTTGCGTAACTCACCTAACTCTGCCATGAGTTCTGCAAAGGGTGGAAAACAATCATCACGCTCGATCATCGCCGATACCGGACCAAAATGTTTCAGTGCCTCGGCATATAATTCCCACACTGGCTTCACCACAGGATGATCGTGCGTGTCGATAACATAATCACCATAATCACTATGCCCGGCGAGATGAAACTGCCACACACGTTCAGCAGGTATGCCTCGGATATAATCCAAAGGGTCAAAACCATGATTGCGTGCGCTGACATAAATGTTATTGATATCGAACAGCATGAGACAGTCGGCACGCTGCATGATTTCAGCATGAAACTCCCACTCGGTCATTTCCGACTGCACATAGCTCACATAACTGGAGGCATTCTCCAGAAGAATTTGTCGGCCCAGATAATCCTGCACTTGCTGTACGCGCGCGACAACATGATCAATTGCCTCCTGATTAAAAGGCAGAGGCATCAGGTCATGCAGGTTATGTCCACCCTGCCCGGTCCAACACATGTGATCAGACACCCACTGTGGTTCGACACGACCAATCAACTGCTTCAGTCGTTTCAGATATGCCCGGTTCAATGGGTCGGTGCCACCAATGGACAACGACACGCCATGCATCACTACCGGATAATTTTCGCGCACCCGATCAAGAAAATGCAGTGGCTTGCCACCGTCTACCATATAGTTTTCCGAGATGATCTCGAACCAATCGACGGCAGGCCGGGTGTCCACGATGGTTTCGTAATACTCCGGTCGCAGACCCAGACCACACCCCAGAAACGGCTTATCGATTTTCATTTCAGTTTGCACAAAATCACCTTAATGCGTATTTACCTGCATCGTCATGCATAAAAAAAGCCGGTATCACAAGGAGAAACATCCCTGCCACACCGGCCTTTTCAAACAAAAGCGAAAATTAATCGCCGACTTTACCACCAATAGAATCACAGGCCTGTTTGCTCATGGTAACAAACCCCTGACCCTTGCAAGAGCTTTTACTCTTGCAACCATTCTTGGCTGATTTGCAATCATTGTTACCCTTGCATTTGTTGACACCATAACAGTGTACCTTGGCATCATGCCCCTCTCCGTGGCCTTCACCGGCCTGCACAGTCGCCATCGGCGCAAAGGCAAACAGGCTGGCAGCCGCGACAGCCAGAGCAGCATTTGTGGTTTTCATTGCTTTCATCAGTTTTCTCTCCATGGGTTGAATAAAACAGCCTGATTAAAACATCATGGCTATCAGTAAAAACAAACTACGTATTCTATCAAAACAGGAATTTATCCCGCATCTATCACAACAGTGTGACATCCTCACCCGCTATACTTAAGGTGTGCGTACAAACTCCGACGCACAATTCCGTCAATTGTTACCGAGCCGATGACAAAATACAACGGGCACAAATGGATTAAAGTTCCAGCTCCCCTGTGCCCTGCCCCCGCAATTGGTCGGCCACCACCACAGCTTTTCGCCATGCAGGGTCTTGCAACAGAGACTCCCGGTCAATATTGTGTCGCTCATGCAAACGGGCCAGACGCACATGAACAACAGGGTCATCGCACGCATCCAGATTATCCAGCAATCGCACCGACTCTGCGGGGTGATTACATACCAGCAACATATCGCAACCTGCCGCCAATGCCGCCTGTCCGCGTTCAACAATATCACCCATTACATGCGCCCCCCGCATGGTGAGATCATCACTGAAGATCACCCCCTGAAAGCCCAGGCGTTCGCGCAACACCACCTTTAACCAAAACGATGAAAAGCAGGCCGGTCTGTCATCCACTGCCGCATAGATCACATGCGCAGGCATAATACCACCCAGCCCACCCCGCACCAGTCGGCCAAAAGGTTTCACATCTTCCGCGTAAATATCTTCGAAACTGCGTTCATCCACCGGCATATCAATATGAGA
The DNA here is from genome assembly GCA_021648485.1 of Gammaproteobacteria bacterium. Taxonomy (GTDB): domain Bacteria; phylum Pseudomonadota; class Gammaproteobacteria; order SZUA-152; family SZUA-152; genus SZUA-152. Next base: position 51,898 of record JAKISS010000014.1, read on the forward strand.
GTCCGCCACCACTGAGCCATGCCCCGGAAAATGTTTACCCGTCGCCACCATCCCGGCGCGACGCATACCCAGCATCCAGGAAATGGCCAACTCACCTACCGCCTCCGGGTTGCGGTGAAAGGCGCGGTCAGCAATCACCGTACTCACCCCAAAATCCAGATCCAGCACTGGCGAAAAACTGAAATCGATACCCACAGCACGCAGCTCCACCGCCATCAACCACCCGCAGGTTTCCGCCAGATGTTTGGCACGTTTTTTATCATCGTTGAACATTTCGCCAAATACCCTGGCAGGTGGCAGCTCGGTAAAGCCATGACGAAAGCGCTGTACACGCCCACCTTCATGATCCACCGCCACCAGCAGGTGTGGATCACGCAAACAGTGAATGTCCGCCACCAGTTGTTGCAGTTGCCCGGGCGACTCATAATTGCGCGTAAACAGAATGACCCCGCCCACCAGTGGATGCAATAACATCTCGCGTTCTTCCGCACTGATTTCCAGACCAGCGAGATCCAGCATAATGGGGCCAAGTGACATTAAGTGCCTTGTTTTCAGGTGTTGTTGATTTTATTTCAAGCGTTATTGATTCAAGAAAAACCCTAGTGAGTTCTTTTTCATCGTATTATATGAACTCTACCGACTTGCAAGCAGACTTCATGTTGAACCAAAAACAAGGAGGAGTCCATACAAGCGGGCGAGTTGCACCCACAAACTGCACACCTTTCCCGGGTTCACAACACATAAAGCAGCATGATCAAATAATGCGAAATGCTACCCGCCAGCACAAACAGGTGCCAGATACCATGAGCATGTTTGATGCGTTCGTCGAGGGCGTAAAAGACAATACCGCCGGTATAAAACAACCCGCCCAGCACCAGTAATATCAGCCCGCCCATTGGCATGACCTGAACAAGGGGATACAGAGCCACCACAATCAACCAGCCCATAAGCAGATAAATAAGTATCTGAATGCGGCGCGAACCCTGCCGATGCAAAACATCCACCACGATACCGATGATCGCCAGCCCCCAAACGATACCAAACAGGGTCCAGCCCCAGGCACCGCGCAGAGTCACCAGTGTCAGTGGCGTGTAAGTGCCAGCGATGAGCAGATAGATAGCCACATGATCCAGCTTCATGAATATCTGTTTGGCTCGTCCGCGCAAGGAGTGATACAGCGTTGACAGGGTGTACAACAGAAACAGGGACGTGCCGTAGATACTGAAACTGACGATTTTCCAGATATCACCCTGCAAGGCGGCAAAGACAACCAGCACCACCAAACCCGCCAGGGCCAGTGCAGCACCCACCAGATGGGTGATACTGTTGAAACGTTCACCGTGATACATATTGACTCCGACAGGTTTTCGTATAAATCAGTGATTCAGGCGAGAATCAGCTCGAAACCGGTCTGCCCCACTGGCCGGTAAAAAATCCGTCACCCAGGGGTTTACGTTTCCTTGTTGCGTTTTCCATTTCCTGAAAATCTTCGTGCAGAGTATCTGCTGCTCCGTGATAACCCACAGCGATAACGGCCATCAGTGCCACTTCATCGGGAATGCCAAAAGCAGCACGCGCCTGTTCCACATCAAAACCACCCATTTGGTGCGCATTCAGCCCCATGGATGCCGCTTGCAGACAGACGTTTTCACTGGCGGCTCCCGTATCATACTGACTCCAGCGATTGTCACTGCCATTGTGACTGAACGTGGGCATGCTGCCCACCAACATCAACACTGGTGCCTGTTTTGCCCATAACTGATTTTTCTCTGCCAGACAGCTCAGCATTTTTTCCCAGGCGGCTTCATCCTGCCCGCGATTGCAAACCACAAACCGCCAGGGCTCATCACCAAAGCAGGAGGGTGCCCAGCGTGCGGCTTCCAACAGGGCCAGCAGTGTTTTTTCATCCACATTTTTTGTTGTATCAAAAGCGCGCGGACTCCAGCGCCGGGCGATAAGCGCATCAATGGGAACTGCTGTTGTTGCCGTTTTGTCTGACATTATCATTTTCCTTTTCTGATTGTTGGTCCGGCATCCAAAACCCGAACCGGAATGATCGTACTCATAAGGATTAATCGTTAATCAACATTGTCCTATGGCAAATCAAACAGTAAAAACCTGGCCCCACCTTTTGCCTGAAGTTGCAGACTGTTTTCATTCTCAATGGTCAGGGCATCACCCTCTGTCAACGTTTGATCCGCTGCGGTGATTTCTCCGGTCATCATGTGCAGATAATATCTTCGCGCCATATTCAACGACAGTGCTAACAGCTCATCGTTCACCAGACAACCCACCGACAACACGGCATCCTGATGCAAAAACATGGAGCCATCCCGCCGGTCCGCTGACACCAGCACGCTTAATTTTTTGTCGCCCTCCTTACCTTCTTTGCGGTCAATCCACGCAAGCTGTTCATAACCGGGTGTCACGCCCAGCTGATTCGGCTCAATCCAGATTTGCAAAAGGCGTAATATTTCATCGGAAGAGACATTGTATTCACTATGAGTAATACCCGTGCCCGCACTCATGCGTTGCACATCTCCCGCCTGTAGTTGCAACACATGTCCCATGCTGTCCTTGTGCTCAATCGTGCCTTGCAGAATGATGCTGATAATTTCCATGTCGCGATGAGTGTGTGTTGCAAACCCCGTCCCCGGTGCCACTTCATCATCATTAATCACCCGCAACACGGAAAAACCCATACGCTCCGGGTCCATGTAACCGGCAAAGGAAAAACTGTGCTGACTGTTCAGCCAGCCATGCCGGCCCTGTCCACGTTGTTGTGATCGTCTGATTTCAAACATTTTCGCCTCTCCTGGCGTGCTGAAAACACGCTGAACGAACCTTGCCATTCATAAAAATTGAATAAACATTTTCCGCTCAAATATTGAAGTTCAAAGATAGTGTTGACCGGACTGAATAAAAAGCAGAAGATTTTGCAAAACTTGAACGAATTTTCTGAACATTCCACCAGTCACCGTAAAAACCATGAAACTCACGCTGGATGCCCTCAACGTACTGGACGCCATCGAGCAAAGTGGCAGCTTCGCCGCTGCCGCAGAAAGCTTGTATCGTGTGCCCTCTGCCATCAGCTACACCATGCAAAAGCTGGAACAGGATCTCGGCACCCCCATTTTTGATCGCAGCGGACACCGCGCGGTACTCACTCCCGCAGGAAAAACGCTGCTAAAAGAAGGACGAC
>JAKISS010000094.1 GCA_021648485.1 Gammaproteobacteria bacterium
ATTATTTTTGGGGTACGGTTTTGCCGCTTTTAATTTCTCGTTTGGCCAGTGCTGCGGTGGTGATTTTCGGTGTGCTGGTGCTGGTGTTCCTGTTGATCCATCTGGTGCCGGGTGATCCGGTGGAGGTGATGCTGGGCGAGTCGGCGCAGGCTGCGGATCGTGAGGCGCTGCGGCAATCACTGGGGCTGGATCAGCCGCTGCTGTCGCAGTTTATTACTTACCTTGGCAATATTGCGCAGTTTGATCTTGGCACTTCATTACATTCCAAACGCCCCATTTCCGATATTTTGCTGGAGCGCCTGCCTGCTACGCTGGAACTTGCGTTGGCGGCTTTGCTGGTGGCGGTGTTGGTGGCTTTTCCATTAGGTGTGATGGCGGCGGTGAAAAAGGACTCGGCCTGGGATCATGGTGCTATGGCGGTGTCATTGGTGGGAGTGTCGATCCCTAATTTTTTGATGGGCCCCATTTTGATCCTGGTGTTTGCGGTGTGGCTGGGCTGGTTTCCGGTGAGTGGGCGTGATGGTTTCGCTTCGCTGGTGTTGCCTGCGATTACTCTGGGTACGGCGATGGCGGCGATTCTTTCACGCATGGTGCGGGCGACTTTATTGGAAGTATTAGGTGAAGATTACATTCGTACCGCGCGCGCCAAAGGGTTGGGGCCGGGCGCGGTGATCTGGCGACATGCGTTGCGTAATGCGTTATTACCTGTGATTACGCTGCTGGGTTTGCAGTTAGGCGCGCTGCTGGCGGGCGCGGTGATTACCGAGGCGGTGTTTTCCTGGCCGGGTATCGGCCAGTTGGTGATTGAAGCGATTCAGCGTCGTGATTACCCGGTAGTGCAAGCCTGTGTACTGTTGATCAGTGTCACTTATGTGCTGGTGAATACGCTTACTGATATGGCTTATGGCTGGTTTGATCCGCGCATACGCACGGGGGGAGCGGCGTGAGCTGCAACAGGGATACTGCCGTTACGTTGAAGCCATCACGGTTTGGCCTGGCCAGTGTATTGGGTTTGTGGTTGCCATTGATAGTGATTGTGTTATGGGCGCTGGTGGCACTGACGGCTTCCTTCTTACCGTTAGCACCGGATCAGATTGCATTGGAGCATATTCTTCTGCCACCGGGCAGTGAACTGTGGCTGGGAGCTGATGACCTTGGGCGCTCGCTGGCGGAACGCACGCTGGCCGGGGCACAGACTTCGTTTATTGTTGCGCTGTGGGTGGTGCTGGTGTCCGCCGTTGTCGGTACGGCTATTGGTATGTTTAGCGGTTATCTCGGTGGTCGCTGGGATTTACTGGTGGTGCGCATTATCGATATTTTTCTCGCTTTTCCCGGCATCCTGCTGGCCATTGCCTTGGCGGGTATTCTTGGTCCCGGTATTGAAAACGTGGTGATTGCACTGAGTGTGGTGGGTTGGGTGGGATATGCTCGATTGGCGCGGGCGCAGGTGCTGAGCCTCAAGCACCGCGAACATGTACAGGCGGCCATTGCATTGGGTGCAGGTCCGGGGCGTATTGTATTTCGGCATTTATTACCATTGCTGATGGCACCGTTGATCGTTGAGGCCAGCTTTGGCATTGCCGGTATTGTTATCGCTGAAGCCGGTTTGTCGTTCCTCGGGCTGGGGGTGCAGCCACCGGAGGCTTCCTGGGGGAGTATGATCCGTGATGGTGCGCGCTATTTGCTGGTGGCCCCGCATATGGTGCTGGTACCCGGTGTGGCTCTGATGTTGGTGGTGTTGTCTGTCAATCTGCTTGGTGACCGCTTGCGTGACAAACTGGATGTGCGTAACCGGAAATGATAAGCCCTACCTTGTTGGTATTGCGCTGGTCCTGGCCGGCTTAGCACGGCTGCTGGTATTCGTGGCCCCATACATTTGTGGAAAAACGACTTGTATGATATTTCCAAAATGCCGTGTTTTCCTGTTTAATTTCTATGGGGGTCAATTTCCTTGTAGTTTTGGTATGACATTAATACTTTGTAGATTTTGTGGCTGGAGTATTTCTCACTTTATGATTAGTCAATAATAAAAGGGCTGGTTATGGCGATTATAAATTTAATACCAAACGGAGCAACTCCTGCAAAGCGTACGCGTTTGCTGGCAGAAGCAATAGGAAAAGCACGGTCTGATTTTATGAAGGGCTCGCTAAGAGGCGGGGATTTAATGCTGTATCAAAAATTGAGCATGATGCAATGTTGGGATGCCGCACTATTTTGTGCCTGGTGTGCAAAAGGAATAGATTGTGCCGACGTCAATGTGGCTTCTTCCATGTTTCCTGTCACAAGTGCTGATAATTATAGCCGCATATTTGGGAAGAACCCGCGCACGGTGACAAGTGCAGCACAACTTATGAAAATGCCGGAAGGTTGTTTTGTCGGGTTTGTTTCTGGCGCAGGTGTTTTGCGTCACTGTATGCTTCATTTATCCAACGGAATGGGTGCCGGTAATAAAAGTGATTGTGTGATCAGTGATGCTCATACTATTGGCTGGGAGATACTGGATATGAGTCAATTTTTCTTCAAGGATAAAAATTTGAATGCCAATTCAACCACCACGATAATTTACGCGCCTGTCAGCGGTCAGATGATTTGAGATTTTTCAGGGTATATACCCGTAGCGTTTGAAATTTAGGCACTCATTGCACGCCTTCTTCATTCCATGGCTGCGTTGAAATTCCTCACAATAGACCGGCTATTACTCGTCATTTCGCCTTGCCATGAAATGAATATGACGCACACTGAACATCTAAATCTCAAACGTTACGGGTATATATTCCTACAAGTGTGGCCGTCATGCGATAACTGAAGGATAGAGCGTAGAGGAACTCGGGACAGACTTTAAAATAATTATCTGCATTCCGGGTTCCGTTACGTTTCATTTTAGGGGAAGACACTGTGCCTGTTTTAACAGGCACAGTGTTTGTAGCGAACAGTCAGTGTGGTGCTCTCAATACAGGTCTGGCCAGCTGAGCAAAGCAGCTGGAATTAACCAAGCCATCGAGGTCAGCGGATCGTCGTTCCAGTTCATTGAAGCGTCGAGTGATCGTCATTCCAGGAGGTGGCGCGGGATCGGTAACCGTGATGCCGGTCATGAACCCTGATAGTGCGGCGGGGATTGCACCGGGCTTGATGTGAGTAAAGAAAGTCCCTGTTTCACCGGTATGACAACCATTGCACGTATTCAGTGAAAATTCCTGGCGTTGCTCTGCCTGGGTCAGAGTCATTGGAAAGTTGGGCGCATTCCAGAAAAAGCTGGATACTGTTGACGCACCACCCAGGAAGGAGTCGGCCATGGTGGGGAAGCGTAAAGGCACGTTACTGATTCCAGAAGCGAAGTAATTGCGCAGTGTGGACGTATCATTCAGGCTGCTGTCGGGGGTTAGCGCGACGGTGGTAGGTTTCAGAAAATGCTGATTCCAACCGGCATCAGCAATGACGAATTCACGTAATTCCCACGGTCTGCCCAAGGCAATTTCATTGCTCCGTAACTGATTTAATGCACTGCCGTTGGGTTTGGATGGTGCAGCGTTAGCTCGCACAAAGCTTTCTGTGATGTTTTCCAATGCGGCATTATAAGCGGCACCGCCTAGCACCATCTTGTCGAGATTGACCCAGCGCTGGCCCCAGTTTTGTACCGCAGAGCAGCTTTGTTTTTCAATACCGTATTCAAAGATCACAGTGAACTGCAAGGGGCTGCAGCCATCCATGACTTGAAACACAAAGCGTCCTTCACCAGCACTGCCACCACCATAAGTCAGGTTCTCACGCAGGTCTACCCGGTTGACTACGGCCAGTAATTGGAACGGAGCTTTATTTAAGTCCAGTGGGTTTTCAGAGCCGCCACTGGCGGTTTCCCAAGGGTCAATGACGCGGTTGCGAATGCTGTTTTTCCGGTCAGCAATATTCCAGCCATTTACATTTTGTGAAGTTTCCCATTGCGAAAGCCACATGCGCACAAATTCCTCTGGTGTGACTCCGGTTTTTGCTTCATTCGCCATTTCGGTGACAAGATGTTTGAAGGTCCACACTCCATCCGGGTTGCCTGCACCTGTGCAAACATCAAAGGTGCGCGAGGGGTCTTTTACGACAGCCGGATCACGAATTAACAGAGATTTTTGCTCGTTGATAGCGGATGAAATGCCAATAGGTTGAAGCGGTATCGGTTTGCCAAGTCTGATAGCGACGGGCAGCATTGCTTCCGACATAATTGGTGTGATCGTGATATTTTTTTCTCGCTGCGACATAGAACCTGCACTTTGATTGTCTAACCTACCTAACAATTCCTCTTTGGGCCAGATAATAGGCTGTATTCCCGGGTCTTTGGGCAAGATAATAGGTTGTATTGTCAGGTCGATAGAGATCAAACTGTTTAATGAGATAATTTCTGCGCGCCCGATTAGCTGTCTGTTTTCGAAGTGAGGAGGCAGAGCTTCTTTACCTATCTCGTTTTTCCACTTTTCGATTCGCCTGTGTTTTCTGAAAAGGGCATTGAAATCGAATTCAACAAAAGAGGAAAAAATACCATCACCTGATTTTTCATCGCCATCACGGCCATCGTCACGCAGGGTGACGGTTTGTTTGCCAATGAGCAGCTTTTGATAGCTGGGAGGTTTTTCTCCATTGATGTGCCATTGTTTGAGATCGTAGGTCACGCTGATGAGAGCATTGTTTTGTCCGCGCAATTCCTGGCCCGTTAGCGCTTGTACGAAAGCTGCGCTTGCCTCGGGTTTGAAATATTGTGCTGCCTGTGCTTGCGATAAAACCAGAGTGCTGCCGGCAACCAGAACAAGTGCAGAGGCAAGTGTTGATATGTTGCGGCGTTGGAAGGGGCGGCGTGTATTTGAGGGACGTATGTACATGTAAAACTCCTTTTATTTGTCATACCATGAAGACACATATGTGATATGTATCACCGCCGCACCCTAATATATTTTGAGCTTCTCTTGCAAAGGCAATATTACCTAAACAGTGCGCACTGCCGTGCAGTAATGGCAAACTGATTTGTGAGTTATGTTTTTACGTTTCAGGTTCTACAGTATCGCCACAAAGCCTGATTCAGGATAGGTAGGATACATTTTATACGCTACAAAATTCTGCTGCTGATTTGGCTCATATACATTTTTTGGTAAAACAGAATATTTTTGTATAAAACGTTACCTGGTTGGTCTTTTAAGGATTTCCATTAACGGCAATCCAGAACGGGAAAGATGGGAGGTTATACTCTTGCACAATGTCAAAGGTTTGGGTGTCGATCACAATAAATTTGTCTTCCGCAGTAATGGCGACATAAAGCCAGCGGCCATCTTTACTGCTGCGTACACCATGAGGACCAAAGCCAACTTTTATTTTCTTTATGACGTTTAAATTTTTCGCATCAATAACAGTCACGATGTCATCAGCAATGGCACCGGTAAAAATATATTTTCCATCGGGGGTGATATCAATGCCAGCATGGCCCTGTCCAACGGTAATCACCTTTTTCATTTTTCCAGAGCTTAAGTCCAACACGCCGACAGTGTTGCTAAGGTCACGGATATAGACTGTTTTCCCATCTTTGGAGATATCCAGATTGTGTGGGTTGGGAATCCCCGGCGTTGGGATTACTTTTACATACTTGCGTGTTTGAGTGTCGATGACACCAAGGCCCGCGCCCCCTTGCAGGGTGATATAAGCCCATTTTCCATCATGACTGAAACGAATATTGTGGGGTGTTTTATCAACGTTTATTGTGGCGACAGTTTTGTAATTGAGCAAATCAACAACACTCACCGTTGCGTCGGCTTCGTTGGCCACGTAAGCCTCTTTTCCGTCCGGCGACACCTTTACACCTTTGGGGGCTTTGCCGACGCTGATCTTTGCCAGGCGTTTGTGTGTGCTGGCATCAAAGACGTAGATGCTGTTTGTTTTCGGGCTGCTGACTACCAGGCGTTGGCTGTCTGGCGTGATGGCGTTGTAAAGCATGACCGGGTCACCCTTCCAGACGGATTGCCCTCCATATTGGGCAATTTCCCCGGAATCCTTGAGCGTGACAAAAATATTTTCCGGAAACATTTCTGATGCCTGTGTATTCAATATGCCCGACAGACACAAACACCCAATAGCGGTTTGTAATAACAATTTTTTCATCAGGTTCTCCTTGCTGTATCCAGATCCGGTAATTTCTCAGATGCCCGTAGGCTTGCCATCAAGACTGACGGCATTTTTGTCTTTCCAGTATTGTTTGACACCTTGTGTGCCTTTTACTTCTGCCCAGTGATTAAGTTGGTCGCGTTCGTCCTGGTAGTCATAAAAAGGTACAGCCATGCCGCAGGAGCTTTGTACCAAATCAATGTTGAGTGTGAAAATCTGTCGGGCACCCGGCAAGTCAGGAAAGTGTTGGCTGTATTGTTTCCATTCAGCATCTTGCGGTTGAGTCATTGAGGCCATGCCATAAAGTCGCAGAATCATCGGCTTGCCCTCAAAGGCGCAGAACATGATAGTCATACGCTGATTTTCGAGTACGTGCGCAGCAGTTTCGTTGCCGCTACCGGTGACGTTAAGCCAGCGCACGGTGTGTTCATCGAGAATGCGAAAGCTGTCCATGCCTTTGGGAGAAACATTCACCCGTCCCTCTTGTCCTGCGGTGCCGACAAAAAATATCTTCTGAGCAGTGATAAAAGCAGCTAATTTTTCAGGTATTGCATCATATTTTTTACCCATGAGTTTAGACTCCCGGTTGTCTGTCCAGTGTGATGAAGCTGTATGCGTGAGGGTTTTTCTCATCTGCCGGAAAATCACTGCGTGCCGTTTCCTGCCACTCATGCACATCAAATTCCGGGAACCAGGCGTCCCCTTCAATATTGGCATGTATCCGTGTCATATAAAGGCGGTCGGCAAGCGGCAGGGCTTGTTTGTAGAGTGACATACCACCAATGATCATGGTTTCTTCGTTGCCCTGTGTGGATTGCAAGGCATCCTCAAGCGATGTATAGACTTCTATGCCATCAGCAGTATACAAGGGGTTTCGGCTGATAATGATGTTACGCCGACCGGGCAGGGGTTTTGCACCAAAGGATTCAAAGGTCAGACGACCCATGATAATGGGTTTGCCCAGGGTGTTTTGCCGGAACCATTTCATGTCCGCAGGCAGTTTCCACGGCAGGCGGTTCTCGATACCGATGACGCGGTTATCAGCCATGGCCCAGATCAGTGACAGGGTCATACGGCGACAGGTGCCTTGATGTGCTCATGGGACTGATAATCGATGACTTCAAAATCATCAAAGGTAAAAGCAAACAGGTCGTCGATGTCGGTGTTCATTTTTAATGTAGGCAGGGGCAGGGGTGTACGTGACAGTTGTAATTTGGTTTGTTCCAAGTGGTTGGAATACAGATGTGCGTCGCCCAGAGTATGAATAAACTCGCCGGGTTGTAGTCCGGTGACCTGTGCCATCATCATTGTTAACAGTGCGTAGGAGGCAATGTTGAACGGTACTCCGAGGAAGATGTCGGCACTGCGCTGATAAAGCTGGCAGGAGAGCTTGCCATCGGCCACATAAAACTGAAAAAAGGCATGGCAGGGGGGCAAAGCCATGTTGTCGATTTCCCCCACATTCCAGGCGGAGACGATGAGACGGCGTGAATCAGGGGTCTTTTTGATTTGTGCGAGCACCTGGCTGATCTGGTCAACATGGCGGCCATCGGCGGTAGGCCAGCTGCGCCATTGGGAACCGTACACTGGCCCGAGGTTGCCGTTTTCATCCGCCCATTCATTCCAGATTTTCACCCCGTTGTCTTTCAGGTACTGGATGTTGGTATCACCTTTTAAAAACCACAGCAGTTCGTGAATGATGGAGCGCAGGTGCAGTTTTTTTGTGGTGACCATGGGGAAACCTTCAGCCAGATCAAAACGCATCTGGTAGCCAAAAACGCTGCGGGTGCCGGTGCCGGTGCGGTCGGTCTTGAGGGTGCCGTTTTCATAAACATGGCGCATTAAATCAAGGTACTGTTTCATACAACTCTCTCAAGTAGGGTGGGCACTGCCCACCAGTTACTCTTTATCAAAATCTGTCTGGTGGGCGATGTTCTACGTTGCTCTTTTTTTTTGTTTTGTTGGTTTTTTCTTTTCTTCCGGTTTTGGCTTTTTATAGGCCAGCACGAGTAAAACAATGCCCAGTATGATCAGCGGCGCGGATAACATCTGCCCCTGTGACATCCAGTCGAAGGCCACAAAGCCCATGTGTGCATCGGGCTGGCGGAAGAATTCCACAAAAAACCGGAAGCTGCCGTAGCCCAGCGCAAATACGCCGGATACTGCCATGCGAGGGCGGGGCTTGGCAGAGTAAATCCACACGATGACAAATAACAGCACGCCTTCGAGAAACATTTCGTAGAGCTGTGACGGGTGGCGTGGCAGTGGGCCTCCACTGGGGAACACCATGCCCCATTGTGACGTGGTGACCCGGCCCCACAGTTCGCCATTGATGAAATTGGCAAAACGTACCGCACCGATGCCGAAAGGCACTAGCGGTGCGATGAAATCGGTGATTTCAAAAAAGGTTTTTTTGCTTTTGCGCCCAAACAGCCACATGGCCACCAGCACACCCAGCAAGCCGCCGTGGAAGGACATGCCGCCTTCCCAGATACGCAGGATGGAAACAGGATCGGCGAGAAAATTGGAAAATCCGTAAAACAAGGTATAGCCAATACGTCCGCCCAATACGGTGCCGATGGCACCGTAAAAGATCACATCAGAGATTTGCTCGGCATTCCAGCCGGAGCCAGGTTGTCTGGCGCGGCGCTTGCCTAGCCACCAGGCCGCACTGAAGGCGACCAGGTACATGATGCCGTACCAGTGGATTTTAACGGGCCCCAGACTGAGGGCGACGGGATCGATATTCGGAAAAGTCAGCATGGGGCGAATATTAACACGGTCGGGCCTGGTAGGCCGACTTTGGTGTTGGGCTGTTTCAGGGCTTAGGTCAGCGGTTTTGTTATCCGCAAAACCAATACATTTGTCGGCTTATTTGGCTGGAAATGCCTGAAATAGACATGACTTGTGCTGTAATTGGCCGGTTTTGTGATTTTTGGGGTGGGGTATCCCATAATGTATCATGCCTCTGCACTTGACTCAGCCGATTCACTTTTTATCAGCATTTAGCGACTGTAACGGGCATTTTTCCGTCCAACTTATGGTCTGGCTGAGTTAAATACATAGGCATGTAATGTATTGGGAGTGTCATTTTTTAAGGGGTGATGACTCAAATCCCCTTAATGCCTCCATAACATGTTTTAATGGCTGACAGACAGTTTTCAGATTAAGGGAACTCTGCATTGCGTAAGGAACGTAACCTGTGGTGAGAATACTGGTGTTATGGTGCTAGAAAATCATAACTTCCCCTGTCTGGAATGGCAGGATGCTGAGGGTTGTTGTTACCGTATAAATGTCATCGAAAGATTATATATTGGACGGGTTTGTCAGGGAGTACCTGCGGATAAACGGATTCTTATCAGGGATGTCAACGTATCCAGAGATCATGCAATTATTACGTGTGCAGGAAATGCGCTGACGATCAAGGACTCCAGCCGGAACGGGACGTGGGTGAATAATGTCCGTATCACCTCGGGTGGAGAACAAAAACTGATTTCAGGTGACTTTGTGCATATTGGCTCAACAAAGTTGCATGTCATTTTTTCTGAGCAGTCAGATCACCATCATTCGGGTGGTGTCAATCAGGTTGAAACCACCCGGGTTTTATCCAGAGAGGAAACGGTAACTCACCTTGTTGCCGACATCAGGGGTTTTTCCACTCTTGTGCAACAAACAGAATCTTCTTTATTGTTTGAGGTCTTGTCACAGCTCTATGAATCGTTGACGAATATCGTTCATGAAAACCGTGGCACAGTGAAAGATTTTGCAGGCGATGCCATTTTTGCTTTTTGGGAGCATAACGACAAGAACGATTTAACTGTCGTACAGAGCGCCTGTCATGCGGCCCTGCTTCAGCAGCAAGCAGCTATCGCGCTATTTTCCAATTTACCAGAGAAATTTTCAACATTACGCCATTTGAAACTGGGCTGGGGGATTGCCACCGGCCCGGTCACGGTATCTCATTATGGTGTGCGCTCCGAAAATCTTGCATTGGTAGGAGATAGCACTAATCTTGCATTTCGTCTGTCTGGATTGGCCAATAAAGAATTATCATCCACCATTGTCGTTTGTCACAAAACAGCAAAAATGGTTGAGTCATTCATGTGTGTTACCCCGCTGGGTGAGGTAGACACAAAAGGGCGGACAGGAAAAGAGACCGTTTTTTCCATTACCTGAACCTCAAACGCTATGGGTATAGATGAGCGTTTCCGCTTAAACATCGATTACCAGGGAGTATCTCATGAAGCGGAGAACATTTATCAACGTCGCTGTAGTGGGGGAAGGTAACGAGTTGGAGAAATCGAGATCACCCCATGGGGCTTGCGTGGCCGCCAAAAAAAGAACGCAGTCGCTGGAACAACGAAGCACTAAGCTTGCGCCCTTCCTCATCCTGGATTTCAGCGACTTGATGTCGTATTGCCAATTCCGGTTGTAGTAACAGTTTTTTCTGATAGCGCAGAGCTGACAACAGATAAATTTTCAATAACCCCAGGTTGACGGGTTTAATGAGGTAACGGTAAATCTGTCCTTCATTGATTAAACTGATCACACGATGTGAGTCTGCCTCTTCCGTAATCACCACTGAAAGAATTTGCGGATAATTGGCTTTGGTTACCTTGACGAAGGCCAGGTCTTCCTTGAGATTGTCACTCGAATTTGTGATTATGATATTGACATCGTGAGTGGCAAGATAGTCCATGGCATCGGTGGGTGATGTCACTGAAGCAATCTGCGCCTTTCTGCCTATGATACCTTCCAGGGTGGGCTTCAGGCTGGTACTGGAATCCAGAGTCAGGATGGTCGAGGTTGTTTCGTTATCGCCACTGATTTCCGGCTTATTCTCTGGTACAACCTTGATGTCAA
>JAKISS010000095.1 GCA_021648485.1 Gammaproteobacteria bacterium
GATCAGATTGTGGCACAATTTCACCAGACCGGGATTAACAGCGTCCTGGCCATTGGTGGCGGCAGTGTACTGGATGCGGCCAAGGCCATTGCCGGACTCCTGCCACAAGGAAATTCGGTCATGGATTATCTGGAAGGTGTCGGTGAAGGCCTTGACTATAAAGGCCCGGCCATACCCTTCATTGCGGTACCCACTACCGCCGGTACAGGCAGCGAAGCCACAATGAATGCCGTGCTCAGTCAACAAGGGCGTAATGGTTTTAAAAAATCGTTTCGCCATCCCGACCTGGTGGCCGCGATTGCCGTTGTCGATCCACTGTTACTGGCCTCCTGCCCGCCGACACTGATTGCCGCCAACGGCATGGATGCCTTCACTCAATTATTGGAATCGTATCTATCGTGTCGCGCCAACCCATTGACAGATGCTCTGGCATGGAGCGGCCTGGAAGCAATGACTCACCATTTCTTTGCAGCCTGGGAGGGAGGTGACAGCAAGACAGCTAGGCAAGGCCGTGCCGGTATCGCTTATGGCGCACTGATTTCCGGTATTACTCTGGCGCAGGTGGGTCTAGGGTCTGTGCATGGTTTGGCATCACCACTCGGCGCTTATTTCCCCATTCCTCACGGCGTTGTATGCGGCACATTAGTTGCCGCAGCCACTGAGGGTAATATCCGCAGCCTGCACCAACGCCAACCGGACAATTCTGCGCTCAAAAAATATGCGCGACTTGGCTGTTTGTTGAATCCTGATACGGAATTGACCGATGTTCAGGCACAGGAAGCATTGATAACAACACTGCATGAATGGACCCAACGACTGAAGCTTCCCCGGCTGGGTCACTATGGCGTTCAGGCATCAGATGTGGACAGCATCGTCGCCGGTTGTCGCGGTGGCAGCATGCGTACCAACCCGATTGTGTTAACCGACAATGAGATACGCGACATTATTGAATCACGATGTTAGACAGATGATCAAAACCCCTTACTGCCAGAGACAATCTCTTCCAGACGGCCATTATTAAACGTTAAAATGCGCATAAAACGGGTTGGCCCGAGGTTGTATGTCCACTCATCAATACGGTGTTCCACCAGGCGACGACTTCCTCCCGAAATACGACTAAACACCTCTTCGGTCCGGGAGTCTCTAAAAAATGGCTCACCACAACGTTGCAACACTTCATATTGACTTAACCCTGTGTCCAATATATCGGTATCACAATGGGCAGGTAAGCGACTGCCTTTGCGGTAACCATGGCTACCCGTGGAAATCGTCTTGAGTTTACCATTTTCAAATACGAGAAAACGCAAAAATTTTTGAGGGCCAAAATTGTAAATCCACCGTTCACGCGCCATGGAAATACGCCGTTCGTGTAACCCGGCAAAGTCTTCGATGAACTTTTCGGACCACTGATCACGCCAGTCAGGCGTGCCACACCGAATCAACACCTCTGCTTTGGTATCGTTTGTTGTCACTAAACGATTACCACATCTCATTGAATCTGCCACGGAAGATGTGGAATACAAAACAGCCAGGATAAGTAATACAACAGCAAGCTGAATGCTATTAATCGGATAACGGGGAAAAGCGGGCCTGGATAGTGCCATCATTTTATCCAACTTTCGATGCCGCCTTGCCTGCACCTAGCCCACCCAAGAATGCCAGCAGAGCTATAACCAACTTCTCAGCCAAATTGCTATTCTCCTTCCACAACGCTATCGCTGCTAACCCAACGATAAGAACAGCTACTAATATGACACCATATATTATTTTAGTGGCTACTCCTGCTTGAATTTCTGCCCTTTTTGTTGCTTCTTTTTCAGCGACCTCCTGCCCTTTAGCAAGCGGTTCAGTTACTCCCTTTAAGAGATTTATAATGGACTCAATTTCATATGATTCATGCCCTTCATCAAGAAGCTCACCATCTTTTACTTCATCTTTGTTTAACTGATTTTGATTATCTGACATATTCTATACGCCTTGAGATCTTATTAAATACTCACCATTTTTGTCTACTTGACCTCGATTTATAATTTTTATCGCTACAGCTTCTATTTTATTTTTATTAGTATCAAAGGCCTGATTTATCGTTACTCTATCTGCACCATAGTTATCTTCAAGGGCTTCCCGTGATATTAAACAGCGTGCTTTCTTTCCATTAACCTCGACTTGAAAGGACATGCTATCTCTATTTGCATCCCAAGCTTTTTTACCAGAAAAGCTTATTTTATTTTCCATAAAGCACTCCCCTTGATGATTTTTTACACATAACGCCAAAGTCAGCGGCAGCTTATAATGACACGTATTTCTGCTTTAAACTGTCCGCCGGATTCTTTTGTTAAGGATTTTTATTCATATATTTAATGAATAAATCAGCAACTTCGTAAATGTGGGCTGCTTGCCCCCATTCTTCAAGATCAGGCTTTACTGAAAAATGCTTTACCAACGCGATACCGAATGCCATTGAATCAATATCAACAACATTAAAATCCTTTATGATATGAGTATTTTCATTCACAGATATTTTTTCATCCTCGTCAAGAAAACCTAATGTTTCGATAAAAATGTCAATAACATCCTGTATAACTGCCTCCCGTGTTACGTTTGTTTCAGGCATCGTCGTATTTCTAGCTTTTTTTGTAAACACATTGTCCAATACTAATAATGTCATATACAGCTAGACCAATAGCAGCAAAGGGCAATGCACGACCTATGATTCCAAATACTCTAATTGTTCCGAATGTAGCCTTAGCTGCTTTTGCACTGGCAGAACCCGAACGAAGGACAGCCCTAGGAAAGAACTTAACACCAATATGACTTGATAGATTAGTATATTTACTTGATCCAGGCGCGACATAGTGCCCTAATTTTATTTTTTTAATAGGAATACTGGCAGCTCCAATAATCCCTGTCGCTGCTGTCAATCCATAATGTTCTTTTGTACAATCCCACAAATCATCCACTGTTACACCATCATCCTTAACATCAACCACAGAAGACGAATATTTAGCTATTTCAAACCCCTTTTCGTTACTTGATGGTAAAATTATTACTCCACCATAATGTCTGGAAATCAAAAATTCCCATGAAAGTGAATGTACATCAGGGTTGAAATCAGTGCCACAAAAATTTAGCTCCCTTATTCCTGAATGAATAGCGCTATATCTATTGGTTTCTCTCATTTTATTTTAACCGATAATTTAGAAAAGTTGATCTCAGATTTCATACACAACTTCCATTTTAAGTAGTTTAACCATGCCTGAAAATCCAATAATATTACAAAATCCTGGCCGATTATTTTTTATCCCGCGCTTCTTCATAGGCATTGATCAAATACAGTGGACGGCCTTTGGTTTCATCAAACATGCGACCAAGATATTCACCAATCACGCCCAATGCCATTAGTTGAATTCCACCGAGAAACAGTACCACTACCAACAGGGATGGATAACCCGGCACCGGGTTTCCATAAAACAATGTCTGCAACACAATAAACATACCAAACAAGAAAGCACCCAATGCCGTTAACACACCAAGATACGTCGCCGCTTTTAACGGTACCGTACTAAATGATGTTATGCCTTCAATGGCAAAGTTCCATAACCCAATATAGCTCCATTTGGTTTTTCCATCGTGGCGCGAATCACGCTGATACGGAATGGCTTTTTGCGGATAACCAATCCAGGCAAACAGACCTTTCATAAAACGGTGCTGTTCACGCAGACCAGCCAGAGCATCCACTGCCCGACGACTCAATAAGCGAAAGTCACCGGCATCCCGTGGAATGTCCACCCGGCTGAGTTTTTGCATAAGGCGATAAAATAAGTGAGCTGTAGTTTTTTTAAATACCGATTCTCCGGCACGGGATGTTCGCTGTGCATATACCACATCATATCCCCCTTGCCAGTGTTTAATCATTTCCGGAATCAGTTCGGGCGGGTCTTGCAGGTCGGCATCAATTACCACCACGGCATCACCGTGCGCATGATCAAAGCCTGCGGTCATGGCAATTTCCTTACCAAAATTGCGACTGAGATCAACGATAGCAATACGGGCATCTTCCGTCTTTAAGCGACGAATTTCATGCAGGCTGCCGTCAACACTGCCATCATTCACGTAAATGATTTCGCTTTGCGCCGACAGTTTGTCCAGCACACAGACCAAACGCCGGTGAAATTCCGGCAATACCGCTTCTTCATTAAATACGGGTACAACAACAGAAAGTCGGTAAGCGACATCGGTATTTTTTATTTCATCGGCCATCAGCCATTATCCCGTTCGTTGAATACCCAGAATTTACTCAGTAAAAATGTCGTCAGCGGCACTAATAACACAACCAGCAACAGGGCATAACCATACCAGTAGTGCGCCACATCGACTACCGCATAAGTGATGCCTAAATTCAGAACCAGTCCCAGCAGAGCCACCACCACAAACCGGGGTAACATAATTCGGTGCGGTGCTGATGCGGAAAACGTCCAGTGATAATTCATACCATAGGAAACAAACAGAGCAAATACAAAGGCCGGAGCCGCTGCCAGCACCGGGCGTAACGCAAACCCTTCCACCAGGAAGACAAATACCCCCACATGAATAACGGTTGCCAGTCCTCCGCTGACGGCAAAACGCAACATAGGCTTCAGCATCAATGCGGCTTCTTCGCCAACACCACCAGCGACACACCAAAGGGTAAGCCCATACGCAACAGATGTCGCTCACTGGCAAACACTGCCGCCAGCAGGGTATTGACCGGTGCAGGTGGCAGGCTTAATTCGGCACCAGCGCCTCTATCGCCCTCTCTACCGGGAAAGCAGCGGCGCGACAAACGTACCACGGCTGCAACAGGAAACAACCAGGTGTTGCAATAGCTTAATGTTGTTATCTCGTAGCCCGTCATTTCCAACAACTGCCGCAGGCCTTTGGCGCGATAACGCCGTTGATGATGATGCGCCACATCATGCGCCCCCCATAAAAAGGGAAAAGCCGGCACAGTGATTAACAGTTGCCCTGCGGGTGCCAATAACCTGTTGACTGTTTCCAGTGTGGCACGATCATCATCAATATGTTCGAGCACATCCAGCAAAGTCACACAATGAAACACCCCGGTATCCAATGGTAGTCCATCCGGTAATGTGCCACGCACAATGGGAGCACATCCTCGTTCACTCGCCAGTTGTGCGGCGTGTTCATCCAGCTCTGCTCCCACCACTTGTCCGAATTCCGACAACATGGAGAGATTACCGCCGGTACCACAGCCGAGGTCGAGCATACGCGCACCTTCGGGCAAACCGCTGCTTCGCAATAACGATGCAACAATGGCGCGTCGCCCCACGAACCACCAGTGACGGTCTTCCAGATCTCGCATCTGGCGATAGAGTTCAGCCTCCACTTTTAGTTATTTTTCCTTCTGTCATCGCGCAAAAACACCACGCCTTTGGCATCACGATAAACCAGTAACCACTCTGGTTGCGCACGCAGATAGTCAAGCAATTTGTAACGTTGCGGATCATAACGGCCATGATACGGCATCATCACCAGTTGAAAGTTTTCGTGTTCAAACCACTGTATGCCCGGTGGTGTTGCCCACAAAATATTGGTGTACGGCGGGAAACGCTTTTCATCCAGCATGCGCCCGTCAATGTACGGCGTCACCTGCGGCACCAACCGCCACAACAAATAGCCTCCCCACTCCATATTATTGAATGCCCGCCCGCGTAAATTATTTTCCAGTACAAAATCCGCCATTTCCACCGGGTAAAGTTCCTGGTAAAAACCACCACGAAAAACCGTGCCACGCCACAAGCCCACGATGAACAACCCAACCAATGAAAGCAGCAACACCCCTTGACCGATGCGTACCACACCCTGCTTCATCTCCGGCAGATTTTTCAATGCGTCCTGCACAGCCCAGGCAATATAAGGTGCGCACAGAAAAATAAAAAACACAAAATACCGGAACGATGAGGCACTGATCGCACCCAGAAAAACCGTACTTGCCAAATACCGCCACTGCCTGCGCTGAAACATCGATACTGCCGCCACCAGCGCCACAACATAAAAAGCAACCACCCAAACCTGTTGCCAGACATAACCCAGAGTATAAAGCTGGAATGCACTGATATATTCCGAAGTCCGTGCCTGCAACACACTGCCTTCGAGATCCAGTAAATACAAATACGTTTGCAGACCGTTAGGGGTCAGCAACGAAGCCAGCACCACTGCGCCCGTCGCCAATAACCATGGACGCTTTTCCTGCCACCCCGCCTTCGCATCCAGCAACCCCAGCAGTGTCCACAACCCCAGCAGGGCCACGCCGAGCAATACGCCACCATGACTGTTTGCCCACAACACTGTAATCACCGGCAGAGCAAACAACCAGCGCCGGTTTTTTTCCGCCAGATCAATGGCCACAAAAAACAGCGCGGCAAATAAAAATGACAACAATTGCGGGCGTTCACCCCCAAAGTTTCCAGCGTTCAGACCCACCAGGATCAACACCAGCCACAGCGCCAGCGGCCCAACCCCCAGCCAGCGGCAACGCCACCACACCAGAGTCACACAAGCCAGCAACACCAGCACCCGGAAGGCCACCACAGCATTCACACCACCGGCATCAAATACTGAAAAAAGCACCATCTGCCCCAGCCACTGGCCTTTGAGTACAGTGTCATTACGCACGATATCAGTGGATGAAAACACACCAAAAGGATCAGTATCAGGGATGCCGTTTTGCAGAATTTCGCGGCCACTGGCGATATGCCACCAGAAATCGCTGTCCCACAGGGGCACAGCAAAATAACCGGCGCAGACCAGTAAAAACAGTAACAGTGAGGAAATATGCAGCAGGGAATCAGGATTATTCCTGTGCCTGGCGGGTTGGCATTGTTCAGTAATACTGATTTCTCCATCAACGATCTGATATCCACGACAGTCTGCTATTGTAACCCTATTCTTCATGGGATCAGCGGCTATGACATTTAAGCGGGCCATTATTGGTTTTCATCGGGACGAGCACGACGACTGGGTGGCAGACCTCGCCTGCGGTCACGCTCAGCATGTACGACACCGACCACCCTGGCAGCTGCGCCCCTGGGTAATCAGTATCGAGGGACGGGCACGTCATGTGGGGCACACTCTGGTCTGTCGAAAATGCATGGAGAATACGAGCCATCCTTAATTTCATTAAGCTCAGTTGGGTTTTTCGCTTATTGTAGGCTGTAAATCGACGCTATTTGCTAACTTAAACGTAAATTAAAGGCTAAAAGAGCTTGCGCTCTGTGAGTACGAGCACTTGCAGGATTTAGGTTAAATTCATATTTAACCGCAAAGGGCGCGAAGGAACGCGAAAACTGGAATTTGTTTTTCTTTACATCCTTTGCGGTAAAAGTCATTGGTTTTTTTCATTTGGGCATTTTTAGCGCTTGATTCATATTTGATAAATAATGTCGAGGTAATCCCGAAATGCCGGATACAAACCCTATTCCTTCGGTCTATTCAAAAAAGTGTTGGCAAGCAGCATAACAAATTGATGAAAATATGATCACCTTGAGCCAAGGAGAACTACCATGCCCAAATAAATAAGCCATTATTGAAAAATCTCTGATTAAACCTAAATTAATCAGTTAAACCGTAGCGAGAGCGACTAAGGTGCGGAAGATAAAGCGTTTTTCAGGTTATTTTGGACGAAAGCGTATCACCCATACGATGAGTTCAACATGTTCTGAAAAACACTTTAGATTCTGTGCATTAGGTGTTCGCAGTAGGTTTAACTGATTAATTTAGGTTAAATGTTGCCATACAAAACACCCGGCCTAACGTTGGCCAGAAACTTGGGAACCTAACACTAATATGGCCATAGTGACGAAGTGGAAAATCTAACCATCGATAAAAGCAGTACTGAAAAAACGATAATACAGCACGTTTGAATTTGGTGAAGTATCACTTATCCAGATATTAGTTCATTGACTAAAATTTACACTTGTATTCAGGAAAATTATTGAACATGGAATTTTGTATTTTACCCAAAAACACTTCGTTGCCAGATAACGGCAACAATACGGTTTATCTCAAAGTGAATCTTTGGAATGACTATTCATTTATCACCATGTTTCACATGTCACTCCATGATAAAAATGGTCAGTTCCATAATATTGGTGCGATCAAGATTGGATTTAAAGGGCAAACAATAGAAACTGACACCTATACCAAATTACCTGACAGATTTGAAAGTGTAGACAATGAATTCTTCGCGCTAGGCCAAACTGCTGAGTTCTATCACAATATAGCATCTTTACCTAATCCCCCAGGCAAACAGATTTTATTGGCACTGAACGATATTGTTGAACGACCTGACATAATTAAAGATATAAAAGATGAAGAGGTTTTTAGCGCTTCTTTACTTCGCGTCGTCAGCCTTTCTGTTGTAAAAGGACAGTATGCCCGAATCCTCAAAGGTAAAGCTGAACTCACCGATTTTAAATTTATGTTTAGCAGACCTGAAACACAACACTTTAAAAGCATAAACCTCAATTTCGATGTGGAAGTGGGCTCCACCCCTAGCACCAATATTCATGCGATTATTGGCCGAAATGGAGTCGGCAAAACAACTTTGTTAAATGGAATGATTGAAACTATTACAGATCGACAAAGTTCAAATACCAAATCCAAGTTTATCGATACAGAAACATGGCATAACAATGAAATTTCGGATGATTATTTCAGCAACCTTGTGTCAGTTTCTTTCAGTGCTTTTGACCCATTCACCCCTCCCCTAGAACAACCTGATCCTGCCAAAGGAACCTGTTATTTCTATATTGGTTTAAAAGACTCGAAGAATGGGGAATACCACCGAACAATTAGTGACCTTCAAAGCGATTGTGCTATTGGATGAGCCTGAGAGTCATTTGCACCCTCCACTGTTATCAGCGTTTGTGCGCACGCTTGCCGATTTACTTCATGATCGAAACGGAGTCGCTATCATCGCGACACATTCGCCTGTGGTTTTGCAGGAAATACCGTATTCCTGTGTATGGAAAATTTATCGTGTAGGTGAAAGTGTCACGACTAGCCGCCCAGGCATTGAAACCTTCGCCGAAAATGTTGGGGTATTAACCAGCGAAGTTTTCAACCTTGAGGTTGAACGCTCAGGATTTCACGATATTCTTGTTAAATCTGTTGAAACAGGCAGAACTTACGAAGAGATAGTTACCGACTACGATAATCAACTTGGGTTTGAAGGCAAAGCCATTTTAAAAGCACTCATCGCTAATCGTGATAGGAGTAATAATTATGATGCGGCTGAGTGAGCCTCAACATAGCTTTGAGCAAACACTTGATGAATGTGTTACCGGAATTACTGGGAATGCCGTACTAAGACAGTTGCTGACATCTGAAAAGACTGCTCTTACAGCGGTAGGGGTTCAATATTTAGGTGCGGCAGACACCGGGAAATTATATACTATCCTGCCTATTAACACTGATGGAAATATCGATCCTGTTGTTATCAATACCTTGACAAAAAATGAGCTAATCAAAATTTACGAACAATATTTTTCTCCAAAGAAAAAGCCAGCCAGAAAAATTTATGATGCTTTGTTAAATGCCGCAAAAGAAAAATGTCCATTTTGTGGGGGGATAGGTACTCCACGCAACTTGGACCATTTTTTGCCTAAAACGCATTTCCCTCAATTTTCTGTTCTGCCTCACAACTTGATTCCAGCATGTCGCGACTGCAATATGGATGGTAAAATGCATACCTTTGCAACAAAGGCAGAAGAACAAATCATCCAGCCTTATACAGATAATGACCGTTTTTTCATAGAACAGTGGATTTTCGCAACTTACCATGCAGATGATGATAGAGAGCCAGGTGAATTTGAATACTATGTTTTTCCACCTGAAAACTGGACTGAAGTGGATAAACAAAGAGTTAAAAAACACTTTAAAAACTTCAATTTAGCTAAGCGTTATGCAATTAAGGCGGCTGAGCTGTTGGGTACAGTCTTGCGGCAAATTAAGCATATGGAGCAGACAGATCTGGATAGTGAAATTATCCAGAGTGTTCTTCTACAACCTGGGGAAGATACTTCTCCGTTCGTTAATCACTGGCAAAAAGGTATGTACCAAGCTTTGATACGAGCGAGGACAACATAATACTTTTTATCCAAGAATCTATTAATTCACAAACAAGAGATATCTATAATGTCAGAATCAAATACCCCAATAAAGCTAATAACTACTAACAAGCTATACCCCGCTTACAAAACAATAAAAGGTACGATAATACAACTAAATGGTACCAAAACACACTTGCCTACCGGGGCTACGCTTTCAGCGCTTGCAACATTTGCAGATGAATGTGGCTTAAAGACAGTCATTATTACAGGTGGCTCTGAACCAACGGGGCATAGCAAAGGCAGCTTCCATGGAAAAAATCTGGCCATTGATGTCGCAGGAACGAAATTTAATAAATTAACACACTCCAAGGCATTAACTGCTGCCAAAAAAGCAGGTTTCACTCATGGTATTTATGAAGATTTTAGTGGCACTGGTAGGGATCACTGGCACTTTCAAATTGGCAGTGGCAATGGTTTGGGCGAAACTCATTCATTAAATAAATAACCCTAAAATTTATATAAAAAAATATTAAACGAGATTAAACATGAAACATAATATATTTTTTGTAATATTATTGTTAGTTACAACAACGGCATGCAGCAGCTGCCTTAAGCTTGAAGAAAAATATACAACCAGTGGAGGAGGCGAAAAAATCACTCATCTGAATCTTTTAAAAAATAATACCTTTATTTTGAAGCATCAAACATGGAATCCTGGTGCATATGAAAATAAAGAAACAACCAGCACTGAAGGAATCTGGTCGTGTTCTAAAAACCAATTAACATTAACCACTTCAAAAAAATTGATTTACAATGCAGAATATCTG
>JAKISS010000096.1 GCA_021648485.1 Gammaproteobacteria bacterium
GGTTTCCTCAGTGGGTGATTATTGATATGGGCGTTACTCCTGCTCCTTATAATACGATTAATCTTTGGACTTATCAGAACAGAGCCTATCAATACATTGTCTGGGCTTCTGACGATCTGTCTTTAGTGCAGAATGAAGACAATTCGGCGCTTATCATTGATCGAAGTACGAATACTTCATCCACTCAGCCTGTTTCCGATACGACAAGTGGGTACCCTTGGCGTTATGTCAAACTGAAAGTAGTGGGTGCATCCGGGTATGGCGGTAATTGGGTGAGTATCAATGAGATAGAAATGGTCCAAATATCTGGCACTCCCAGTGTCACATTGAGCCTCAGTGCCTCATCAATGGATGAAGCCACAGGTAGCGCTGATGTGACTGTGACATTAAGCGAAGCAGCTGGGTTTCCGGTAACGGTCGATCTGATTTATACCGGTACAGCTACTGCGGGTGTTGATTATTCCAAATCTGATGTTATCACCATTCCTGCCGGGAATACCTCTGCTCAGACAACGTTAACGGCAATTGATGACACTCTGGATGAAGGCAATGAAACTGTCATTGTCACTTTAAATAACCCGACCAACGCTACGCTGGGCACCATCATCACCGATACCATTACGATCACTGACGACGACATCCCTGACGTTGCCTCATCTGTCATTAGTCAAAGTGCAGAGCAAACGGGCAACGAGGCGGTTAAAGTGATTGACGGAAACACGTCCAATGATTTCAGGTGGTCTGCAAGCGGGTTTCCACAATGGGTGATTATTGATTACGGCGAAAACAAGTCTATTGAAGGAACTGAGTTATGGACCTACCAGAATAGAGCGTATCAGTATTATGTTTATGCAAGCACAAGCCTGACCGATGTTGAAAATGAAGTGGCTGGTTCGCTCATTGTGGATCACAGTAATAATACATCTACGTCGCAACCTATCTCATCTTCATTTACGACTTTGGAAGCCCGATACGTTAAATTAAAAATTGTTGGGGCGTCAGGGTACTCAGGGTC
This sequence comes from Gammaproteobacteria bacterium, assembly GCA_021648485.1. Lineage (GTDB taxonomy): Bacteria > Pseudomonadota > Gammaproteobacteria > SZUA-152 > SZUA-152 > SZUA-152. The sequence continues at coordinate 1,016 of JAKISS010000096.1, forward strand.
ATGGTCAAGCATCAATGAGTTTAAAATTGTGGAGGGAAATTCCACTGGACTGAATGCAGCAGTGCTTTCGCTTGATTTTGGCATCAAACAACTGCAATTCAGCTGGCCAGCGGTGCAAAACGCTACTTATTATCGATTGATGGAAAATCCTGATGGTGCCTCGGGCTTTACCCAGCGAGGTGCGGATATCACCACCACTTCAAGTACACTGGATATTGCCGTACATCGCCAGGATTGGGGCAATGCCCGGTATTTATTACAGGCCTGTAACAGTAATTTTTGTAGCAATTCCAATGAAGTAAGTACTCTGGGAGGCGTGTTATCCGCCATTGGGTATGTCAAAGCTTCAAATGCTGAGGCTTCTGATTTTTTCGGCGTATCAGTGGTTTTGAGTAGCGATGGCAACACCTTGGCAGTGGGAGCTTTCGGAGAAGAGAGCAACGCCACTGGCATCAGCACCGATGGGGTCGGTGAGGGAGATAATTCGGCAGTAAATGCTGGAGCGGTGTATGTATTCAGTCGCAACGCTGGCAGTTGGTCCCAGCAAGCCTATCTCAAGGCTTCTAACGCTGAGGCTAGTGATCGGTTCGGCGGATCAGTGGCTCTGAGTGGTGATGGTAATATTCTGGCGGTGGGGGCTAGGGAGGAAAATAGCACTGCCAAAAACATCAGTACCGATGGAACCGGTGAAGGGGATAATTCAGCATTCGGTGCCGGGGCGGTGTATGTATTTGGCCGCAGTGGCGGTAACTGGATTCAACAAGCTTATGTTAAGGCCTCTAACACTGAGGCTGATGATAAGTTTGGTACATCAGTGGCCTTGAGCAGCGATGGCAATACCCTAGCGGTGGGGGCTACAGGGAAAGGCACCATTAGAACCAATGGTGGGTACGGTTTTGAGGCTGGAGCAGCGTACGTGTTTATCCGTCGTAGTAGTGGTAGCTGGTCCCAGCAAACCTATATCAAGGCCTCCAATGCTGAGCCTAATGATTTTTTCGGCACATCAGTGGCTTTGAGCGGTGATGGCAATACCCTTGTAGTGGGGGCATTCAGAGAGGGCAGTAATGCCACTGGCATCAGCACCGATGGAGCCGGTGAGCAGGATAATTCAGCATTCCGTGCCGGGGCGGTGTATGTGTTTGGCCGCAGTGACAACAACTGGGCTCAACAGGCCTATGTCAAAGCCTCTAACGCTGAGGCTAATGATCTGTTCGGCGGATCAGTGGCCCTGAGCGGTGATGGTAATACTCTGGCGGTGGGGGCTTGGGAGGAAGACAGCAATGCCAAAAACATCGGTACCAATGGCAATGGAGCTGGTGAGGCGGATAATTCGGCAGACGCTGCCGGGGCGGTGTATGTGTTTAGCCGTAGTGGCGGTAGTTGGCTTCAACAGGCCTATGTCAAGGCCTCTAACGCTGAGGCTGATGATAAGTTCGGCAGATCAGTGGCCTTGAGCAACGATGGCAATATCCTGGCGGTGGGGGCTGACGGGGAAGACAGCAATGCCACGGGTATCAGCACCGATGGAACTGGTGAGGAGGATAATTCATTCGACTTTGCCGGGGCGGTATACATGTTTAGCCGCAGTGATGATAGTTGGTTCCAACAGGCCTATATCAAAGCCCCCAATACTGGAACGCTTGGTAGCTTCGGCACCCGAGTGGCCTTGAGCAGTGATAGCAACACCCTGGCGGTGGGGGCTTTTTTGGAGAACAGTAATACCATCGGCATTACCCATGGTGCGGATACTGCTGGTGCGAATGACAATGCATCCGGTGCTGGTGCAGCGTATTTGTATTAGGTGTTAGGCAAGTGCCAGCTGAAATTAGAGATAATCAGAGAGGGGTCTGTCCGCAAGCGGGGATAGCTGAGAGCGATAAACAAACGCCACCCCCGCGACTTGCTTGTGTTCGGTGGTGGTATGAACATCGTGAATGAGTGATAAACCGATTGGGTTTCCGGTGCGCTGAGAGCAATCGCATTAATGCCAGCAGTTTTGCCTGTTTCCCGTTCTAATGCTTGGGTGCCACCGTTGGTATCCAAAGTGATATTAACGCTGAGCTATTGTTGTGAAGAGCGAGGCACAGTCAGCGTTTCTACTGTTATCTTTGCCATGATCCTAATCTAAAGCATTTTTCAGAACATGTTGAACTCACTGTATGGGAGATACGCTTTCGTCCAAAATAACCTGAAAAACGCTTTATCTTCCGCACCTTAGTCGCTCTCGCTACTCGCTACGGTTTAACTGATTAATTTAGGATGATGGCGTTATCATTACCTGAGCAGTTGTTTGAAAATTGCCCCCCTCTGTTTTTTTGCCCTTTTTCGTCGGTGTATTCAGTGAAAACAGGAGCCGTTGGTTTGTAGGGGATTTCTGAAAAGCTCGTAGTCCCTTCTCCGTGCTTGTGCTTGTGTGTGACTGTTGATCACTTTATAACCCTTTGTTTTTTCAGGGTAAGTGTAAATCCTGCTATCTTTATCATGTAAAGTGGTATTGAAAGTGCTACTTATAAAGACTTGTGATGAAGTGATGATTTGGTATTATAGACCTCGATTCCGCAGATTGCTCTCCGGGGCAAGTACAAGGAAAGTGGCAAGGATCGGAATGGAATATTGTCGAAGGATCGACGTGGTCAAGGATTGACCAGTACGGAGGTAAACGGAGGCGGTTACTGGGATGTGCCGCCTTCGCTCGTTCCGCCTCGGATATCTTCTCTCAGTTAGAACAACTCCTTATCCGTTTTCAGCTAAATCCTGCCAGGTTTCCCGGCGACAAATACCCGACATCTGACAATATCCGCAAGTAATTTCATCACCCCAGGCTGGCATGGGGGTTCCCGTCGTCATTTGATTCACCAACAGGTCCAGTCGTGCGGCGGTGTTTTGCACCAGTGTGTCCAGTGTCTCTGTTTCCAGCGCCCCTGCCGTTTTCACTATTGGGGAGGCTCCTTTTTTAGTGGCCGTATCCAGCGCAAGATATTCGACTTGAGTGATGGTTTCGCTCCCCATGTGTTCTGCCAGCAGAGCATAAAAGGGTAGTTGCACGGACTCACCACTGAGTACATCAGCATTTTTGGGAATACTGCCGGTTTTGTAGTCAATAATGCCAACAATGGGGGCGCCGGAGTCAGCATCAATGCCTGCATCGATCCGGTCAAGACGACCACGAAGCGTTATCTGTCCATGTTCTCGGGTGACGTTCAGTTCCGTGGATTTCACCCGCCACTGTTGTTGTCGTTCAAGTTGCCACTCAATGTAAGCAGGAATCATTTCCTGCCAGCGCCTAAGCCAGCCACGGTGTAAAAAGTTGTCTTCAAGATCACGGGCAAAAACGGCTGCGGCAATTTCGTTGAGGCATTTAATGGCTGCGGGTTTATTGTCACGGGTGATTGTTGCATCAAATGGCCCGGGCAGATCGTGTACGTTTTCGTGAAACGCTTGCAGGCTGAGATGTACCCGCTCGCCATAGTCTGCCTTGGCGAGCATTTCACGAATGCTGTCGGGTGCTTCCAGTTGCAGGCAGCGCGCTGCAAAAAACTGATACGGGCAGTTGATGAGCTGCTGGTAGCCGCTGGCCGATAAATGTGTGGGAAAAAGTTCGCTGGAAATACGAACGGTGGGATTGGCAGGCAGTGGCTGAGGCATAGGCTCGGCAGGGTGTGTGATCTGCATGTCCGCCCGGTTGACAAGTTCTGTCAGCGAGGTGTTGATGAGCCGGTCGGAATAGGCAATCTGATGAAAGGATTGTAGCCGTTCCAGCCAGGGGGAGGGAATAATCTCCTCGCCGTCCTGTTCGCTGCGACGGGTGAGCAAAATAGTGTCAGCAGATTCCAGCAGACAGCGAAAGTGGTAGAATTTTTCCGATAATTGTTGTGTATGAGGGGTTAATCCGAGGGATTGACGCACGCCATCATTAAAAAACGGTGAGCCAGGATGGCTGCCCGGCAGGTATTCGGCTTCGGCTCCAGCGATAATCAGTGCATCAAATCGAGCCAAACTGCTTTGCGCAAGACTGGTTAGTTGTACTTGTCCGGATTGCGCAAGAGGCTGGAAGTTAAAGCGTTCCAGGGTGCGCCCCAGCCAGGCGCGAAACTCGTCCCAGCACATGTGCAGCTCGCTGTTATTGCTGGCTGTTTGCATGGCATGCAGTTCTTCGAGGATGCGCTCTCCAGCGGCATCAGCGGCCAGAGATGTATTGAGCCCCAGTTGTGTAAAACTGTCACTAAGGGCGTGTAAAAATGCGGTCGGTGCATATTTTTTGTTATCGGCTTCGTTGCCGATTAACGCACGCAAAGGTGCGGCGGCAGATTCGATCACATCCAGCAATAAATGGATGTCATTATAATCGGCGGCCAATTCGGCAGGCAGGCGATTCTGCCGATATTGCAAATGTTCCCGATAGCGGGTCATATTACGCGCGACATTTTCTTTGAGCACCACGCCTTGTTCAAAACGATAAACACAGGATAACAGTGTGTCGCGGTTACGCTCTGGCAATAAAAAAGGTGACTTGAGAAAGTCCAGCAATGGTTGGTGGGCAAAATCTTCTTCCACGGTTTCCAGCCAGCGCTCTACGGTGGCTGCGGCACTGGTGGTGGACAGCGCCCAGCCAGCAGCGTCCTGCAATTCTATGCCAGAGCGTTCCAGCAGGGCGCGCACCCGCCGTGCCAGCCGCCGGTTTTCTGTGACGATGCCGATGTTACGTTTGCCTGCGTTCCACCAAAGTCGCACTTGCACATCAATAGCCTGTGCCTCTTTTTCCGCGTTGTTGGCATCGAAGATGGACAGGTTTGCAGATAGGGGACTTTTCGGAATATCCCGGGCCAGATTGTGGGCGCGGGTACGCAATGGAGATTCACTGTTGCTGAACACACTGTCCAGACAGCGTGTGTACTCGCTGTCTGTATGCGAGAAAGCTGTATCTGCTGGTTCGGGCGGTAAATTGATAGCCCGCAATAACTGTTGTGCGACGGCATCCGGGTGATAATCAACGCCGGTTTGTTCCTCTGAACGTTGTAACAATAAAAAGGCGCGCTCTTGTTGCAGTAACGGCGTAAGCCACTGTGCCTCAGCGGAGGAAAGCCGGGACAGGCCAGCGATGTAAAAAACGAGATTGTCAGGCAGGGTTTCACGACTGCTGGCGAGCCTCAGCGTGTAGTCTGTATGTCGGTCAATGACGCCATTTTGCTGCATTTCCTGCTGCCAGGCCTGCCATAGGGTATGCACCAGTCGGGCCTCGCCAAACAGGCTGTCGTGGTTTTTGTTGTTCAGACCATAAGCGGTGCCCAGCGTGTCGAGAAACTGCTCCAGTGACTCAGGCAGGCTAAGGTGGGTGGAGCCCAAGTCGTCAAACAGAGCCAGCAGGCTGTCGGCCAGTGTCCAGGGATTCCCTTCACCGTAAAGATATTTGTGGCCGACCAGTGCCTCTACCAGCATCAGCTCGCGCTGGTGTTCAGAAAGTACTGGTCGTTTACTGGGTGATTGCTGGCTGATCCAGCGTGGCAGTGTATCGATATTCGGCCCCAATAGTGCCGAGTGATGGTGGCTGGCGGCAGCGTCGAGTAAAAGTTGCCGAAAACGGGTGGCGGCCTGAGAATTAGGCAACAGAACGACAATATCTGTGAGGTTGGGTAATGCAGCGTGATGCTTTTCAACAATATGCTCTGCAAGCCTGCGCAGTGGATCGTCACCATAAGTGATGATATGCAGGTTGGACACTTCTTAACGTTCCAGGTGTTCCAGTTTGTTGGGCACGTCTTCCCAATCTTTGGCATCAGCGGGAGCCGGTTTCATTTCGCTGATCACTGGCCACAGTGGACTTAATTCAGCGTTCAGAGCAATGAACTGCTCCTGGTCCTCCGGCAGATCGTCTTCGGAATAAATTGCATTAACAGGACACTCAGGTTCGCAGAGGGTGCAGTCAATGCACTCGTCCGGATCAATGACCAAAAAATTTGGCCCTTCATGGAAACAGTCCACCGGACATACTTCCACGCAATCGGTGTATTTACATTTGATACAGTTTTCGGTGACGACGTAAGTCATTGGTTCCTCCCAGCCAATTTTCCGCCGCAAGTCTACCAAGGAAAGGGGCGTTCAGCCATGTTGTAGAGTCAAAAAATAATACGGAGTTTTTAAAGATGGTAATCTTCCCGGTGAGTAACAAAAAAGAGTACCTCTTAACGTTTTCAGACGGGTAACGGGCCGTAAACTACGTTGGGATGGTCAACCGGAGCCCGTTAATGGCATCAGGAGTCATTTTTGCGGAGAGAGTTACCGGGTATCTGTGGACACTGATAGTAAAGTTATGTGTGCATTATAATCGCTGGTGAGGAAAGGGAATTTGGATCGCTGCGAATAGTCTGGGGTCAGCCTGTTTTCGGGCAGGTGCTCAGGAGTATCAAAGTGGCATTTTGCAATATAAGGGAATCCAAAATGAACAACACAGTGTGGTCAAAATGACAACGTTACTTTTGCGGATAGTTTTATTATTTTCTGTCAGTTCTCTGGCCTATGCAGAGCCATCTGTTTTGTTGCCTGACACCTTGCAAATGACCCGACCCGCAATAGCATACCAGCCTAGAGAGTACGTCCCAACGGACGAGGCCTCGATTCTTTCTGACGAGCGGATAACAGCCGACCTGCAATTACTGGCAGGTGTGGGCTTCAGAAGCCTGGTAACGTATAGCGCAACCGGTGCGATGGGAAAGATTCCGGGCATTGCGCGAAAAGAAGGTTTCGATGAAACCATCATAATGGGAATCTGGGATCCATTTTCCAGTGAAGAATGGCGCAATGCCGTGAAAAATGCACCTTTTGTTGATGCTTATTGTATTGGAAACGAAGGGCTGGGCATTCGCTACACCCCGCAAGAGCTGGCAGTGAAGATGGAAGAGTTAAGACGCTTAACCGGAAAGCCGGTGACGACTTCTGAGCCAATAGATGCTTACATCAGTGGCCCTCATAAAGAATGGTTATTAAAGCATTCAGATTGGCTGTTCCCCATAGCCCACCCTTATTGGGCAGACTATACAGATCCGGCTAAGGGGGTTGCCTGGGTGGTCGCGTATCATGATCTTCTGGTGGTATTGGCAAACAGACAGGTTATGTTGAAAGAAGTGGGGCACCCAACGGTTTTTCCTGTCGGATTTAACGAAAATCGTCAAACCGAATTTTTTCAGTTGCTTGACTCACACAGAATATCTTTTTTCTTTTTTGAAGCGTTTGATCAGCCATGGAAGGGAAATACAATCGAAGAACGTCATGTAGAAGCTTACTGGGGGATATTCCGCGCCGACGGGACACCGAAAAAAGTGGTTCCATGGATAACAAAAAAATGGAATAAATCGTGAGTAGGCATCTGTTCATAACAGTGTTTTTCCTGATCAGCATTTTTTCGGGGCAGTCAGTTTTTGGCTATGGTGGAATGGCGACGGGGGTTGGCACCTTTACAACCGGAGTGGGTGATAGCGGTACTAAAAGATACCGTGTCGCGCTTGACGAAACCGGCCAACGACTTCATGGCAGTGTAAAGGGTGAAATAATTGAATGGATCACAATTGATGCGCCTGATACCGATATTCGGGAAATATTAATCCGGGAAAGCAAAGACAATAATGGTGGGATTTCCTTGCTGATTACTGCCGAGGATGAGTTTCTGGAGAAATTTAATCAGGCGACATTGTATGTAAAGTCTACTTATTCAACATTGAAACTCGTTGAGCGCGTTGACGGATACTGGGAACAACGGAACCCTGTATTAATTCCATTGACACAGAATAACCCCGACCAGAAATCACAAGATCATATTGTAGCCTTTCAGCTGACATCTTTAGGTGAAAAAAAATTAGTAGAGGATGCATCCTCCTTTATCGAGGGCGAAAATAATTATTCAGGTATATCGGCGGGAAATACTTCAGACAGAAATATGACCAGTGCGTTATGGCCCTGGGTAATGTCTGGCATGTTACTGACCATGGCATGGTTTATTTCCCATTGGATGCATGCCCTGGGCTGGCGAGGCGGGCGTTGACATGGAATGGCCTGCGATTACTTTGTTAATGACCCAATGCATATTACTGATTGTTTTTTGCTTCTTTGCTTTTTTTAATTATTTATATGGCTTTGCCAGTTTATGGACACCGAAGATTCAGCGGGTCAAACCATCAAATAAACCGGTGGCCGTTGTGGTGGTTTCTTTTAACGAAAAAAATGTGATAGAAGAAACAATAAAAGCGTGTGATCAGCTGACGTACAAAAACAGGCTGATTGTTCTGGCAGATGACTCATCAGATAGTGAAACCATCGAAAAAAACCGGGAAATCGCCAAGGCACATGGATGTAAACGGGTTGAGCAGCATTCTTTTGTACAGGAAATCGTAAGGCCGGATGGGACACATTATTGTGAATCCATCGAAATATGGGAGTCGCCGGGTTTTGTCTTTTTTCACCGGCCAGTGAATGCCGGATTCAAAGCCGGCAGCTTGAAAAAAGTACATGGCTATCTCAAAGGGCGGGGCATTGATTTGATGTATCTGCTTGACGCAGACTGGCATCCTCAAAAGGATGCGATAGAACGTACTATGGAAGTGCTGGAAGCGGATAAAAAAATCGCTTTTATACAAACGAAAAGAGTGTCATCAAGGGATGGAATGAACCTCTTTCAAAAATATGTCGCCCTCCATGAAGAAGGGTGTTATTACTCCGACTTCGAAGGGCGTCAGGTTTTAAATCATCCAGCACTTTTTTCCGGTTGTTGCACGTTATTAAAGCTGGATGTGATTGAACAAATAGGCGGGTTTACACCGGGGCATCTTACGGAAGACCTGGACCTGACCGACCGGTTTTGGCTCAATGGCTGGAAAGGCATTTATCTGAGCAGCGTCGTCAATTACGGTGAAGTCCCTTTTACCTATGAACATTTTCGCCGCCAGCAGGAGCGTTGGGCCGCAGGCTCTGCAAGGGCTTTGCGGGAGTTTTTCTGGCCGATTCTGAAAACGGATCAGTTGGGCGTGTTCGCGAAACTGTCTGCTATTCGGCAGAATGCCTATTTTACCAGCACACTGTTCACCGGTATTGCATTGATCGTTGGCATTATTACGATTACCTGGCTGGCGGCCAACTGGAACACGTATTCCGCAGAATATTATCTTTATCTTTTCAGCATCATAAAAGGCCCGTTTCTGGTATTGGTTTATGCCTGCATCCTTGCGAATTTTATTGAACCGTTAGTGATGATACTGGTAAAAAAACGCAGTTATGAAGAGTTGTTTCATTTGCCCATGTCATTCTGGTATGCGTGGGGTAATCTTCATACTTACATCGCAGGGAATATTAAAGGACTGTTTAACCTGAAGCTGGGCTGGTTTTGCACGCCAAAATTCAATCGCGACAATGTGGGTTATTTACCCCGCATACCCACATCCATGCGTCTGTTGAATATCTTCACTTTTGTAGCTTTTTTGGGGTTTTATTTCAGTGAAGGGTGGGTGTTTGGCTGGCGTGATGAGTTTGCCCTCCTTTGGCTGCCTGCATTTTTAATTGCTTCGGTGAAATAGTCTGCTCTTGTTGTTATTGAGGTGTCTCTCATATGTTGATACGAGGCTTTGCCAATATAACGCCTCCCAGGATCAGGATCATGCTTAGTAGAAACCACCCACTGAGTGCTTCGTTGAGCATGCCCCAACCAAGCAGGCTACTGAACACGGGAATCAAGAGATAGATGAACCCGGCATAAGAAGGGCCGATGAGATCTATGGCTTTGTTCCATGCCAGGAACGCGAAT
>JAKISS010000015.1 GCA_021648485.1 Gammaproteobacteria bacterium
CCGACACCGGAAAAGACGAGCGGCGACAGAATCTGCTTTACGAAAACAAAATCGACAGCGAAGAAAAATAGCACGCGCCACCTAAATGATTGAAATTTAATAAAATGAATGTGACAAAGTAGAATTAATGAGCGTAATCTTGCTTATTTACACGTATTGGAAGGTGACATGATGAGCAAATCTGTCAATGTTGATTATCGTGCTTTACGTGATAGTTATAATGGGTTGTACATGGCAAATTGTGGCTATGATAAAGCGCGCGCCAATCAATCGCTCAGTAATGGCGATAGCGACCTTGTTGCATTCGGTGTTCCATTTTTGGCTAACCCAGATCTGGTTTATCGCTATCAACAAAATTTGGCTTTAAATGATGCAGATTCTGATACCTTTTATGGTGGTACAGAACACGGCTATACTGATTATCCATTTTTTGGACAAAAGATGACATAAAACCTCTATGGGCAATAAAGGCGAAGCATTAAGACAAAGAATTATCGCAGCTGCGGATGAATTGTTTTATCAGCAAGGATATGAAAATACCTCGTTCAGTGATATTGCGGATGTGGTCAATATATCACGCGGAAATTTTTATTATCATTTTAAAAGCAAAGATGAAATATTAAATGCTGTGATTGATGCTCGTATTGCTGGTATTGAGGCAATGTTAGATGAGTGGGATGAGAAATTCGCTGACCCCTTGCAGCGCCTCTATTGTTACATTGATATGCTGTTGCGGGCCCAGGAGGAAATCCGTTTGCATGGTTGTCCCATCGGTAGTTTATGCACGGAATTGGCTAAAACCAGCCATGCGATGTTAAGTGATGCAAATAAAATGTTTACAGTGTTTCGTGATTGGTTAATGGTGCAGTTCAAGCTTCTTGGGGTTGAAAGCAATGTAAAAAAAATGGCCATGCATTTTATTGCCAGAGTGCAAGGTATTGTTACGGTAACAAATGCTTTTGAAGATAAAGAGTTTTTACAACAGGAAGTAAAGCAATTAAAAAAATGGCTTGATGATGAGGTTGTTTTTCCGAAATCATCAAATCAGTAGTCATGAGTGCTCTATTGTTCATGAAGTGATTAAGGCTTTATTGCGCGGCCTTGATTTTATCATGAATGCTGATAGATCAGCTAAACCCGGCAATATCACATTGAAAGTGAAAGAGTGCCAATGCGTCGTTAAAGTGATGTCGTCGGGTTTATCAAAACGTATTTATAACTTATGGCATTGGCAAATACGCCCGATAATGATCTATCGCTATCTGCTTCGTCGTGGAGTACTTTTTTGAGACTCCAAAAGAGTACCTGATTTCGCAGAAAAAATATCTAATACGGGAAAAGTGCCAGGTTGATTAATGATTTTGATATCATCAATCATCCAGCCACGAAAGCCATTATACAATTCGTCTACCGTATCAAAACTAAACCGTATCATGGCCTCGCTGCTACCGGCGACATCCAAAAGTTGAATCAGTTCTTGTTGTGACCAGATGGGTGCAGAATTGTAGCCTGTATTTGAAAATGGAATCGGGTCTCTGTTTTGTAAGGATGCCGGATCACTTAAAGGATTAAGTCTTGCAATCGGAGCCCATGTTGTACCTCCATTGTTGGACGTTTCAATTGTCATGAGATCAAATCCACCTGAGTTGGGATTGACGGATTCGATTTCCCAGAACGTTCTGAACGTTAACGATAGGTCTCCTGTTGCGCCACTTAAATCAATTACAGGTGATGTTAACCAACCGCTATTATTCATTTCAGATGAGGTTCCACCGCTGTCGGCGCTATCGGCTACCACATCATGGGTATCAATAAAATTGCCTTGTACGCTACCCGCAGAATCGACAACTTTACTGCCATACCAATAGGCTTGAATACCTTCTACCGGGTCAGGAACAGCACCAGCTGAAGTGTCGTTCGGTGCAAGGCGTACGAAGCCATCGCTATAGGCTTCATTGATAATATTCTCGCCCGCAGTATGAATATGCCACATATTATCAATGTTATCGCCAATGACTTTAGTGGTAGTCCACTGATCTACTGTCGGTGAGTCTGGCTCAAAGGTTTCATGAAACAGCGCATTTCCAGTGTTGCTACCTGTTGTCAGTTGAAGATTAATGCCTGTATTGGTGGTGCCATTAACGACTGAATAGTTTATTGATCTGGATTGATATCCGTCAGCTGAGGCGATGATAGTGGATGTCTGTAGTGCATCGGCAAGAGAAGCATTTACATTTATCAGTAGATTATAGCGACCGTTTGCATCGGTAACGGCAGTAGAAAAAATACCATTTGTTGCCGCTCCTCCTGAAATCGAAACACTGGCACCTTGAATGATTTCCGAGGAGGAGTGAACGGTTCCGGAAACAGATGCTATAACCGCTGCTGCTGATACATCAGTAAATGTAACGCCTTCATCATCTGAAGACAGTGGCGCTAGTATTGTAATGATTTTAGCGCCATTTTCAGAGGTTACGGAAACGGTAATTGAAACCGTAGTTCCATCGCTTCCGACTAATTCCAGTACATGTTCGCCGATGTCTAGACCTCCAATTACCGAAAATATACCATCTATGTCTGTAGCCGGACTAGTGTTTCCGGACACTGTAATGGTCGCACCTTCCAAAGGATTATTGTCGGCTGTTAATATTTGGATTTGTTCTACAACGGCGGGTGTAACGGTGAATGTAGTGCCTGGATCGCTTGGGTTTTTTCCATCGCTTCCGCCTCCGGAACAGGCCGAAAGAGTTATGATCAATGCGGCTAGCGCTAAATCACGTATAATTTTTGGATTCATTTCGGAATGCCTTTTTCATAAACTTGGTTGGCCTGGGAGCTATCTATTGCCTGCCAATGAAGCTCGCGATATCTAATAACAGTGTGGACACGAGAAAAACTGTTGGTTTCGTGAAAGAGTCTATCAGTTTCTTCAGGGGAGGGGGAGTGTGACAAATGACCAAAAATATGAACTGCCGTTTTTTATGAGCGGAGCGGATAAAAGGTATGCGTTACATCACGATTAATGTGATGACTGACGAAGTCAGTGTTTAGATTAGTGATAAAGAGGGAGTGCAGTAAAAAACGAATGACACAAATCGATTGTGAATTTTTTTGGCCGATGCCGACAGCCGACACTTAACGTGATCTGAACCAGCGTTTGTTTAATGCAGCGAAAACGCGGTTGGGATACCAGACTTTGCCCAGACTACCGTTGTAACGGGCCAAGGCACGTTGATAATCACCTTTTTCCCGTTTGAGATAGTGTTTGAGAATGGTGCAGCCAAAACGCAGATTAGTACGGATGTCGAACAGGTTATCACCCGCTTGAGGAATTTCTTTCAGCCAGAAGGGCATGACTTGCATTAGTCCTTGGGCACCGGCGTGGGAAATGGCCCAGGGGTCGAAATTACTTTCCACATGAATGACTGCGAGCACCATCTCCGGGGGCAGGTCGGCTTTGGTGGCTTCATAGTGGATGTTTTTTAACAAATCCAGGCGTTTGGCATCGTCAGGCACGCGCGATTTGAGGCGGGTGGACATGTCCATGAGCCAGACTTCGGCCTCAAAGCGATCTGTGAAGCTATCGGATTCGCCGATGGCTTTTTCCAGTACAGTGCGCAGTGTTTCGTCAGGACGTTCCTGGGTTGCCGCTTGTGCCATGCCGGTTGTCAGGAGCAATGGTATGCAGCAAGCCAGTGACCGGGAATAATGTGAAAAAGTCATGTTATTTATGTCGTCTGAGTGTTTTTTTCCTGAAGGAAGCGGGTGACCGTTTCCAGCGGAATATCCTGCTTGTCAGTATCACTACGACCCTTGTATTCCAGTGTGCCTGCGTCTAGCCCACGTTCACCAATAACGATGCGGTGAGGGATGCCAATCAGTTCCATGTCCGCAAACATCACGCCGGGTCGTTCTTTGCGGTCATCTAATAATACATCAAAACCGGCTGCGATCAGCTCATTATACAAAGTATCAACGGCATCACGCAGGCGCTGCGATTTGTGCATATTCATTGGCACGATGGCAACGTGGAACGGGGCAATGGCATCAGGCCAGATAATGCCGCGATCATCGTGATTCTGCTCAATGGCCGAAGCCACTACCCGTGATACACCAATGCCGTAGCAGCCCATGGTCATCACTGTAGCCTTACCGTTTTCATCCAGTACCGTGGCATTCATCGCTTCGGCATATTTTTGCCCTAACTGGAAAATGTGGCCTACTTCAATGCCGCGTTTGATTTCCAGCGTACCTTGGCCATCGGGGCTGGCATCGCCTTCTACTACGTTGCGCAAGTCGGCGATTTGCGGCTCGGGAAGGTCTCGGCCCCAGTTGACGCCTGTCAAATGTTTACCGTTTTCATTGGCACCGCAGATAAAATTGGCTAGCTGTGCTGCGGAGCGATCTGCAATCACCGGGATAGCGATACCACGCGGACCAATGGAGCCTGCAGAGCAGCCACAACAGGTGTTAACGAGTTCGTCTCCCACAAGCGTCAGAGGTACGGCTACCTGTGGTAGTTTTTCTGCCTTGAGGTTGTTCAGCTCGTGATCACCACGCAGTACCAGCGCCACTGCATCGGTTTCACTGCCTTGAACCAGCAGGGTCTTCACGGTTTGTGTTGCATCTACTTTAAGGAAATTGCTGACTTCTTCGATGCTGTGCTGCCCAGGGGTATCTACCGTGGTCATTTGTGCAGCGGGTGTGGGACGCTCACCAGCAGGTACCACGGCTTCGGCCAGCTCCACATTGGCCGCATAATCGCTGGCACTGGAAAAAGCGATGGCGTCTTCACCGGACTCAGCCAGCACATGAAATTCGTGCGAAGCGCTGCCGCCGATGGAGCCGGTATCCGCCAGCACCGGGCGAAAGTCCAGCCCCAGGCGGGTGAAAATGCGTGTGTAGGCGGCGAACATCTGCTCGTAAGTTTCCTGCAATGATGTCTGGCTGGCGTGGAAGGAGTAGGCATCCTTCATTAAAAATTCCCGTGCGCGTATCACCCCGAAACGCGGCCGGGTTTCGTCGCGGAACTTGGTTTGAATCTGGTAAAAAGTCGCGGGCAATTGTTTATAAGAACGCAGCTCGCGGCGACACAGGTCGGTGATGACTTCCTCATGGGTGGGGCCAAAACAAAATTCACGATTGTGACGGTCGCGCAGCCGCAGCAGTTCACCACCGAATTGTTCCCAGCGGCCTGACTCCTGCCACAGCTCTGAAGGCTGAATTGCAGGCATCAGCAGCTCCTGCGCACCTGCGCGATCCATTTCCTCACGCACAATGGCTTCTACCTTGCGTAGCACTCGCAGACCCAGTGGCAGCCAGGTGTACAGGCCAGCAGCCAGCTTGCGGATCATACCTGCGCGTAACATCAGTTGGTGACTGATGACTTCGGCGTCGGAAGGGGTCTCTTTTTGGGTGGCAAGTAAAAATTGTGAAGTGCGCATGGTGTGTCTCTATATTTCCCGGATCGTCAATGTGAGGGCGGATTGTAAACGTCGGGCCACTAAAAGGGGAGGGTGAAGTTGTTACATGCCCATTCCAATGTCATTAAATTTAAATTAAGCACTCTTGGTCAAGCTGTGGGTCAATCCAGAATAAAGGAAGTCTGGAAACTTGTCGCTTTGCCAAATCCGGTGCTTGTAAACGCAGAGGTCACAGGGACGCAAAGGCACAGAGAAAAACACTAGGGGGGTGTTAACAACACGGGATTAGATCGGGCGATACGCGATTGGGTGAGCAAAATAGCAGGCTCAAAATGGCTTTTTCGCGTTGCTTGTCCAGGCAAGACAGGTTTCCGGAATTATTGAGTGTCCTTATTCGATCTTATTCGATAGACCTCTCTCATAGACCAATGTATCTGGATGAAAAGCGTACCAAGCAAACCAGTAACTTGTGGTGCTGGGCAGCAGTGTGTCAGCGGCATAAATGCGCCCACTGCGATTGGCGGCATCAAATACCACGCGGATGCTTTTACCACCTACCTGATCCAGCAATTCGCTGTGTTGCCCGGATTGCACGGAATCAGACAGGTGCGAAAATGGATAAGCTTTGGCGACACCATTGATTGTCACGCCGATCACCCATTCCTTGGGGTGGAAGCGGCGATCAACGGCGCTTACATCGAACATGATTTGCTCGGTGTCGGCATAACCGGCATAGGGTGAGCGGCTGTAATCCCGTTGATAGCCGGTATTTTGGGATAGCACTCGGGTCTGCGGGTAACGTGCCCGCCAGTCTGACCAGCTGGTGTGTTCCAGGGGGATTTGTTGCAGGCGCTGGCCTTTCAATGGTCCGCTGATGGCCTGTTTGCGAATCTGTGACCAGAGCGATTCGGTTTGCCGGTCGTAGAGCAGCACGTCGCTGTTATAGAGCAGGCCGGAAACACCAAAATCAAAATCTTTTCCGGCCCTGTTGGCCAGAAACGCCATGCCTGTACCGCACAGCGGACAGTAGCTGACCAGTACCGCAACGTCACTGAAATGATCATTGACGATTTCATGGTAATTGAGAATGCGCACCGGGTAGGCTTTTTGCTCGCCTTGCATGTTAATACCCAAAACGCGATCCGCATCCTCCAGAAAACGGGCTTGTTTTGTGCTGATAAAGTTGGGTTGGCTGATGGCGGGAATACCGTCCCGTGCGGGACCGCCGTGTTTTATCTGTTCGATGGGTATCAGCGCATTGGAGAGGTTGAAGCCATTATTTGGCTCTGCTTGCAGCAGTTGTGGCCCTTGCCAAAGCCATAAAATGCTCAGTAATAATGGATAAATAATCCAGCGGGCATGGTTGTTCATGATCAGCCTCTGTTGCAGTGGTTACCACATTTGTATACGAGCCCGGATTCCAATCCTTGTCTGTGTGACTCTTTGCGAGTGTTTCGGTTCCCGTATCAACGGTGATGTGCGGGACAATAAACCAGACTGTGTACAAGCTGATTATATTGTTGAAAGCTAGTCGTGTTTCTAGCTTATTATTTCTTGTTTTTTATATAATTTATTGAAATTGTTAATATAATTTAATTTGTTGTGTATAATTATCTAGTCATTAATCTAGTGGTTTGTCAGAGAGCTATTTATAATGCCGTTGTCGGTCAGGGAATATTTAGGGCGCGAGCCTGCAACATCAAAAGAGATACAGGCTGTAACAGGCCTGAGTCAGACTGTGGTCGCACGACGACTCAGAGACATGGGGGATAGTGTCATCAGGTTGCCGAGTGGGCGCTCCCCCCGATATGCGTTAACGCGCAATGCTTTTGGTGCGGATGACAGGTTGCCCCTGGTGATGGTTGATTCTCATGGGAATACTGTTTTGGCCGCACATATTCGTCCATTAGCCCACGGTGGTTTTTTCGTAGAGCCCGGGACGGGTATGCCTTCTGTACTGTTAGGTGAGAGCGGTAATGGTCTTTACGATGATTTGCCGTACTTTTTGAGTGATCTGTGTCCCCGGGGGTTTTTGGGGCAACAGATTGCGAAAGAAATGGCTTCGCTGTCTGATGATTTTCCACCGGACTCAAGGTGGTGGAATGCAAACCACATCGGGCGTTATTTGATATCCAACGGTGATGACCCGCCGGGAAACTTCAAGCTTGGCCAGCAGGCATTTTTACGCAGGCATAAACCGGTTATTTCTACTGTGGAAGACTATCCGGCGCTTGCCGACAACGTTATGAACGGCGTTATTCCGGGCTCATCTGCGGGTGGTGAGCAACCAAAATTCACCGCTTTTTGTGGTGATTGCTCCGCTCATGTCATTGTTAAGTTTTCCCCCAGGGGAGATGATGCTGTTGCCCGGCGATGGCGTGATATTTTGATCACCGAGTATCATGCGACAGAAGCACTTCGTGCCGATAAATTCCCTGCCGCAGTAACCCGGCTTATTGAAATGGAAGGCCGACTGTTTTTGGAATCACAGCGATTTGATCGAAGCGGCGAATATGGGCGCATGTCCATGCTTTCACTTCAAGCCGTTGATGCAGAATTTACCGGGCTGGGCAGTGGCTGGCCGCGAGTTATGAATGCGCTTTACAGTAAAAACCTAGTGAGCTGGCAGCATGTTTTTGATGCGATGTTTTTATGGGCTTTTGGCCGTCTTATTAATAATACGGATATGCACCTGGGCAACTTGAGCCTGGGGATAGAAGGAGACGTGTTCAGGTTATTGCCAGTATATGACATGTGTTCTATGGGCTTTGCACCGAAGAGCGGGGGAGAAATGATGCCTTATGGTTTTGTGCCACCTGATATCAGTGATTTCAATTTTGACGAGACGGGTGTCCTGGGTGCAAAAGAAAGGGCGCATGATTTTTGGGAGCGTGTTGCGCGCGACGAACGGATTTCAGATGAGCTTAAGAAATTTTTGGCGAGAGGGAATCCCGTTGATTTAATGCAATAATTGCACAGAGGTGCTGCAAGTATTACTCTGGATGAATGCCAAGAGTTTTTGGGGATGAGGTAACCCCGTCGTCGGAGCTAAAGTTTCAAATTGCCATTGTGCTGGAAATGGCACTTGGCACCAGTACTGAAATGTGGGCGAGGGTGCAGGCTGAGTATGATTTATGGGCGGTGTGGTTGAGGGCAGCTTAAATGTACTATTTTCATGGGCGCATGAAACGTGCCCATCCTACGAGCTTGTTTTGTTAGAAAACTTTCCCTGTTGGCACAATGTTCTGGTTCCCACACGGGAGCGTGGGGACGAGAAAACCATATATGCAACTCGTTACGCAATGCTTTGTCTGATGCCTTCTTTAACTGTATTCATGATCAGGTGGGTTTCTTGTTCAAATGTATTGCAATACTGATCTATTCCTTCCTTCATGATTCTATGCACTTCATCAGTGCCATCTTCCCTGAATTGATCTGCGGCATCGAAGTTATTGGCAAGTTTTTTCAGCTGATCAGACAGGTGAGAATTCATTTCCTCAATATCATTTGCCGTACTTATACTAAAATAATGCTTGTTCTGACGTGACAAACCATCCAACTGGTTTTTTAAATCTACTAGGCGACCAACATTTTTTTTGTAAGTATCGATACATATATCAAGGGTTATTCCGGTATCTTCATCCAACTTCGCACTTAAACTGATATATTCGCTGATAACAGGCTGCATCGCATCAGCTGCCTTCTTTAGATCTTTAAAGCTAATATTTTTCTTTTTATTATAAAGGTCAATTTTTCCTCGCAAGAAATAGCCAATGATGCCGCCGCTAACTAACGCGATCACAGCTTTTTTCAGCCACATACTTTCGGGTCCGCTGTCATCCATTTATTGTTACTCCTTAATTTATTTGTTGTTTTAGCCAAGCCCACATATGCTGTCATTATATCCCGCTATTCGGTGGGCAAAACAGCTCGGCAGGTTGGGATGAACTTGTGAACACCAACAATTCAGGGTTCAGTCAACCTCTGTTGTTGGGCTTCGTTTTAGCTCTCAGGATGCTCGTCAGCCATTTGAATCCTTTCTCTCCATTGTTGTGCTCTGGCGATAATTGCTTGTCGATCCAGTGTCGTTAACACACGGTCTTTCAGCAAATGTTGCCCTGCCACCCACACATCGCTGACATGCTCGCGCCCGGCGGCATAAACTAGTTGTGATATGGGATGATAAACCGGTTGTGTTTCCAGTGCGCTGAGGTTAACGGCTGTGATGTCGGCAGCCTTGCCCGTTTCCAGTGAGCCAATGTGTGTTTCCAATCCCAGTGCCCTGGCACCGCCGAGAGTGCCCATGTGCAGGGCTTGCATGGCGCTGAGTGCGCTGGCGTCGCGGGCTACCGCTTTTCCCAGCAAGGCGGCACTGCGCATCTCGCCGAACATGTCCAGGTCATTATTGCTGGCAGCACCATCGGTGCCGAGGGCGACGTTGATGCCAGCATTGAGCAGTTGTTGTACGGGGCAGAAGCCGCTGGCAAGTTTCATATTGGATTCAGGACAATGTACAACGTGGGCTCCACGGGTGGCGAGGTGGTCGATTTCTTCATCGGCGAGCTGGGTCATGTGTACGGCCATGAGTCGAGGGGATACCAGACCCAGTGCTTCCAGGCGTTCCAGTGGACGCTGGCCGGTGTTGCGTTGTGCTTCCGTCACTTCGTGTGCGGTTTCATGCAAGTGGATGTGTACGGGGATGTCCATTTCTTCGGCGTAAGTGATGACACGTTTCAATGGTTCATCGGATACGGTGTACGGTGCGTGTGGTGCGAAGGCGGTGGTGATGAGCGGGTTGTGGCGAAAGTGATCGTGGACTTCGATGCCTTTGCTCAGGTATTCGTCGGCATTGGCGGCCCATACGGTGGGGAAGTCAATAATGATGAGTCCCACTACAGCGCGCATGCCTGCGTTGTCGGCGACGCGCGCGGTTTCGTCGGGAAAAAAATACATGTCGTTGAAACAGGTGGTGCCGCCGCGCAGCATTTCGGCGATGGCCAGCCGTGTGCCGTCAGCGACAAATTCGGGGCTGATCCATTTTTCTTCCGCAGGCCAGATGTGATTTTGCAACCATTCCATCAATGGCAGGTCGTCGGCCAGGCCACGAAACAACGACATGGCAGCATGGGTGTGGGCGTTGACCAGACCGGGGATGAGTGCGTGTTCATCCAGTTGATGTTCTGTTTCGGCGGTGTATTTTTGTCTGGCTTCGTTGCCGGGCAGCAGCTCCAGAATGCGGCCTTCGTGCACAGCGATGGTATGGTGTTCCAGCACCTGATCGGCGGGTTGTACGGGAATGATCCAGCGGGCGTGAATCAGGGTATCAATTGGCTGAGGGGTATTTTTCATGGGCAGACGATAGCGGTTGCCCTGACGGGCTGCAAGTCTGGCCATATTGACGGGTTATTGAAGCTGGCCCGGGGAACGCCCGGGCCAGCAATTATGGCAACATCTATTAATCGTTATGTTTTATTTTGATTTTTACCTTGCTGAAAGAAACGTGGTAGAAAAATGACAGCAGTGGTGGCACATTGGCAGTCATTTCCGGCCCGCCAGCACCAGTGTCACCATGCAGGTAAATATTGGTGGTGACCGGGTCACCTTCGATCACCATCAGCGAGCCCAGGCTCGGCCCCATGCGTACTTTGGGAGGGTGGCGGGGCAAATATCGTTTGCTTGCAAGTCCAGTGGCCGTATTCGTCTTTCCATTTGGCTTTGATGGTGCCGGTGTTGGCGATGGGATCAATTTCCAGTTTGGCGTGACCCCTGATGGGGGTGATTTCACTGCCCGACCAGTCAAAAGAATCGACAGGCTCTGCGGGAACGCCGTTGACGCTGTTGGTCACGGGCCCCATGACCCGGTGAACGAGTCGCGCATCATTGGCACGTACAGAAATGTGTATCCCTTTTTTTGCCAGGTGATGCTCATCAGGGCTGGCCACGGTTGTGACAGTGAAAAATGTCGCCGTACTGCCTGGGTGTGTTTGCTGTTTCAGCATACTCTCTTCTTGTTGATAATTATTCTTTTCGGCACGGGATGAGTTGCCAGCATGTAGACGACCGTGGACAGGAGATGTTACAGCTAGAATATGAGGGTAGGGACGTTGCCATACAAAGCGGGGTGTACTGATTATCGGTATTACTACTGCTCGCGCACTTTATTTTTTATTCTCATTCTTCATCTAGCAGCACCGAACCATCGGCATCCCAATCGACTTGGAACAGGGTGGGATGTGCGTTCTTGAGTTGTTCCAGGGCCAGCTTGCGCTTGTCCAACTCCTGTTGTTGCGCCCGTACCTGGTCAGCCAGATGGCGGTTTTCGGTGAGGGTGTCACGATGTATCAGAGCCTGTATCAGGGTGGTGGTGAGGTCGTAATCTTCCCAGGGTTTGCTGATAAAGCGGTAGATCTCGGCCTGATTAATGGCGCTGGTCAGGGCTTTGAGGTCGGTGTGGCCGCTGAGGATCAGGCGCATGGCCTCGGGTTGTAGTGCTTTGGCCTCGCACAAGAACTGCACGCCATCCATGTCCGGCATGCGGTAGTCGGAGAGGAACAGGTCGAAGGTGGTTGCCCTGGCACGTTTGAGGGCGTCACAGGGGATGTGACAGGTCTCGATTTCCCAGTCAAACTGGCGATCCAGCGCACGCCTGAGGGCGTGCAGGATATTTTTTTCGTCGTCCACGATCATGATGCGGTACATGCGGGTTTTCCTTGTGTTTTTACATAGTGTTTTTGTGTATACGGTGGGTCGAATTCAGTCGCAGGGTTCATGCCGTGCCAGTGACGTAGATTTCAAATTCGCTGTGAGAGGATTCTTCCAATTGGGCAATGCGGTTAATGAGGCCTTCGCTGAGGCGATGTCCCCTGGTGAGCAACAGTACGTTGTCCTGCATTATCAAATCTTCCGCCAGTATCATGCCTTCGCGTAGGCCGTTGGATTTGACGCATTGTGTGGGGTGCTGTACTTCACTTTCCATGTGTCCCAAGTGTGTGCAGAAGGCATTCACAATGCGAGTGTCATAATACTTGCCCCGCTGCTTGAGCAGAAAGTCCCGCGCCTCACTTGCATTAAGGCGTTTTTGGGTCAGCACCCCCCACTGTATTTCGTAAAAATCGCCTACTACTTTGAGAATGCGTGAGCCTAACGGGATGTCTGCGTCGTGCAGTTGGTCAGGGAAACCGGTGCCGTTGATGTGTTCGTGCTGATGACGAATGAGTTTTGTGGCTTCCTGCAAAGGTTCCAGGGCCATGAGCAGACCCTCCGCTAGCAGTGGGTGCCGGTTGTAGGTTTCCCGTTCGGCATCGTTCATGGTGCTGACGGGTTTGGCGAGCAGTTTATCTTTCAGACACAGCTTGCCTAGGTTGCGTAGCAGGGCGGCGTAGTGGAGCTGTTGCCGGCCGGTTTTGTTCATGTCCAGAGCTTCTGCCAGGCGTTTGGTGTGTTCTGTGATGAGGCGCGGCCGCTTGCTGTCTGTATGTTCGCGCATGACAATCAGGCTGGAAAACACTTCTACTGTACTGCGATAACTTTGATCCAGACTGTCGTTTGCCAGTTCCAGGAAGCTGACGGTTTGTTGCAATTCGCCAGTGCGGGCGGTCACTTTGTCTTCCAGGCTGGCGTTGAAATTTCGCAGTTCGCGGTTTTGTTTTTGCGTCAGTTGCACGAGGCGCAGGCGTTCCCGTTCCAGGTTTTTTTGCTCCAGCCCGCGCTGTACCGTGAGCAGGATGTCGTTATCTTCCCAGGGTTTGCTGATGTAACGGTAGATGCACCCCTTGTTGACGGCATCAATGGTGGAATTGATATCGGAGTAGCCAGTTAGCAAGACGCGCACCGTGTCTGGCCACTGCCGGTAAACCTGTTCCAGAAAAGCAGCGCCATCCATTTCCGGCATGCGCATGTCGGAAATCACCAGATCGATGCGGTGTTCTTCCATACAGGCCAGCCCCGCCGCACCACTCTCGGCGGTGTGGATCTTGTAACCTTGTGGACGAAACAGGCGTTTCAGAGCTTTGAGGATATTGGCCTCATCGTCCACGAACAGCAGGCTGGCAGGCGGCGGCTGTTCGGCATTTGTGTTTTCGTTGTCGGGTTGTGTTTGAGTCATAAATATAGTGTCGGGTTTTGAATGGTCAGGAAAATATCATCCTTGTCTTCAGGCGCTCGCCTCTGTATTTTTCGCTTGCGCTTCGGGCTGTTTCACTGGCAGGTGAACGGTAAACGTGGTGCCTTTGCCCACTTCGCTGTCCACCTCAATTTCTCCACCGTGTTTGTGCACAATGCCGTAGGACAGGGACAGACCCAGGCCGGTACCCATGCCCACTGCCTTGGTGGTGAAAAAGGGATCAAAGATTTTTTTCATGTTATCGGGCTCGATACCCTTGCCGGTGTCAGTAATGCTGACCCATACCGCGTCATCGTCCTGGCCACTGCGAATGGTAATCAGCCCGTGCTCCTCAATGGCGTGGGCAGCGTTAACCAGCAGATTCATGAATACCTGGTTAATCTGGGATGCCAGACATTCCACCTCGGGCAGTTCTCCATATTCCTTGACGACTTCGGCCTTGTACTTGATTTCGTTGTTGACGATGTTGAGCGTGCTGTCCAGACCATGATGCAGATTAGTCCACTGCCATTCGGCCTCGTCTACGTGGGAAAAATCCTTGAGGTCTTGCACAATGTTCTTGACCCGGGAGATGCCCTCGCGGGACTCACTCACCAAATCACGCAAGTCTTCTTTGAGATACTCCAGATCCAGTTCCTGCTTGAGCGTCTGCACCTTTTTTAGTGCCTCCTGGTCTGCGTCTACCAGAGTCTCCAGTTGCTCGTAGCCTTCCAGTATCTGACACAGGTTGTCGATGTACTTTTGCAGAGTGCCAAGGTTGGAATAGACATAACCCACCGGATTGTTGATCTCGTGTGCTACTCCTGCTGCCAGCTGGCCAATAGAGGCGAGTTTTTCGGATTGCAACAATTGTGCGTGGGAGGCTTTCAGTTCATCGTGTGTTCGTTCCAGTTCGTCGTGGGCGCGTAGACGCTCTTGCTCTGCATGATGCAAACGGATGGCGGTTTGCGTTGCATGTCCCAGATTCTCGGCGTTGAGTTCACCCTTGGAAAGATAGTCTGCTGCACCCGCGCGCAATAATTCCACAATGAGTCGTTCATCGCGTTGACCGGTGAGCATCACCACCGGGGTAGTGATGTCCGCTGCGCGGATATCACGCAACAACGACAAGCCATCACCGTCGGGCAACAGATAATCGAACAGAGCACAATCAAAGTGTCCCTCACGCAATGCGGCAAGTGCCTCGTTGCATGTGGCCGCTTCTTCGATTCGGGCTTCCATCCCGGATTTACCCAGCGCCCGGCGCACCGACATGCGGTCTACCTCGTCATCATCCACGATTAAAATTTTCAGTTCATCAGTCATATCAATTCAGAGAAAAAATAAAAGTAAAAACAGCTAACCCTTTTATTTTTTCTTGCCTCTTTTTCCTGCCTTTACGGTAATTCGATCAACGACCAGAATACGTCCAGGGCCTTGACCGCTTCCATGAATTTGCCCGGCTCCACCGGTTTGAGGATGTAACCGGCCACGTTCATGTTGTAGGCGGCCACTCGATCCTTTTCTTCGTCGGACGTGGTGAGCACAAACACACTGATAGCCCGCAGTTCGGGGTCGGCACGCAGTTTCGTGAGAAACTCGATGCCGTTCATCTTCGGCATGTTGATGTCCAGCAGGACGATCTTTGGCGTTGGGTTGAGTTTCTCCTGCCCGTCAGTGCCACGCAATTTGGCCAGTGCTTCCAGACCGTTGCCGGCTATATGCACAGGGTTGGTGATGTGGTTTTTTTTGAAGGCGCGCTGAATGTTCATGACATCCACTTCGTCGTCTTCCACCAGCAGTATGGAAATTTTATTATCCTGCATGATTATGGGTTCCTTTAATTTCACGGCTTTAATTTCACGGTGAGTATTCGCGGCGAGGTGCTGTTAACTGTTAGTCGTTTTCGGCACGGTAAAGCGAAAAGTTGAGCCCTCGCCTTCGGCCGATTCAAGCATGATTTTGCCACCCTGGATCTCGACAATTTTTTTGACGATGGACAGTCCCACGCCGGTACTTTCCACTTCGTCGCGGGCGTTGAGGGTCTGGAAAATACCAAACACTTTTTCATGGTATTCGGGGGCGATGCCGGGGCCATCATCACGCACACTGAACGTGTAGAATTCACCGTCCACTTTTTGTACACCCACTTCCACATGACCTTGCCCGGGTTGGTGGTGGTATTTGATGGCATTGGACAGCAGGTTGGCAAACACCTGTGACAGGGGGATGCGGGCGGTTTCGAATACGGGCATGTCGGGGGCGATATTGATAACAAAGCCTTCCGGCACCACCAGCCCGGCAATGATTTCCTGTAACAACTCGTTGACATCGACGGATTCGATTTCGCTGTCGATACGTCCGACGCGCGAATATTGCAGTATGCCGTGGATGAGATCGCCCATGCGTGCCACCCGCCCGCGCAGCAGCGTCATCTGCTTGCGGGTGTCATCGGTGAGGTTGTCTGCAATGTCTTCCTCTATCCATTCCGACAGGTTGGCAATGGCGCGCAGCGGCGCTTTTAGGTCATGCGACACGACATAGGCAAACTGATCCAGCTCCTGATTGATACGTTCCAGTGCCGTGGCTTTGTTGGCCAGTTCTGCGGTGCGTTCCTGCACGCGTTGTTGTAATTCTACAGAGGTGCGGCGCAACTTGTTGGTAACAGAACCGATGCCAATAATGCCAAGCAGGGCGATGGCACTGAAAATGGCAATGGTTCCCTTCAGGTCCGTCTGAGTCTGCGCGGTGACTTGATCCAGGGGGAAATCAACTTCCAGAACACCTCTCAGGTCACCGGTTTTCCAGTCGTTTTTGGGTGTATCCGGATGGTCGTTGTGACACTGAACACAAGCCGGTCGCATCACATCGGCGGTAGCATAACGTAAGGTTTTGCGGCCATCATATTCTGTAAAACGATAAAAGGGTTTGTCAGGGTTTTGGCCGAGAAACTCCCACGCCTGTTGCATAAATTGATCGCGCAAGCCGCCCATCTCTTGCCTCCAGGGAAAGGGGTAGGGGCTGTAGAGCATGGTTTTACTGCCTGAGGCATGCTCCCCAAGTTTCTCTCCCAGCAACATACTCAATGTTGCCGGGAGTGGAATGGCGTTTTCTTTTGTCGTGTAATCATGGGTGATTTCAAGGCCGTGTTGTCTGGCTGTGGTAACCACTTCTGATGTGTAGAGCGTGCGAAATTCCGTCAGCGCATCGGAAAATGAGCGGGCGTTTTTGATTGAGGTGGATTCAATGAGTTGTGATTGAAGTTGTGATACATGCCATATCGCAGCGAAAGTGGCGACAAAAAAAGCCAGCACCAGAATCAGGATGAATTGCCAGTTTTTTAGCGGACTGCGGGAGAGTGTGCTCATGATCAGTGTTTTCCGTTTGATGTTTTTGGGTTGTTCGCAATGTGTTCCTCGTTCTCGTCTTCATCCTCGTCCCTGTCGCAGTCCTCCGGCAGGGTAAAACGAAAAATTGATCCCTCGCCTTCGGCCGATTCCAGCATGATATCCCCGCCTAATTGCTCGACAATTTTCTTCACTACCGTCAGGCCTATGCCGGTGCTTTCCACCTTGTCGCGGGCGTTGAGGGTCTGAAATATCTGGAACACTTTGTCGTGGAACTCGGGAGCGATGCCTGGGCCGTCGTCGGCGACGCTGAATTCGTAGCCACCGTCTTTCAGGTTCCGGGCCGAGATTGTGATGTGGCCGTCCTCCGGACGGTCATGATATTTGATGGCGTTAGATAGCAGATTACCGAACACTTGGGACAGGGGCAGGGGTGCCGTCACCAGACAAGGCATGTCCAGGGTGACGTCGATATGCAGGCCCGGCGGTGGTGCCAGTCCGTCCAGCACCTCGGCCAGTAGCAGGGTGGTGTCCACCATTTCGGTTTCCATGTCCACCCGTCCGACACGCGAATATTGCAGGATGCCGTTGATCAAACCCTCCAGGCGCTGCACTCGGCCGCGCAGCAGGCCCATCTGCTTGCGGGTGTCGTCGGTCATGACCTCTTCCAGATCCTCGGCCTTGGCTTGCGTTTCACGCTGCATGTGTTCCATCACCGCCAGGGCCTGCTTCTGCCCGGAAATGTCAGTGTGAGAACCGGTTATGCGAACCGGATTACCGTTGTCGTTGTGCAGCGTTGTGCCACGGCAGAGAATCCAGGTGTAGCTGCCGTGTTTGTTTTTGAGTCGGTATTCAACAGTGAAGTCATCGGTTTCACCCTCCATGCAGGTCGTCCAGTTGTCCAGTGCCACACCCAGGTCATCCGGGTGGATCAGTGTTTGCAGAGTAGAGAAGTTGTTGGCCAGTTCGTCTTCCTGATAGTTGAGCATGGTTTTCCAGCGCGGCGAAAAATAGATTTGATCGGTGGTCAGGTCCCAATCCCAGATACCATCCCGGGTGCCGCGGGTGATGAGAGAAAACCGCTCTTCACTGACGCGTAACTCCTGCTCGGCCTGTCGGCGCTGGGTGATATCGATGCCGTAAATGTTGACACTAGTGTCATCGATATAGGGGATGGTCAACAGACTCGCTTTGTCGTCGATAACGACCTCAAGTTGTTGTAACTGCCGGTGTTCGAATACGGCATCGATAGTGTCTCGCCATGTTTCCGGGGCCTGGTCACCTTGTTTGAGCTGTAATTTTTTCAGTAATGCCAGCGATGCCGGATTTCCGAAGAGTATTTTGTAATCCGTAGAGACTTTGAGCACTACCCCCGGGTTACTGGTGACGAATTGCGCCAGATATTTAATTTCTGCTTCGCTTTCTTTGCGTCGGGTGATGTCGCGCAGGATGCCGATGAATAATACTTGACCATTAGGCTGGCGCATTTCACTGATTGCCAGTTCCATGGGGAAGGTGCTGCCATCGCGACGCAGGGCTACTACCTCACGAGGGGCGATGCCGATGATGCTCCCCTGTCCGGATTGCAAATAATGTTGTAAATAGCCGTCATGCTGTTTGCTGTTCGCTTCGGGCATCAGACGATTGATGTTCTGCCCCATTACCTCATCGACGTGGTAACCGAACATTTTTTCCGCTGCGGGATTAAACGAGTGGATCAGCCCTTGTGTATCGATGCTGATAATGCCATCGACGGCGTATTCCTGGATTAGCCGGGACAGGTCAGTGTCGAGGTGGTCCTTGATCTGACTTTTCACGTTCATCTTTGCTCTTTCCCTTGGTTCAACAACACTCCGGCAGCGGCGTTGAGGCTTTCGATTTCTCCCAGGCAGGCGCGGATCGTTTGCCAGTTCAGCCCCAGGCGTTGTAGAGCCCGGGTCTGCAATACCGGGATCAGGTCGTCTCCGCCGTGACCGATATCCAGACCGCGGGCCAGGATGTCCGCTACATGCACCAGCTCGGACAGGGGCATGCCCACTTCCGGCAGGTTGTGATGGTGTTCGATGGCGTTGACCACCGGCTCGGGTAGTCGCCAGTGGCGCGCCACCCGAGCCCCCAGCACGGTGTGATCGAGGCCCAATACTGTCTGTTCGGCATCGCGTAGCAGGCAATCATGTTCGTCACGCCAGGTGAGTACAGCGGCGAAGTCGGTGGCGAAATAACTGGCCAGTACCAGTTTGCCCATGTCGTGCAACAGCCCGGCGGTGAAGGCTATTTCCGCATCCAGTCCCCCGTGGCGGGCCAGCACCCGGGCGCAGGTGCCGACGCCGATGGCGTGTTGCCAGAACGACAGACGGTCGAAACCGTCGTTATTGTTTGGCGGGAAATGGCCTATGACTCCGGCGGCGGTGATGATGTTGCCCAGGGTGTGAATGCCCAGCAGGGTGCCGGCGTCCTGTAGTGAGCCAATGTGTCGGGAAAAGCCATAAAAGGGTGAGTTGGCGATCTGCAGGATGCGTGCTGCCAGAGCCTGGTCCTCACCCACCATACTCATGAGGCCGGCCATGGTCAGGTCCTCGCGTCCGAGCAGTTCGAGTAGCCGGGTGACGACCACCGACAGCGAGGGCAGCTGGCGGATTTTCTGGTCGAGGTTGTTCAAATTTAGTATGGGCATGGTTTCAGGCTTGTCCCGGGTTTACTCCAGGTCCTCCAGCCGATGGGCCAGTAACATGGCTTTCAGTTCCTGCATGGTCGGTTCCTGTTCCACCTGCCGGAAACGCCGATTCAGTTGCGTTTGGGCCGCGCTGCGCCGCGTTGCAATCTCCTGCGGGCTGAGTGCTTCCGCACCCCACACCACGAGGTTGCGGATACCACGGCGCTGCAGACAGGCCAATTTGTTTTCGGTCAACAGCGTGCCGGTTGTTATCAGGCAGTGGCCTTCGATGTCCAGCAAATCCTGCGCCAGAGTCATGCCAGGGCTGGCCTGCTTAAGCTCGATATGCTGTTTGTCTTTCATTTTCCGTCACTCTTTCCGTCATTCTGCCGTTTAGTCAGCACCACGATAATGCCTTGCGATTGAGTGTCCTGGCCCATACGTCCGCAGTGCACATCTATTGAGATATTATGCAAAAGGATGTCATGAGCATCGGCCGGGCTGGCGGCATGCTGGAACAGGGCGCAAATGGTCGGAGGTAGCAGTGTATCGGCGGTCTGGCCCACCAGATTCTGGGCGTCGTGGCCCAGCAAGGTATGGGCCTGTTGGTTGGCGAGTACGACGATGCCGTCGTCGTCAATGCCCAGCACTCCGGCGGGCAGGTGTTCCAGCACCTCCTGGGAGATGGCCAGCACCTGCTGGTTGAGCCGCACCTGACGGGTTTTTTCCTCGACACGCCGCTCAAGCTGCTCGTTGCTGGCTTGCAGCTCCCGGGTCAGGCGTTCATTTTCGCGCGCTAGTTCGCCGTAGCGGAAGGCTTCTTCCACATTGGCACGTAGCAGCTCGTCTTCCCAGGGTTTGGTGAGGAATTTGTACACTGCGCCCTCGTTGATGGCGTCAGTGACGGTCTTGAGGTCGGTGTAGCCGGAGAGGATCATGCGCACCGTGTCAGAGTGTCGTTCGCGTACCTGGGAGAGAAAATCGATGCCTGTCATGTTCGGCATGCGCTGGTCGGAGAGGATCACCCCCACCTCGGGATGCCTGGCCAGCAGTGCCAGACCCTCTGCACCACCATTGGCTCGCAGGATCTGGTAACCATCGCGACGCAACACCCGGGTGAGCGCGCGCAGGATGTTTTCTTCATCGTCTACCAGTAGCAGGGTTCGTTCCATGGGGTGTTTGTACAATGTCCGTTTGTGGCGGCTGCAAAGCAATGTCTACATGGCTAACAGAGTCGGTTGTCCACGGGAAAACTTTATGTCCCGTTGGATAATTTATGCAGGGAGGGAATGGTTGATGGCAGAGACCGGCATTATTTTGTTGTTGTTTGATGTAGGGCTGGAAACTGACCTGAGACGTCTGGTGCGTACCGGGGCGATGTTTGTGATGGTGGCTACAGCGGGTTTTGTTTTGCCGCTGGTGCTGGATTTTTCGTTGAGTTACTGGGGCTTCGGGCTTTCTCTGCTAGTGTCCTTGTTTGTGGGTGGCGTTGTTGTTTGAGTTTCCCACGGGGGGCATCAGTTTTATCAATGCTGGGAAAGTGTTGGTTTTTGTTGCTGCCTTTTTTCTGTTAGCACCGTTGGCGGTCAAACGGATGTCGTTAATGGTAAAGCGTGCCGATGCTGTGAGTAGTATTCCTGGCCTGATTCCAACAACGATTGTGTCACTGGTGTTGTTTTTTGCCTGGTCAGGATAAAGGGTTATTTTTCCAGGGACCACGTAGCGTATTATGTCTTCTTCCAATTAACCGAGATTTTTGACAATGCCGCATGCTGATACCGTTCAGGCCATTCGCTGGGAAAATAAACAGTTACAGTTATTGGATCAGCGCTTGCTGCCACATAAAACAGTGTATCTGGAATTTGATGGGGTGGTCGTGGTGGCTGAGGCGATCCGCGATATGGTGGTGCGTGGTGCGCCGGCTATTGGTATTACTGCCGCTTATGGCGTCGTACTGGCAGCGAGGGCACGTTTCGCCGAATCTTCGGCAAACTGGAAAGCGTTGATTGAGGCTGATTTACAAACACTTGCACAATCACGCCCTACGGCAGTGAATCTGTTTTGGGCCATTGAGTGCATGCGTGAAGTTATCACCGGGTTGCAGGGTGACCCTGAGCCTGCATTGTTGGCCGAGGCAAAAAAAATCCACAGCAATGATATTGCTGCCTGTCGTTGTATGGGCGAACGGGGTGCGGCACTTATCGAGCAACCTTGTGCCATCCTGACCCACTGTAACGCTGGAGCATTGGCCACTGGCGGTTACGGTACGGCATTGGGGGTGGTGCGCGCCGGTTTTTCTGCGGGAAAAATCACTCATGTTTATGCTGATGAAACCCGTCCCTGGATGCAGGGCGCGCGGCTTACTGCCTGGGAAATGGTGCAGGAAAATATTCCCGTTACCTTGCAGGTTGAAGGTGCAGCGGCGCATTTGATGCAACAGGGTAAAATTGACTGGGTGATTGTGGGGTCAGATCGTATCGCGGCCAATGGTGATGTGGCCAACAAGATTGGTACCTACGGTCTGGCGATACTGGCAAGGTATCACGGGGTGAAATTTATGGTGGTTGCACCGACTTCGACGGTAGATATGAATATTGTTTGTGGTGAGGATATTCCTATTGAACAACGTTCTGCCGATGAGGTGCTATCTTTGGCGGGTCAATCCACTGCTGCTGCGGGCGCGACTGCCTGGAATCCAGCCTTTGATGTAACTCCGGTAGCATTGGTGGATGCTATTGTTACTGAGCGTGATGTGGTGTTGGCACCGAATAAAGAGAAGATGGCTGCCATGATGGAAAACATCTGATGCTTTTTTTCAGTCTTGGCCGTCCCTATGACAAAGTCTGCCGAAACGATATACTGTGGCGCGCTTTACGATCTGGTCAAATTGTCTACAGGGGATGCTGGGAGCATTTGACAGGATTTATCATTCAATAAAGCGTTTTTTATCAACATCTATTTTCGTCACTTTTGTTTCAGTCAAAGATTTGCTGCATTTGGTCTGGCAATGGGTTAATCACGTCATGAAATACATTACGGGTTAATAGAAGGTTGGCGTTGGGGGATTGGTTTTTTGTCCCGTCGAGTTTCGTCACTGATATTTAATTTATCGGATCAAAATATGACCGCAAATAACACTGCTAACGTTCCTGTTATCACTATCGATGGCCCTACTGCTTCAGGTAAGGGGACTATCGCTCGCCTGCTGGCCCAGCGCCTGGGCTGGCATATCCTCGATAGCGGTGCGTTGTATCGGCTGGTGGCACTGGCGGCGGAAAAGCACAGTATTACTCTGGATGATGTTGAGTCATTGCAACCTCTGGCAGCGCACCTGGATGTAGAATTTGTCGCTGGCGAAGAGGGAGAGGAAATGGTGGTATTGCTGGAGGGTGAAGATGTGACGCTGGAGTTACGCACCGAAACCTGCGGCAATGGTGCTTCGAAAGTAGCCGCGTTACCCGCGGTGCGTGCAGCCTTGCTGGAGCGTCAGCGTGTCTTTGCCCAGCTTCCTGGGTTGATTGCTGATGGCCGTGATATGGGCACCGTGGTGTTTCCCAAAGCAGCAGTGAAAATCTTCCTCACAGCCAGTGCTGAGGAGCGCGCACAAAGGCGCTATAACCAGTTGAAAGACAAGGGTTTAGGTGTTACCATGCGCAACCTTTTGGAAGAGATTGCCGAACGTGATGAGCGTGACTGTAATCGTGCGGCCTCTCCGCTGGTTCCTGCCGAGGATGCCGTGGTGTTGGATACCTCGGACCTGGGTATTGACGAAGTGGTCGATCATCTCTGGAATTTATGTCAGGTGCGTCTACACTAGCAGGTCTCTTAAGTAGTGTGTTTTTGCTGTACTTATGTACTGTACTGCCAACGGGATGTTTCCGAAAGTGGCTGATTGGTGGGCAGCTTGTGCTGTTTTTTGGTCAGCGTCTGTTTTTAATAAGTAATGAGTACCCGGTGTTGTCCCGTGTTCAGGTGAAGCGTGGACAGTTAAATTCATAAACAAGCGGCTGTTCGCTGTCTCGTGGTGAGGCAGATTGAGTGGTCAGCCTTTGATAATACGGCGTTTGTTGTTGTTCGTGCTTTAAATGCGAGCAGATTGGCAGCGTCAAGGAAGTGGAAAAATGAGCGAAAGCTTTGCAGAAATGTTTGAAGAAAGTCTTGCCCAGACCGAAATGCGTCAGGGTGCCCTCCTCAATGGTGTTGTAGTCGATGTGACTGCCGATATGGTTGTGGTCAATGCCGGGCTAAAATCTGAAGGCGCTATCCCTGTTGATGAGTTTCGCAATGAGAAAGGCGAAATCACGGTTGTTGCAGGCGACAATGTTGAAGTGGTTCTGGAATATGTAGAGGACGGTTACGGTGAAACCCGCCTGTCCCGTGAAAAAGCGATTCGTGCTCACTCCTGGCGCAAGTTGGAAGATGCTTTCAATAAGAGCGAAAGTGTTATCGGTATCATCAATGGTAAGGTTAAAGGCGGTTTCACTGTCGAAATCGATACCATTCGCGCTTTCCTGCCGGGTTCCCTGGTAGATGTGCGCCCTGTTCGTGATACCACGTATCTCGAAGGTAAGGAACTGGAATTCAAGGTTATCAAGCTGGATCAGAAACGCAACAACGTGGTGGTTTCACGTCGTGCGGTGGTGGAAGCCGAGTCTTCCGAAGAGCGTGATGCACTGATCGAAAGTCTGGCTGAAGGTCAGACTCTCAAGGGCATCGTGAAGAATTTGACCGATTATGGTGCGTTTATCGACTTGGGCGGTATCGACGGTCTGTTGCATATTACCGATATGTCCTGGAAACGCATCAAGCATCCTAGTGAAATTGTCGAAGTGGGTGCCGAGATTGATGTCAAAGTGCTCAAATTTGATCGTGAGCGTACCCGCGTTTCTCTGGGTCTTAAGCAAATGGGCGAAGATCCTTGGGAAGATATCGCACGTCGTTACCCTGTGGGTTCGCGCTTGTTCGGCAAGGTGACCAATCTCACCGACTACGGTTGCTTCGTGGAAGTGGAAGAGGGCGTCGAAGGTTTGGTGCATGTTTCCGAAATGGACTGGACCAACAAGAATATTTCCCCCAGCAAGCTTGTGGATGTGGGCACTGAAGTCGAAGTTGTGGTGCTGGAAATCGATCCCGAACGTCGTCGTATTTCCCTGGGCATGAAACAGTGTAAAGCGAACCCTTGGGACGAATTTGCAGCTACCCATAATAAGGGTGACAAAATCTCCGGCACCATTAAGTCGATCACTGATTTTGGTATTTTCATCGGTCTGGATGGCAGCATCGATGGTCTGGTACACATGTCTGATATTTCCTGGAGCGATTCTGATGAAGAAGCGATTCGTTCTTACAAAAAGGGTGATGAACTGGAGACTGTGATTCTGGCCATTGACCCGGAACGTGAGCGTATTTCTCTGGGCGTGAAGCAGATGGAGCAGGATCCCTTCTCCAACTATCTTGCAGCACACCCGAAAGGTACTAACGTTACCGGCACTATCACTGAGGTGGATGCCAAAGGCGCGACCGTGGACTTGGGTGACGGTATCGAAGGTTATATTCGTGCTTCAGAAATTGCTCGTGACCGTGTGGAAGATGCGCGCACTATGCTCAAGGCGGGCGACGAAGTTGAAGCACGCTTCATTGGTGTTGACCGCAAAAACCGTAACTTGAATCTGTCGGTGAAAGCCAAGGATTCTGCGGAAGAAGTTGAGGCTGTTCAGGATTACAGTCGTAATCAGACAGAATCCACTGGCGGTACTTTGGGTGACCTGTTGAAAGAACAGATGGAAAGCAGTAAAGAAGCTAAATAGGTGGACGCTAAGTTAAGTCGATGACTTACTTGCAAAAACTTAGCTGGACCGTGGATGGCCTCACACAATGGGGTGGGGGCCGCCCGCGTAACAGCGGGACAGAAATAAGGATTGCTTAGATGACAAAATCAGAGCTAATCGAACGTATCGCACGCAAGCAGCCGCATTTGCCTTATAAAGATGTGGAACTGTCGGTGAAGACGCTTATCGAGCAGATGGCGAAAAACCTTTCCACAGGACAGCGTATTGAAATCCGTGGTTTTGGTAGTTTTTCACTGCATTTTCGTCCACCTCGTATTGGGCGTAATCCAAAAACGGGTGAGGCTGTGGCGCTGTCGGGTAAATACGTGCCGCACTTCAAGCCGGGTAAAGAGCTGCGGGAACGAGTGAACATCAACAAGGATTAGTTGGCCAGCACGGATGTTGTTGATGGCTTGTAAGCTATTAGTCTAAAAATAATTGATAAAACGGTATTCGCCAAAGTGCGAATGCCGTTTTTTTTTGTGGTACGGTTGGGGATGTGTTGTTGGGGGAAATGGGTTGTAAAGAAAGATGGGCTGTGAAAACCGTGGACAATAATTATGGATAAAAAAACCAAGGCTAAACCGCGAGAATCCTGTATATGAAACGAATTGTTATTTTTGTCCTGCTGCTGCTGGTGACTTTGCTGGGCTTGAGTTTTGCGTTAATGAATGCTGAATCGGTGCAGTTGAATTATTATTTTGGTACTTTGCAGGCTCCGCTGTCGTTGGTGGTGGTGCTTGCCATTATTCTTGGTGCAGGGCTGGGTGTGTTGGCATCGCTGAGTATTGTTGTTGGCCAAAAACGTGAGCTGGCTAAGCTGCGCAAGTCTGCCAAAATTGCGAAAGAGGAAGTCTCCAATCTTCGTTCTCTGCCATTAAAAGATACTCACTGAACATGGTTTCCTGACGGTCAGCCCATATGGAACTGGCGTTATTGTTTATTTTGCTACCCATTGCAGCCGCTTCAGGCTGGTGGCTGGCAAAGCGTAATACGGTATCGTCTGATGCTTCAACGCACGGTGGTTGTGAGTTTTCCGCAGATTATTTCAAAGGCTTGAATTTGTTGCTCAATGAGCAGCCAGACAAGGCCATTGATGTGTTTGTGAAAATGTTGCAGGTCGATAACGATACGGTGGAGACTCATCTGGCGTTAGGCAATCTGTTTCGCAGTCGCGGTGAGGGTGACCGTGCTATTCGTATTCATCAAAATCTCATTGCCCGGCCGACACTCAGCAAAGAGCAACGGGCTTTGGCCTTATTTGAACTGAGTCAGGATTATCTGCGTGCTGGTTTGCTGGGGCGGGCAGAGACACTGTTTTTGGAGTTGCTGGAACAGGGTGTCTATCGAACGGAATCACTGGAAAGGTTGCTGGATATTTATCAGCAGGAAAAGGCATGGGAAAAGGCAATTGATACAGCGCGACGTTACGAGCTTCTTGCCGGGAAGCGCATGAATTTGGAAATTGCCCATTTTTATTGTGAGTTGGGTGATGGTTTTTTTGCTGGTGGTGAATACAAGTCGGCATTGAAAGCGGCGCGGCGTGCGTTAAATATTGACCGTCGATGTGTGCGGGCGACGTTGTTGCAAGCCCACGTGGAAAAGGCTAATGGTGATTGCAAGGCGGCGATTAAATCGTTGAAACAAGTCGAAAAACAGGCACCTCGATTTTTGCCGGAAATTGTTGCTCCTTTGTTATCATGTTATCAGAGCTTGGGTAAAACGATGGAGGCTGAGCACTATCTGGGCCATTTATCAGCAAAGTATGGTGGTATTACTCCTTTGCTGGGGCTTGCCGATTTACTGCGCCAGCGTGGTAATGAGCGGGAGGCTTCGGAGCGTATCGCGAAATCATTGAGTGAGCGGCCGTCCGTACGCGGCTTGGACCATTTAATAGAATTACATTTGACCAACAGTGAGGGTGTTGCGCGCGAAAACTTGTTGATTCTGAAAGGCTTGACCCGGCGGTTGCTGGAAGAAAAATTACCGTACCGTTGTGGCAATTGTGGTTTCAAAGTAAAAGTTTTGCAGTGGCGCTGCCCGACCTGTAAAGACTGGGCAAGCATTCAGCCAATTCAAGGAGTTATTGGTGAGTAACTGATGTTACTCACTCGGAATAATGAATCAATGACTGACGGTTTTTACATGACACTACAATGTCTATTCTGACGGAAGCCTGCGCAATATCAGACGCTCTTGAACAATCGTGGGAGGTTATGTTGTCGTGGTACTGACAAGGGGTGTGTTATAAGCGCGGAGGTCGCAAAGACGCAGAGGACACAACGTTTTTAGTGTTTTTCTCTGCGTTCTTTGCGCCTCTGCGACCTCTGCGTTAAATACCCAGTGATTCTTAAAACAGGTGTTTTTAGCGCTTAATTCACATTTAAGGCCTGCGTAACATCAGTGAGTAATGTTGTACGTTTAGTGGGGGTAAATTAATGAAGCATCAAGGTATTGTAAAACAAGGTGTTGTAAAAAATGGCTGAGTCAACCATTAATTCAGGAACTTTTGGTCCAAAAATCATTGTTGCGCTGGACTTTCCCAGTGCCGATGCTGCACTGCATTTGGCGCATGCACTTGATCCGAGTCAGTGTCGTGTGAAGGTGGGGAAGGAATTATTTACTCGCGCTGGGCCTGTTTTAGTTGAGCAGCTACAGCAACTTGGTTTTGATGTTTTTCTGGATCTCAAATATCACGATATCCCCAATACGACTGCGCAGGCTTGTCGTGCAGCGGCTGAACTGGGTGTGTGGATGGTTAATGTGCATGCTTTGGGCGGGCGACGCATGATGGAGGCCGCGTGCGAGGCTATTGATAAAACGGCGCACCGGCCTTTGTTGATTGCAGTTACCGTTCTCACCAGTCTGGATGCGGATGAATTACACGAAGTCGGATTGTCCGGGAATCCTGAAGACAATGTGCTGCGGCTAGCTTGTTTGGCTGAGACAGCAGGCTTGGATGGGGTGGTGTGCTCGCCACGGGAAGTAGCCGCTTTGCGGGAAACTGTTGCTAATGATTTTCAGTTGGTGACTCCTGGTGTGCGTCCTGCTGGGGTTGCGGTGGGTGATCAAAAGCGTATTACCACCCCGGAAGATGCTATTTGTCTGGGGGCGAGTTATCTGGTGATAGGACGTCCTATCACTCAGGCTGAGAATCCACCTGCGGCTTTGGCTGAAATTAATGCGGCAATTGATATTGAGCGAATTCGGTAATATCACCCACTTATATTTGGTTGACCGGCACGCTGAGATTCTCTACGCTGGTCCGCGCTAATTACAGCACAACTATAGTTTTTACAGGAAAGGAGTCTTGTTATG
This sequence comes from Gammaproteobacteria bacterium, assembly GCA_021648485.1. Lineage (GTDB taxonomy): Bacteria > Pseudomonadota > Gammaproteobacteria > SZUA-152 > SZUA-152 > SZUA-152. Next base: position 28,671 of record JAKISS010000015.1, read on the forward strand.
TCGATTGTTTCACGTCGTTTTTCACGGGTTGTTGTTTTCGGTTGTTTTGCACTGTTTTTACTCGTGGCTTCATTTGGCGCGTTCGCTACCTCTGTGAATATCAATACTGCGGATGCCGGTACTCTGGCTTCGGAACTCAATGGCGTGGGTGCCGCTAAAGCCGCAGCGATTGTTGCTTACCGGGAGAGCAATGGCCCCTTCAAACAGTTGGAGGATTTGCTCTTGGTTAAAGGTGTGGGTGAGAAGATCCTAGAGAAAAACCGGGCGATTTTAGTGGTGCAGGAGCAGAATTAGGCGTTACTTAGTTTAGGTTTTTGATTTTATGTTTTGTGGCCTTGAAGGTTTTGTTTATGACTTAACCGAAGCTGTTTGATTTTGGTACAGCAGGCAGACTCGCCGGGCAGCGGGTGTTATTTGATTCATTCAAATGGCACCTGTTGTCCGGTGATTGCGTTAGCCAAGGGGAAGGTAGAGGTTTTGTGCTTATTTCTCTGGTGAAAAATTATACAATTTGTGGCGAAGTTGCTAGCATGAGCAACATTGTAGGAAAAGTCTTACAGTCTGGGCAGCAAAAATGTGTATGGATGGTGGCCAATAGACTTTCAGTGTTGTGTTGGAACCAGAACACAAGATTAAAAAGCGCCCTGTCTTTTGAGTATTATTGCTAAGCATCCCTGCCAAAATTGTTGAAGCAACCGTTGGAATACAAAGTGCCGTAATGACTAAAAACCCGCCCCCACATGAACAAAATCTGTTGCCACATCTTTATGAGAACGGTTACGAGGATGAAATTAATCTGGTCGATTTGTGGCTGGTATTGATGAAACATCGTACGTTGATAGCTGCTGTGGTGGTGCTGTGTGTGCTGGCAGGGGTTATGTTCGCATTGTTGGTTCCTGCTAAATATCAATACAGCACTTCCATTGAGCTTGGCGCACGATTGAACGGCGAAAATGATGTGGTTGTCATTGAAACGCCGGAAACCCTGTTGGCCAAAATCCAGGAGAGTTATATTCCTTTGGCGCGGCAGCAGTATCAGCAATATCTTGCTGAGCATTCTGTTGTGGAGGGCGTGCTCAAGATTGAAGCCCGCATTCCTAAAGGCAGTCAGATTATTGTCTTAAGCAGCAAGGGACCAGAGGATGCTGGTGTGATGCACAAGGCGGTACAACAGTCCGTGATTAATATGGTTAAGATGGATCACAAGCGTATCACTGATGTATTGCGCAAGGAGACAGAAATCCTTCAGAATCGGGCGAAGGCTAAACTGGAAGAATTGAAGGATGATGCGACACTGATTCAGGCGCGAGAGGAACGCCTGGAGGATGTCTCGGTATTATTGGCCGACCAAGCCAAAGAGGTGCGTGACGATCTGGCGCAAGCCAGGGAAGACCGGGCTAATGCCATCAAACAGACCAGCGATGAGTCCCGGGCACTGACGTTGATGATGCTCGATAACGGTGTACAGCAGTATCGTCAGCGTTTGGCGCAAATCGATGAACGCCTGAAAATCAAAGTAGTGGATTCGCGGGATACGTTGGTCAGACAATTGGCCAATAATCACCGCGCGCAACTCAGCCAGCAGGATACTATCGCCAAATTGAAAATCCAGCTTGCCAGCTTGCGTGAAACGCGGGCTTTGACGCCCCCCATGCGTTCACTGGAAACCACGGGGCCGGGTAGTTCGTTGATTGTTATGTTGGCGTTGCTGCTGGGGTTGATGTTGGGTGTGTTTACGGCATTTTTTGCCGAATTTTTGTCCAAAGTGCGTAACCAAAACCTGATTACACAGGATTAATGCCAATGTTGAGTTGCCAATGTTGAAAGACGCACGCATACTCTCATGGAAAATTAATCGTCCTAAATTTCCTGTCACTTATTTATGAAAATCCAACCTGTTATTCTTTCCGGCGGAGCCGGTGCTCGTCTCTGGCCGTTATCACGAGAGCAATATCCTAAACAATTGCTGGCGTTTCAAGGCAAATCTACTCTGTTGCAGCAAACTGTTCAGCGTCTGGACGGTTTGTCGGCATTTGTGGGGCGAGTTGCCGAGCCAATGATTGTGTGTAACGAGCAACATCGGTTTTTGGTGGCTGAGCAGTTGCGTGCCATTGGTCATCAGTCCGCTGCCATTTTGCTGGAGCCTGAAGGCCGGAATACTGCCCCGGCATTGACGGTGGCGGCACTCGCCGTTCTCAGTCAGGATGATGATCCTGTATTGTTGGTTATGCCAGCAGATCATGTGATTGTTGATACGGAGGCATACCATGCGGCGGTGAAAGCGGCGGCCGAATTGGCGAACGATGGTGCGTTGGTGACTTTTGGTATTGTGCCTACAGCCCCTGAAACGGGTTTTGGTTATATTCGTAAAGGGAGCCCCATTAACGCTACTCAGTCGTGCTGGTTAGATGCCTTCGTGGAAAAACCTGATGCTGACACAGCCCAAGCTTATGTGGAGTCCGATGAATACCTGTGGAACAGTGGCATGTTCGTGATGCGTGCCTCGGTGTGGATTGAGCAGCTGACACAATTTCAACCACAAATAGTGGCTGCCTGTCGGCAGGCATTGGAGCAGGCTGCTGATGATTTGGATTTTTGTCGGCTCGATGCAGATGCCTTCAGGGCTTGCCCCAATGATTCCATTGATTACGTTGTCATGGAAAGGCTGGGAGCAGATGCAGGCGGTGAAACGCTGGCAGCCGTTGTGCCACTGGATGCCGGGTGGTCAGATTTGGGTGCGTGGTCGGCCATTTGGGAGGCCGGAGAGTCTTGCGGTGATGGCAATGTTAGTAAAGGTGACGTGTTGTCGCATAATTGTAGTAACAGCCTGTTTTACTCAGAACATCGATTGGTGGCTGGCGTTGGTCTGAACGATATTTTAGTGGTGGAAACGGCAGACGCAGTGATGGTGGCCCATAAAGACCATGCTCAAGACGTGAAAAAAATCGTTGAGCGGCTCAAGGTTGATAGACGCAATGAGCGCTTGGTACATCGTCAGGTATATCGCCCTTGGGGTTCTTACGAGTGCATCGATGCTGGGGAGCGTTTTCAGGTGAAGCGTATTGTTGTCAATTCGGGAGCAGCCCTTTCTTTACAAATGCATCATCACCGCGCGGAGCATTGGATTGTAGTGAAGGGAACGGCCAGGGTTACCTGTGGTGATAAATCGTTTCTTTTGTCGGAAAACCAATCAACCTATATTCCCATCGGCGAAAAACATCGCTTGGAGAACCCGGGTACGATGCCGCTGGAGATTATCGAGGTGCAGTCTGGTAGCTATCTGGGTGAGGATGACATCGTCCGTTTCGAAGATCGCTATGGCCGAAAAGGGGATGGTCGTCACGAAGTGAATTGAAAGATAATCGATCTGCGAGTAGAATACCCTGTTTTTTTGCCTACATATATCCATCGGTTATTAAGAGTAAGGAACACAAGTATAATGACGAATTCGCATTTATTTACCTCGGAATCCGTTTCCGAAGGGCACCCGGACAAGGTTGCCGACCAGATTTCTGATGCCATTCTTGACGCAATTTTTGAGCAGGACACCGCGGCCCGTGTGGCCTGTGAAACCATGGTTAATACTGGAATGGTGGTGATTTCCGGCGAAATAACCACCTCGGCCTGGGTCGATATGCAAGCGGTGGTGCGCGATACGGTGAAGCGCATTGGCTATGACAGCTCCGAGATGGGTTTCGATTACGCCTCCTGCGCGGTGCTGACCTCCATTGACAAACAGTCTGCGGACATTGCCGTGGGTGTTGATGAAACGGATGCCCATGAACAGGGTGCCGGTGATCAGGGTTTGATGTTCGGTTATGCCAGTAATGAAACCGATGTGTTGATGCCTGCGCCTATTACTTACGCCCACCGCTTAGTGAAGCGTCAGGCTGAAGTGCGTAAAAATGGCACTTTGCCTTGGTTGCGCCCGGATGCAAAGAGCCAGGTTACCTTTCGCTACGAAGACAATAAGCCTGTGGGTATCGATGCTGTGGTGCTTTCTACCCAGCACAGTGAGGATATTGATACTCCGGCTTTGCGTGAAGCGGTAATGGAGGAAATTATCAAGCCCATATTGCCGGGAGAGTGGTTGACGGTAGATACCAAATATCATATTAATCCCACTGGCCGTTTTGTTATTGGTGGCCCAGTGGGTGATTGTGGCCTCACCGGGCGTAAGATTATTGTTGACACTTACGGTGGAATGGCGCGGCATGGTGGTGGTGCTTTCTCCGGCAAAGATCCTTCCAAGGTAGATCGTTCGGCGGCTTATGCTGCTCGTTATGTGGCGAAGAATATTGTTGCTGCTGGTCTGGCTGATCGTTGTGAGATTCAGGTGTCGTATGCCATTGGTGTGTCAGAACCGACCTCGATCAGTGTTGAGACTTTTGGTTCTGGTAAAGTTGATGACAGCCGTATCGTGCAGCTGGTACGGGAATACTTTGATTTGCGTGCGGGTGGTTTGGTGAAAATGCTCGATCTGTTGCGTCCTATTTACAGCGCTACTGCGGCGTATGGACATTTCGGTCGTGAAAATGAAGGTTTTCCCTGGGAAGTGACTGACAAGGCGGACGTTTTGCGGGATGCCGCAGGTATCTAGTGTTTTAAAGTAATACAAAACATGCATTTCTTGAGGGGCGCTGCAGCGGAGTTTTCCGCCAGGCTCAAGGAGTGTAGTCAAAAGCAGGAACGGCGCTCATTCAACTTTTTAAAGCTTGCATCGAATGCAGTATTTGATGCAAAAAGGAGAATGAAATATGAATGCTGTTGTTGATTCCGGATTTACCGATTACAAAGTTGCCGATATTGGCCTGGCCGAATGGGGCCACAAAGAAATCGCCATTGCTGAAACTGAAATGCCGGGCCTGATGGCTCTGCGTGAAGAATTCGGAAAAGAGCAACCTCTCAAAGGTGCCCGTATCATGGGCAGCCTGCACATGACCATACAAACCGCAGTGCTTATTGAAACCCTGGTGGCTTTGGGTGCCGAAGTGCGTTGGGTGTCGTGCAATATTTATTCCACACAGGATCACGCTGCTGCGGCTATCGCAGCCCAGGGCATTCCGGTTTATGCCTGGAAGGGTGAGAGTATCGAAGAGTACTGGTGGTGTACCGAACAGGCTTTTAACTGGCCTGATGGCAAACAGCCCAACATGATTCTGGACGACGGTGGCGATGCCACGTTGTTAGTACACAAAGGTGTTGAATTTGAAAAAGCCGGTGCTGTGCCGGATGCTAAAGACGGCGACAACGAAGAATACGTTGCGATTCTCGAAGTGCTGCGTCGCAACCTGCCCATCGACAACACCAAGTGGCAGAAAATGGCCGAAAGCATTCAGGGTGTGACGGAAGAAACAACGACAGGCGTACATCGTCTTTACCAGATGGTGGAAGCAGGCGAACTGTTATTTCCAGCAATGAATGTCAACGATTCAGTGACTAAATCCAAATTCGACAATCTGTACGGCTGTCGTGAATCTTTACTGGACGGCATCAAGCGTGCAACAGATGTCATGATCGCCGGTAAAATTTGTGTCGTACTGGGTTACGGTGATGTCGGTAAAGGCTGCGCTCAGGCCTTCCGTGGTATGGGTGCTACCGTATGGGTGACCGAGATTGATCCCATCTGTGCATTGCAAGCGGCAATGGAAGGTTATCGTGTGGTAGACATGAATGAAATTGCCAATCAAGGTGATATCTTTGTCACCACTACCGGCAATTTCGATGTGATTGACCACGATCACATGGCCGCCATGAAAAATGAAGCCATTGTCTGCAACATCGGTCACTTTGATTCCGAGATCAACATCGCCTCACTGGAAAAATACGAGTGGGAAGAAATCAAGCCACAAGTGGACCACGTTACCTTCCCTGATGGTAAAAAGATCATCGTGCTGGCCAAAGGCCGACTGGTGAATCTGGGCTGTGCTACCGGTCATCCCAGTTTCGTGATGTCTGCCTCTTTTACCAACCAGGTGCTGGCACAAATTGAGTTTTTCACCAAGGGTGATGATTATAAAAATGAAGTTTATGTATTGCCCAAAACCCTGGATGAAAAGGTTGCACGCCTGCATTTGAGAAAAGTTGGCGTGAATCTTACGACGCTGTCGCAAGAACAGGCTGATTATATTAATGTTCCGGTGGAAGGGCCCTACAAGCCCGGGCATTATCGCTACTAGGCGTCCGGGCTTAACATTACGTCATTCCGGGTGAAGGCCGGAATCCAGAGCAGGCAATAAAAGGTGTTTTGGGTTCCGGCTTGCGTGAAATGGTGATATTTGAGCTAATGACCAGGGATGGTTGCCTGAATTTACGTGTCACCTTAGCCTTTTCTGTATATCCAAAGAAAAGCCGGAGACAGAGCGGATATGGTTTTTCCAGAATTACAACAGGTGTTGGATGCACAGCCAGACATCGAGCTGGCGATACTTGTTGGCAGTCAGGCAGAAGGGTGTGCGCGTCCTGAAAGTGATTGGGATATCGCTATTCAATGGAAACGAGGCCTGTCATTGTTTGACTCTCTGGCAAAAACCGAGATCCTGCGGCGTTCGCTGGCAACAGCCTTAACGGTTGAGGAAACGCGTATTGATCTGATTGATCTGCCAGGCGCAAAGCTTGCCATGCGTGCCGTGGTTGCCGAGGATGGTGTGCCATTGAAGGGCGAAGACAGCCTGGCCTGGAATCATTTTCTGGGACGAACGTGGCGTGAGCTGGAAACCTGGGAGTGGGAAAAGCAGCATGCGGCTTGATCTTTACCAGGCCGAGACCGCACAGGTTGCCGGAGAGCAGGGTTCCCTGCTTGACGAAGCCCGGCAAAAATTACAGGCGGGAGAGAAGCTCTCACGTCTGGAAGCAAATGGTGTGCTGCACGCTTTGCAGGTACTGATTGAAAATGCCATTGGCAAGGCAAAACAAATTCTTAAAGCGAAAAGTGAACCCGTACCTGTCTCTGCGTATGATGCGCTGGCCGCATTGGCGCGCACAGGCGTGATTGGTTCTGAAAATTTGTCGGTTTGGAATGCCGCCATCGGATTGAGAAACCGCATAGTGCATGAATACATGAATATTGATATGAATCGTGTGCTTGAGCTTGTTTACGTGGATCAATACCGGTTTGTCATTGAATTCCTGCTGACTCCGATAAGCGATAAATAATGAGTGGTGAGGGAAAAATCGGCGTTATGCCTGAGTTTATTTTCTAAAATTATGCGATCACAAAAAAAATACAAACCTGCTTTTAGTATCGAGTTTTTCCCCCCCAAAACGGAAGAGGGAAAAATTAAACTGCGCAAAACCCGCGAAGAGCTGGCCAGACTCAATCCGGCGTATATTTCGGTTACCTATGGCGCGGGTGGCAGCACCCAGCAGGGTACGCTGGATACTGTGCTGGAAATAAAAAATGCAGGCATTGATGCCGCACCGCATCTCACATGCGTAGGCTCAACAAAAGAAAATATCCGCGAGCTTCTGCAAACCTATATCGACAATGGTATAAATCGTGTTGTTGCACTGCGTGGCGACATGCCCTCTGGCATGCATGAAACAGGTGAATTACGTTACGCGAATGAGCTGGTGGAATTCATTCGCATCGAGACAGGTGATCATTTCCACATAGAGGTGGCAGCCTACCCGGAAATTCATCCTCAGGCGAAAAGTGCCGTGGCTGATTTGGAGCACTTCAAGCGTAAAGTTGATGCTGGTGCCAGTAGCGCCATTACTCAATATTTTTACAATGCGGATGCCTATTTTTGCTTTGTGGATGATTGCGAAAAGAGGGGGCTGGATATTCCCATCGTGCCAGGCATTATGCCCATTACCAATTATAAAAATCTGGCGCGTTTTTCAGACATGTGTGGTGCTGAAATTCCCCGCTGGTTACGCAAGCACCTGGAGGATTTTGGCGACGATGTTGCCTCGCTGCGTGCTTTTGGTCAGCAGGTCAGCACGCAACTGGCCAGAACCTTGCTCGAACAAGGAGCCCCGGGGCTGCATTTCTACAGCATGAACCAGGCCGATGCTACACAAGCTATTTGGCATGAGTTGCAACTGAGCAACTAAGAAGGTGCAGGGGGGGGGAATGATTATTGCCTCCTCATAACTTGGCCGTTACGCAGGATGGGCCCGCAAGGCGCAATACGTAACTTTTGCCAAATGCCGGGTTACTGAATGCTCCTTGCCAATCGGCTATATTCCTCGCGCCTTTATGCCTGTCGATATAAAAACGTAAAAGCAAAAATATAGCTCCGGCAACCTTGCCCGGCGAACACCAACAACTGCCCCCTAAAATTATCCGCGAGAAACGCATCACTGTTTGATTCCTGGCACTTGAGTAATGGGCCTTTTTGTTCAGTGCTCAGCGCTTGACCCCACAATCAATACAAGCTCTAATACGCCAACCGTTCACTTTGTGAACATGTTTGAGCAGGATGGGTAGTGCCCCAACAGGAGACACACACAAGTCTATGCCCCACGACGAAATTCACTATCGTATCTTCAAGTTTATTGAGGCTCAGCCTGACATTAGTCAGCGCCAGCTTGCCAAGGCATTGGGGATTAGTCTGGGAAAGACCAATTACTGCCTTCGCGCACTCATTGACAAAGGACAGGTGAAGGCCCGCAACTTTCAACGCAACCCCGGGAAGAGGAATTACGTCTATTTATTGACCCGCAAGGGGATCGAGGAAAAAGCACAGCTCACAGCACGTTTTCTTAAACGTAAAATGGTTGAATACGAGTCACTTAAGGTTGAAATCGAGCAACTGAAAGACGAATTTGATGTGCTGGAAAACCTGGACCCGGATATGCAATCAGGGCTTGAGCATGGATGAGCAAATCGCCGATATTGTCAGGCTGGCAAGCAAAAACCTGCCGGGGCTTATATCAGTATACCGTTTTGGCTCATGGGGCACGCCGCATGCGCGCACAGATAGCGATGTCGATTTAGCTGTACTTCTTCAGGATGCGATGGACAGTGTTCATTTGTGGGACATCGCGCAAGATATCGCCAGGGTGATAGGCAAAGATGTTGATCTGGTGGATCTTCTGCAAGCTTCGACGGTGATGCGAATGCAGGTAATCTCTACGGGTAAACGTCTGTATTGCAGTAACCCAATTATTTGCGAACGATTCGAAGACTATGTCTATGTTGCTTACGCTCGCCTTAACGAAGAGCGACGAGGCATACTGGAAGACATAAAGCAGCGTGGTACGGTTTATGGTTGATGACGTGTTGTTGAACAAAGTCGTTTCGATTGAGCGTTGTTTAAAACGAATTGCAGACGAATATGTTGGGCATGAAAATGAGCTTGAAACCGACTACACTCGACAGGATTCCATTGTCCTCAATTTGCAACGGGCCTGCGAGGCTGCGATTGATGCGGCTATGCACCAGGTCAGAATTAAAAAGCTGGGTATTCCTCAGGAAAGCCGTGATGCTTTTCGTCTGTTGGAAGAAGCGGGTTTGTTGTCAGATGAACTCAGCACTCATATGCAAGCCATGGTGGGTTTCAGAAACGTAGCCGTGCATGATTATCAGAAATTGAACTTGGCAATTGTCCGCGCGATTCTCACTGAGCGCCTGGAAGATTTTCGCCAATTTGCTAAAGTGATGGTGTCGATTTGAATGTGCAGACAGGCGTTGTTCTGGTGGCAGGGGCTCAGAGAATAATAGAGTCCTGGTCACATGCTAAAACAACGATTACAGAAATTTAATGATGCGACTGACAACGAGCCAAATCGATTTTATTCGACAACTGACAGCTCAGCTGGCAGGTGACCGTGCGCAAGTTCGCGTGTTTGGTTCTCGCCTGGATGATGCAGCAAAAGGGGGAGATCTTGATCTGTTGCTGGAATTGCCAGAGCCCGTCGAAAATCCGGCGATGCTCGCAGCGCACATGTCGGCAAAAGTGTCGCGAAAAATGCACGGGCGTAAGGTGGACGTAGTGATAAGTGCTCCCAATCTCAAGAAGCTGCCAATCCATGAAGTTGGACACAGGGAAGGGCGGCTTTTGTGATGATAAATAATAAAACTCGTTCGCGCCTTCAGTTTCTGTCGCGCGTAGTGGAGAAAGAGCGAGATCATCTGCTTGTTACTGATCAGCGCTTGTTTAGCCAGCCATTTGATATTGACCGTGTAAAACAAATGGGTACTGATGTTGACTTGGCTGAGCGCGTTGAAGCATTTGTCGGGCGATTTGGTCGCTTGCAGGATACGCTGGGTGACAAACTTTTACCCACGCTATTTATCGCACTTGGTGAACGCTCTGGAGCTTTCATCGACAATCTTGATAGGGCGGAAAAACTTGAGTTTATTGATTCAGCAGATGAGTGGATGGGTATCCGTAACCTCAGAAATCAAATGGTGCATGAGTATATAGAGGATCCAGTAATCCTCTTGAGTGCTCTGCAAGCAGGCCACAATTATGTTCCGAATCTGGAGCAAACAGCGAATAACATGCTTAATGAGATACGCCAAAGATCAAGGGGCATTGATTAGCTTTGGTCGAATGATGAATAAACCTAAGTTTGATCTGAATGGTGTTTAGTTAAGATTTATTTATAAATCAATGGACTAATATTGTGTCTAGGGTGAAAAATGAGTCAAGCCGAATTGACGAGCAAGTGAATAATCCTATAAACGTCGTAGAATGGTATGAGCTGTGCTGTGCTTGTCATGCTCATTGGGTATAAACAATGCGTGTAATTGGCAAACGAAAAATTCGTCCGATAGTGGAGAGAGCCTCCGGTGTCCTGTTAAAACAGGGTGCTGTTTTTAATGATGAAATTCATCGGCTGCCAACGGGAACAGTTACTTATTTCCCTAAAGGGATTTATCGCTATAAAACTAATGAAGAGGCTAATGCTCATTGGGATTTATGTTTGATTGAAGGGATGGCCAGAAATGCTAAAAAATGAGTATAGTCGACCGGCTAATCTGGATGACCTCAAAAAAATTATCCAATCCCTTAATGAAAAGGATGCTGAATACATAAAGCCGCGTGGTTTGATGAAGGTGAAAACATACGGCTTGCTGATGAGGTAGTAGTCGATCTTATTTTTAAAACGTGCGGTGAAACTTACGAAACGCTCAAGCCCTACATTGAAATCGTAGACCTTGATGGAACACCTGTAAAAACGTTGAGCTTGGAAGGTTTGATAAAAACAAAACAGTCAGCACAAGATAAAGATGTGATGGATCGTGTTGTGTTGGAGCGAGTAATTGCCGCCTTAAGTGATAATAAAGAATGAATAGTCGAAAAATTAAAAAAGTGCTTATAACAGGTGGAGCTGGATTCATCGGTTCCGCAGTCGTACGGCAGTTTATTAATGAAACGGACGTTACTGTTGTTAACGTCGATGCGCTCACCTATGCCGGGAATCTGGAATCCCTCAAGACGGTATCTGAGCATTCACATTATTTCTTTGAGCAGGCCAATATATGCGACAAAGCGGCAATGGAACGTATATTCAGGGAATATAAGCCTGATGCTGTCATGCACCTGGCGGCAGAAAGTCATGTTGATCGATCTATTGATGGTCCCGCCGCGTTTATCGAAACCAATATTGTCGGTACTTATACTTTGCTTGAAGTTGCTCGCCAGTATTGGCAGGAGCGTTGTCAATCATCGGCTAGTAATGATGAGAAATCATTTATTTTTCACCATATCTCTACTGATGAAGTATTTGGCTCACTGGGGGAAGATGGGTTATTCACGGAAACATCTCAGTACCAACCTAGCTCACCTTACTCTGCGAGCAAAGCATCCTCTGACCATTTGGTGCGAGCGTGGCATCATACATATGGTTTGCCCACTGTTATTACCAATTGTTCAAATAACTATGGCCCCTATCAGTTTCCCGAGAAGCTCATTCCATTAGTGATTCTCAATGCAATAGAAGGTAAACCTATTCCTGTTTATGGTAAGGGCGATAATGTGCGGGATTGGCTTTATGTGGATGACCATGCGCGGGCATTGCGATGTGTGTTGGAAAAAGGACAGGTTGGAGAAACATATAATATCGGTGGTCATAATGAAAGAACCAATCTTGATGTGGTTCATGGTATTTGCGAGACATTGGAAGAACTCCTGCCAGACTCCGAATTTCGACCCCATGTAAATTTGATTGCTTTTGTTGATGATCGTCTTGGACATGATCAACGTTATGCTATTGATGCCAGGGAAATAGATGAAAAACTTAATTGGAAACCTAAAGAGACATTTGAGTCAGGGTTGAAGAAAACCATCCAATGGTATTTACAGAATCAAGTTTGGTGCTCTCATGTCCAGGATGGAAGTTATGCGGGTGAAAGGCTGGGGTTACAGGCCGGAGTTATAGTATGAAGGGAATTATTCTGGCGGGTGGATCCGGAACTCGCTTGTACCCCGCAACTCAGGTGATATCGAAACAGTTGTTACCTGTCTATGATAAACCAATGATTTATTATCCATTGTCCACACTGATGCTGGCAGGGATAAAAGAAATCTTGATTATCTCGACTCCACAAGATACCCCACGGTTTGAAAAACTGTTGGGTGATGGGCGGCAGTGGGGTCTGAATGTTAGTTATGCAATACAGCCTACGCCAGAGGGTTTAGCACAAGCATTTATTATCGGGAAGGATTTTATAGGTAGTGATGCTTGTGCGTTAATTTTGGGAGATAATATTTTTTACGGCCATCATCTTGTTGATCTGATAACTAAAGCGGCGAAAAAAATTGTTGGTGCCACTGTGTTTGCCTATCCTGTTACTGACCCGGAGCGGTATGGCGTGGTTGAATTTGACAGTAGCGGTAAAGCTATAAGCTTAGAAGAAAAGCCGGATAAGCCAAAGTCCAAGCATGCCATAACAGGGCTCTATTTTTATGACAATCAGGTAGTCAATCTTGCAAAGAAAATAAAGCCATCTAAAAGAGGTGAGTTAGAAATAACAGACCTGAATAGGCTTTATTTAGAGCTGGGTTCATTACGGGTCGAGAATTTAGGGCGAGGAATGGCGTGGCTGGATACTGGGACGCATAACTCCCTATTAGAGGCAAGTCAGTTTATTGAAATTATTGAAAAGCGGCAGGGGCAAAAAATTGCATGCCCGGAAGAAATAGCCTATAGAATGGGGTATATCACAGCTGAACAACTACGTGTTCTTGCTGAGCCGCTCCAAAAAAATGAGTATGGGAGCTACTTGTTAAATTTGCTGGGTAAATAATTTTTTTTGTTTGGCAGGATGTTTTCGATAGAGTGATAGATCGTTATTTGATGTTGTTAGTTAATTGCACTGTTTCCAGTAGCGTCTATTCGATAACTAACGTTGGTCGGATAGTTTTCTGAAATAATTAGATTGTAATGATCTTTATAGGATGAAGAATGTTTCGTGCGATTTTTAATGTATATAAACAAATATTGGTTCGTCGTGAGTTGAGTGTGCTTGATTGTTTGAAGGGGATGTTTGTAGCTGTGGCTTGGCAGTTGTACAAGCGCATAATTGGCCTCCCAATAATTATTCATACGTTTCAAGATACGTCCTTTATTTTAAGGCCAAATTGCAACATATCTTCACGGTTTGTTTATGAAGGTCGACCTGATGAGGTTTTTGTAAAAATGCTTTCAAAATTCTCTGGGGGGGATGTCGATTTTGTTGATGTTGGAGCTAATGTAGGTATGTATCCAGCTCTTCTGTGTCACGATTTTGAGTCTGGGTGGATATTTGAACCAAATCCCGTAGCATTTGAAATGGCTCGACAGAATCTAGCAATTAATGGTGTGACAGATAAGTTTAAAATGATGGAAGCTGCTGTAGGTTCGCATAGGGGGACAGTTAAATTTCCGTTATTAGATATTCCTCTACCAACAGCAAGGGTGGGTGATGAAAGAGGTGGGAAGATGATCGAGCGAGATATGGTTCGGTTAGATGAGCTCTTTGGCTATGATCGTGAATACGTTATCAAGATTGATGCGGAAGGCTTCGATGTGGAAGTTATTAAAGGGCTGAAAAATTTATTGTCTGAGCGGCTCGTAAGAGTTTGCTTATTCGAATGTCATACTAATGAATACTTAAAGTCAATTATTCATTTTCTTAAAGCGGATAATGATTTTGACTATGAAATTATGGATGGTAAAAATCGTATTGATAATAATGACTTTGTCGCGAGAAAAAATAGAAATAGAGATCTTTTTATGGTTCGAAAGGACCTAGTAAATGCCTACATAGAATATACAAATCTGTAAATTTTTGCATAGATAGATAGAAAGACGGTGTTGCAAAAATGAAAAAGGGTGCGCTTAGGAAAATTTCTCTAGGCACCGTTGCAACAGGGCTGGTTGGGCAAACTGTGACAATCGTTAGTGGCATAATGGTTGCTCGGGCTCTAGGTGTTGAAGGCCGAGGTTACCTCGCATTATTTGTTATATTCCCGCTAGTGATTTCTTATTTAGGTACGTTAGGTATTCCTAATTCTGTAATTTATTACACTGCGTCTGGCAGCGTCTCTAGCGATACGATTAAGCGTATATTTTTACGCCTTTTTCCTTTGCAAGCTGTGGCCTTGCTGCTGTTGCATGTTGCGGCTTTAGGGGTTTATCTCGAAGGAAAACCCCTGGATGTAAGGATGGCGGGCTACGTAACACTTTTAGTTGTACCTTTTATTCTTGCACAACAATATGGGATGGCGCTTATGCAAGGAGCTGGGAAATTTGTATTGTTCAATATCCTTCGACTAATAGTGCCTGTGACTTACACTGTAGCCGTGTTGGTCATTTTTATAACTGAACTTGCAAACTTGAAAATCATATTGGCGATGTGGGTGCTTGCAAATATACTTTCAGGGTGTGTCGCATTTTATATGGCGATAGGCCGTGTCGAAAATGTTTGCCATAAAAATGCTGAAAGGGTTTCATTAAAACAAATGGTCAATTTTGGGATAAAAGGCTTGTTTGGGTCAGTAACCCCTCTGGAATCGTTTCGACTGGATCATGTGCTGGCAGGGTTTCTTATGTCACCAGCTATGTTGGGTCTTTATGTGGTCGGGCAGGCATTCTCTAATTTACCTCAATTTATCGCACGAAGTGCCGGAATGGTGGTTTATCCAGCGGTAGCGGGAAGGTCCGGAGAAATAGGAAAGAAAAAACTGGTGTGGCGTTTTTTTTGGTTAGTGACATTTTTTAATGTTGTTATTACAACCTTGTTAATTGCTGCTTTACCATATCTGTTACCCTTTCTTTTTGGTGATGATTTTGGTGACGCTATTCTTCTTGGGCAAGTTCTGTTGGTTGGTGCTGTTTTTGCGGCAAGTCGACGTATCTTCGTAGAAGGTTTGAGAGGGGTGGGAGTTCCTCATGTGTCAACAATGGCAGAAGTCTCAATGTATCCCTGGCTAGCCATCGGTATACCTTTGTTGGTTCTGTGGTATGAAAACTTAGGGTTGGCGATAGGGGTGGTGATAGCTTATTTGATTTCTCTAATAGTTGCTCTGATGTTGGGGATGCGGGAATTAAAGAATGGGTAGAGTGGAGGCGATTGTTAACCGTAGTACAAATAGTGTTGATGGACTTACCTTTGCACTGGGAGGAGGGTTTTTAGTTTTATTATGTTTTATAGTTATTCTTTATAGTAATGGTGCAGCCTTATCGTTACGAGTAGTTTTTCCATTGGTAACTATATTCTTTACGAGTGTTTCATTATTTTATATTCTCATGGCAGGTAGTCGGAATATATTTGAACCAGCTGTGCCTGCTACGGCAATGCTTGGTGTGCTTTTTGGAATCAGGCCAATCGTAATGATCGTGGTGGGGGATGTTGATTATTATTTATTTGTGCCCATTTCTGAGCATCTGACTGAAGCCTTTTTTATAGGTATGTTAGGAACCCTAGCTTTTTTGTTTGGCTACCATATTAAACTAGGCGTAAATAAGTGGCCTGTTAACATGGGCAAGCAGCTAGTCCCAAAATATGATTCCAACAAAAAAAGGCTTCATATTTATATTGCGGCAATTAGTCTGGTTGCACTTATTTTATTTTTTGTATATTTGTCGGCAGGAGGAGCCCCGTGGGAGCTGCTTCAAATGATGGCATCTGGCCGATCAACTGCCCTTGTCGATAAAGTTGCGATTAATTCAGAGTATCTTTCAGTGGCACCAATACTTTCTGCTTGTGCTGCAATATTAATGATTGCAGATTCACGCAGTGAAAGCTTAACAGGTTATAAGAAAATAATTGTTCTTTTTTTAATCTTATTTCCGGTAATGGTTTTTATGCTAATGGGCGTTCGAAGATTCATTATTCCGTCTATTCTTATACCAATAGTTGTTTATTATTTTATACGTAACAAAAGGCCATCGATTAAAATGGTGGTAGTAATAGCGCCAGTTATATTGGTTTTGATTTCCGCAATTCCCTATATGCGAACAGAAGGTGCAAGGAGTCAGGCGGGAGGGCTCACTAATTTTTTTGAATTTGCTATTAAAGAGCATAGGGAGCTTTTGTCAAATATACTGCTAAAACACGATACTGAAATGGTTTCTATACTTTCGGTAGAGGTAGGTGTTCTTAATGAAATGGATGATTTTTATTTTGGAAGAGCCACTGTTGGTGATCTTTTGATAGCCCCTATCCCATCATCTTTGTTTCCGTGGAAGCCATCTACAGCACGAGATTTAATGCTAGTTGATGCATTTGGCAGCAAGTGTAATGCAACTGAAGGGGGACTATGCCCAGATTTTTCTATACTTGGCACTTTTTATCAAGATTTTTGGTATTTTGGTGTGGTTGGCGGTATGTTTTTTCTGGGGGTTGGCTCTCGTTGGCTTTGGGTGAAGTATCGAAGGGATCCTAGTAGTATGTTGAATATTATTAGTGTTTCGTGCTGGGCGGTTTTTATCCCGATTATTATTCGGGCAGGTTTTATGCCTGCATTTGCATGGTTTTTATATTTTTTAATCCCGTGTGTTGTTGGGGTTTTTTTGTCTAGAAAAAGAAGGCAGAGGATGAGTTTTAATGAACTTGAAGATAACAATACTGGTTGATACGATTGATAGCTGGATTCATCCGTGGGCAAAAGCTCTAAAAGATCAGTTTGATGCAATAGGCCATTCTGTATCTTATGTAGGATCAGCAAATGAAATTGATAATGGCGACATTGCATTCTTACTAGGCTGCATAAAATTGGTGTCAGATGACATATTGCATAAAAACAAATTTAATCTGGTGGTTCACCCAAGTGATTTACCTAAAGGTAAAGGCTTTTCTCCAGTCGCATGGCAGGTGCTAGAGGGGAAGAAAGAAATCCCGGTTGTGATGTTTGATGCCGTGCCAGAAGTTGATGCTGGAGATGTATATTTACGTGATGTAATCAGATTGGATGGCACAGAATTAAATAAAGAAATTAAAGATAAACAAGGTATTTGTACCCTTTTCATGTGTATGAAATTCGTTGAACATTATGATGGGTTGGTACCCGAGTCTCAAAATGGGAATGAAAGCTTTTATAAACGAAGAACAAAAGAAGATAGCCGATTAGATCCTGAGAAGACGATAGCTGAACAATTTGATTTGTTAAGGGTTGTGGATAACGATAGGTACCCCGCATTTTTTTATCTGAATGGTGAGAGATATATACTGCATGTATTTAAAGACAATTTATTGTAGCGCTTAAAGTTTGTGGGAAACGGAATGATAAATTTAATGTAAGTGGATATGATGCTCAAATGTGTCGGGATAATGTCAAATGAATAAAGCTCCTATAGCGCTTTTTGTATATAACCGCCCAGAGCATACAAAAAAAACATTAGAATATTTGAAAAATAACTACGGCGCATTAGATAGCGACCTTTATATATTCTCAGATGGGCCTCGTACCATGAGAGATGTGGATCGAGTATCTGAAGTTAGAGATATCGTTAATAATATTGATGGATTTAATCGCATTACTGTGAACGAAAAAAATGACAACTGTGGGCTCGCCAACTCTATTATATGTGGCGTAACAGAACTTTGTGATAATTACGGAAAAGTTATTGTTGTTGAGGATGATCTTCTAACTTCCCCATATTTTTTGACATATATGAATGATGCCTTAGAGAAATATGAGAAAATAGATAGGGTTATGCATATATCTGGGTATATGTTTCCTGTAGATAATGCTATGTCTTTACCCGATGCATTTTTTCTTCGTATGACATCAAGTTGGGGTTGGGCAACCTGGAAAAGGGCATGGGATAATTTTGAGCCGTCTGCTGAGCATCTTTTAAAAAAAATAGATTCAGCTGATTTAAAAAGTGAATTTGATATTATGAGTACATTTAATTATAAAAAAATGCTTAAAAAGCAATGTAATGGCGCTATAGATTCGTGGGCGGTACGTTGGTATGCAAGTGTTTTTTTGAAAAATAGCCTGGGTCTTTTTCCATCTCACTCTTACGTGAAAAATATAGGTTTTGACGATTCTGGGGTTCATTGTGGCAAAGTTAATCATTACGATGTCGGGTTGAGTAAAAAAAGTAAAATTAGAATGCCGATAGATCTTGTTGCTAGTGATAAAGCAAATATTTTATTACAGAAGTATTATCTTAAAACAAGAGAACCAATGTATAAAAAGATTATTAGAAAGTTATGGAAAATGGTGTGAGTTATTGAAATTAATATGTCAGATTCAGATTGTTAGGCCATGAATATTTGTATATTGACATCGTCTGATGGACGCTACGGTGGGTTTTCTGCCATTGTACGGTTCCATAAAAACCTCAAGAGGTTTGGTCATAATTCTGTAATGTTGGTGGCTAATAAACAGTCAGAAGATGATGATGTTACAGAGGTTAGTAAATCAAAATACTTACTTAATAAAGTGTTTTTGTATGCTAATCGCTTGTTCCGGAAGTGCGTGGAGAAAAATCATGAGCCTGAATATTATTTTGAGCATTCAAACATTAATTTCTATTCGGGGAGAGAGTTATTAAAAAAAATGCCATTTAAACCTGATGTCATTATTGTCGGTTGGGTCGATGGGTTTATTACTCCAAAGATATTGCATGACTTATCTCGCGTAATCAATGTGCCTATAATCTGGTATTTGATGGATATGGCTCCATTAACGGGTGGCTGTCATTTTTCTTGGGGTTGTATAAAATACATGGACGGGTGTGGAGGTTGTCCTGCAATTGAGTCCGGGCATGAAAATGATGCTTCAAGAAAAAATATACTTGTTAAACAAAATCTTATGGAAAAAACCAATCTTGTGGTTGTTTCCGCAACAGAGTGGCTTGATAAACAAGCAAAAAAATCATCGGTATTCAAAGGAAAAAATATATTAAAAATTATGCTTGGTGTGGATAAGGAAATATTTTCCCCTACCTCGCGAGTTGGTGCAAGAATGAGTCTTAACCTCCCGTTGGATTCAAAAGTTTTGTTCGTTGGTGCAACATCATTGAGTTTTAAAAGGAAGGGTGTGGCCTATCTATACCAGGCGCTGGAACTGTTGGATAAAAAAATTGATGTGCGAAAGAAGAAAATTCTAATACTGAGCGCGGGTTCGGGAGATGGTGAAGAAGTTCGGGGGCGGATAAGTAAGAACTTTCAACACGTACATTTGGGGTATCTGAAAAATGATTGTTCGCTTGCACTAGCATATCAGGCTTCTAATTTATATGTCTGTCCGTCTATCGAAGATTCGGGACCAATGATGATTAATGAGTCTATGATGTGTGGTACACCAGTTGTTTCTTTTGAAATGGGGGGTGCATTTGACTTGGTTCATACAGGTATTACAGGATATCGAGCGAGCCTTAAAAATAACGAGGACCTAGCTACCGGGATTGCATATATTTTAGCTTTGCCTGAGGAAGATGAGAGAGAAATGGTTCGCCAATGTAGAAAAATTGCATTGAAGTACTGTAGTCCCAAGGCGCAAGTTGATTCTTTTAATAGGCTTTTCGCAGAAATAGTGAAGTAGTAAAAAATAGAACAGGCTACAGCTCAAAAGATTGTAAAATTGCTTAGTCGCGGTCTCCTTTGAGCAGATAAAATATTAATATTATTTTGGTATAAATCAGTATGCGTAAAATTAATTTTAATGAGCCATATTTGGCAGGTCAAGAATTAGAATATATCAAACAAGTCTTCGATAATAAACAGTTTGGTGGAAATGGGCCCTTCACTAAAAAGGTGGAGCGCCTGCTACAAGAACGATACTCAGTTGAGAAGGTTTTGTTAACTGATAGCTGTACCTCAGCGCTTGAGATGTCTGCATTATTATTGGAGATTGGTGTGGGAGATGAAGTAATTCTTCCGTCATACACTTTTTCTACTACTGCATCAGCATTTCTTCGTACAGGATGTACACTTGTTTTTGCGGAAATTAACCCAAAAAATATGATGATTGACCCAATAGATGTAGAGCGAAAAATTACTCGCAATACAAAAGTTATAGCTCCCATTCACTATGGTGGAATAGCAGCTGATGTTGTACGTCTAAGAAAGATATGTGATGAAAATGGGGTAACATTAGTTGAAGATGCGGCTCAGGCCCTTGATTCATACTTAGATGAAAAGCCGCTTGGTACCTTTGGGGCGCTTGGTTGTTTTTCATTCCATGAGACAAAAAATATACATGCAGGATTATCGGGTGCGCTATTTGTAAACGATTCAGATTTTGCCGATCGAGCTACTTATATCCGGGAAAGAGGAACGAATAGAGAGCAGGTACTAAAAGGTTTAGCAGACAAATACTCATGGGTTGAATTAGGTTCTAGTTTTTATCCCACTGAGTTCCAAGCAGCTTTTCTTTTTGCGCAGCTCAAATCGTTAGACGAGAATACTCTTAAGCGCCGAGATATATATGATGAATACAACGTTCAGCTCCTTCCTCTTGCCGAGAATAATTATTTCTCCTTACCGGAGCTTCCGATAGGTAATAAGATAAATTATCATGCATATTTCATCATTTTTAATGATGAACTTCAATGTGATTATGTCAGAGAGTCCCTCGCTAATGATGGGGTTTCGGCATATATTGGTTATGTTCCTTTACATTCTTCCCCAATGGGAAAGAAATTAGGCTATATGCCTGATGACTTACCACTGACTGAAGAATATGCCAAGAGAGTGCTGAGATTGCCATTCCATAATAATATGGATATAGATGACGTCCAGTATGTCAGTGAGAAAATTAAGCGATATACGAGGGAGTTTTCGGATTGAAATATCAAGATTGTGTCAGTGAGTTTACCAGGTACTTGAAAGAAGAGTGTCCCGAAGTAGTGCATGATTTGTTGCGTATTGAGACTCAGGTGGAATCTTGGTTCGATTGGTCACAAATTGCCACATTAGCCCAAGTTATTGAGTGGTACGAAACAATAAAAAATAATTGTAATATGACAATTGAAGAAATAAAGCTTGATGATTGTCGTGGTTGGCATTTTAATAATACCGACGGATGGATTAAGCATGAAAGCGGTGAGTTTTTTATGGTGCAAGGTCTGCGCATAAGCCAATCGGGCTCTCGTGAGGTGGGTTCAGGGGGATGGGACCAACCCATATTGACCCAAGTTGGATTAGATGGTGGTCTGTTAGGTATCTTGAGAAAAAGAATTAAGGGTGTCCCGCACTATCTTCTTGAAGCTAAAGCTGAGCCAGGGAATCCTGATTTGGTTCAAATAAGTCCAACATTACAGGCAACATTTAGCAATCTTCGATGTGCGCATAAAGGCCGGAGACCTTTGTTTGCAGATCTGTTTGAGCACCCAGAGAAAACAAAGTCGAATGTTTTGTTTGATCAGTGGATGTCGGAAGATGGAGGGCGTTTATATAAAAAACGTAATAAGGGTCTTTTGGTGGAGGTTGATAAGGACTATGAAATTGAAGATAGGGAGACTTTCCAGTGGTTTAGCCTTTGGCAAATTAAGCAACTGATCAAAACTAACTCGTGGGTAAATCCACATGTTAGAGGTATAATTTCACACTTATAATTTCAGGTATATCTATGAAAATTGCGGTTTGGGGTTTAGGTTCACATGCGCTGAAAAATACATTGCCGGCACTTGCAAAAACGCCAACTGTAGATGTGATTGGAGTTTTTTCACGAAATACTGAAGTAGTCCAAGCTAATGCTCTTAAATATGGCTGTAAATCATATGCGAGTAGCGAATTGTTGCTTGCTGACTCTGATATAGAAGGTGTGTATCTTGCGACTCCTATTGCTTTACATTATACGGAAGGAAAGAGAATTCTTGAGGCCGGTAAACACTTATTTGTCGAAAAGTCAAGCGTAACATGCTTGAAGGATGCAGAAACTCTTGTAGGTTTAGCTAAGTCTAAAGGTTTGGTTATTGCTGAATGCTTTATGTATAAGTATCACAATCAGTGTAAGAAACTGTTGGATATTATAGAAAGTGGTGAGCTTGGTGCTGTTAGGCAAATACATGCACGTTTTGGGTTTCCACATCTAAGTGCCAATGATATCCGTTATAAGAAAGAATTAGGAGGTGGAGCGCTGTTGGATGCTGGCACGTATACGATTTCCTTTGCAACGTTATTTGCAAAGAGTAATATTAAATTACGCGCATCGACACTGGTGTCTCAGGTGAATTACGAAGTAGATACGGATGGCATAGCATTGTTTACCCTTAATGGTAATATTTCTTTTGTGGCTTCTTGGGGGTTTGGAAGAAGCTATAAGAATGAAATAGAAGTTTGGGGTGAAGAGGGAACACTTTATGCAAATCGTTTTTTTTCAAAACCAGAAGGCCTCGGAACAGAAATAATGATATCTAAACAAGTTGGTGATTACGTCGTAAATTGCCCACCGGAAAATCATTTTGTTTCGATGTTTAGAGACTTTTCAGAAGCAGTTTATGATGCCGGTATTAGGGGGGCGCTTCGAAAAAATCTGATTGCGCAAGCTCTTATTGTTGAGAATGTATTAAAAAATTCAATGGCCCTAGGTGATTCACAATAATTTCTGTCTGAGATTGAGTGAGGAATTACTCTCAATGAAGTTATAAGGTTTAAACCGCCAGTTTATCGGGTGATGTTTTCTGTAGAATACTAAATTTCGAAATTATGGGAAATTAAGTTACAAGTACGGAAGTGAAAAGAGGCTTAGGTTTTTTAACATAGGATCTGTGTAATTTGGGGTGGCGGTCGATGGTGAAAGATAAAATGAATTTGAATTTGTGTTTTTCGATATTTTTGAACGAGGTGGCGGCTTTGCTTAGCTTTAGATGTACGTGTTAAATCAAAAACTCCAAAAATTATTTAAGATACTTGGGTGCCCATTTTATACGCTTGCACTTGGCAGAGGTGTTGCGGCAGCTGTTGAACATGAGAAAATGCTATCAAATTTGTCTAGTTCAGTGATTGTTGATGTGGGGGCAAATCGTGGGCAGTTTGCGCTTGTGGCGAGAAAGGTTTTTCCAGCTTCGTACATTTATTCATTTGAGCCACTTGAAGGTCCCGCGAAAAAATACCAAAGTGTTTTTAGGAGTGATAAAAAATCTATTTTGTTTCATCAGGCAATCGGACCTAAAAAAGATATAACAAACATTCATGTGTCAAAACGCGATGACTCATCTTCGTTGTTGCCGATAACTTCGACACAATCATCACTATTCCCTGGAACAGAAGAACGTGACATTGTGAAGGTTCAAGTTTCCCCATTGTGTGAGGTTTTATCAAAAAATAAATTACAAGGGCCCGCTTTGCTAAAGATGGATGTGCAGGGTTTTGAGCTTGAAGCTTTACGTGGTTGCGAAGAATTGATTGGACAATTTCGAGATATTTATGTGGAGTGTTCTTTTAGGGAGTTGTATAAGGGGCAGGCGATGGTAGATGAGATTATTGAATATTTAAAGGAAAGGTCCTTTTTCCTGTTTGGTGTATATAATGTGTCTTATGATAAAAATGGCTTGGCGATTCAGGCGGATTTCCATTTTAGATTGGTAACTGCCTAAATATATTCTACCGGCGGCAGCCAAAATGTTGTGTATGATTGCTGTAGAAAGAATACAATGTGAAATAAGAAAGCACTAACAATGGGTATCGCAGGGCAGGATGAAGCCTATCTGGCGGGTTTTTTATTAGAAATAAGATTATGAAGTTTGCGGATTTAAATGTCGAGTATTTTTATTTAACTTTCCATCGTCAGGTTTAAACCACGGGCTTTAGCAGTGATACTATCTCGAAAAGACTGAAGAGGAGCATGGGTTGCAGATCATACAGTACACCAAACTAGAGTATCTAGTTGTATGGATTACAAAAAATTTAAAATGGAACCAAAATCGGCTGCGTCATTTCGGCGACGCGTATTCGGACTTTCAGTCCGTTATTTAGGCCCACTACCTTTAGACTGTAGTTGTTTAGTATGAATCCCGCGTCAAAAGGGAAGCTTTAGTCACCCGAAAAACCACGCGTGCCTTGCCGCGTATTAGTCTAGGGCTTCAGGATTGTCTTTGAATTGGGCAGCATGAAGCCTTTACGCTACTGAGACATGCGGAGGACTATCTGGAGATGCAGTGTAATATTGCAACAGGAGTGTCCTAAGGGTTTCTGTATTGTGCTCGGTGTGCGTTTTGTCAATGCAGCTTATGGGCTATCTGAGGGGGTCTATTCGTTGGCAGAATGAAGACGACGAAAAGGGCTGCGATACTGAAACAGATCATGCGCTATTGCCTTTGTTTCGCGTTATTTTTGGCCCACTAGACAGTGGAAACATTATTCGGTGAACCGACTGAAGTAAAAGAAAAATTAGGTCCGGCACATCGACGATTACATGCGAAGAAATGGTTCATGAAATGATGGAAAATGATCTTGAGTTGATAAAACGAGATACTCTAAATTAATGAAAATATTAATTTACGGGATTAATTTTTCGCCTGAATTAACCGGTATAGGGAAATATTCTGGTGAAATGGCGGCTTGGTTGACCTCTCGGGGGCACGAGGTTCGCGTGGTCACTGCTCCTCCCT
>JAKISS010000097.1 GCA_021648485.1 Gammaproteobacteria bacterium
AAAGCATGCCCAGTAACAATGCCTGCCAGGCTTTAGTGACCGGCATCAGCTTGTTGGTGACGGGTTGTATATGTCGCCATATCACATGATTGCCGAAACTTTCCAGGTGGACGAGTCCTCGCCACCAGCCAGCAAGATAAAGCCCCATGGCAATCATCATCAGACCTGCAAAAATGCGCAGTCCGCTGCCCAGCATGCCATCTGGTCCTTGTAATAACATGCCAATGCCGCCGATCATGGCACCGGCCAGACTGTAGCTGAAAACCCGCCCGAGATTGTAGAGGAACAGGGTCAGGGATATGCGTGTTTTTGATTGCGGTTGTTTTGGCATGGCGAAACAAAGGGCGTTCATAATGCCACCGCACATGCCGACACAATGCACGCTGCCTAACAGGCCAATAACAAAGGCAGTGGTAATGCTAATAACAGGATCATTCATAGTGGATGTTTGATATTGTTCAGGCTTCAGATAAATTTCGGGTCAGGAAGATGTTATATGACTAAAAAAATAATTTTCGGCATTCTGGTATTGGGTGTTTTTGCCATTTCAGTTAATTTTTTAATACCGGTTTCTGTTGAAAAAGAGAGCGACTCCATAAGCCAGCCAGCAGCCCAGTTTTTGCCCTGGCAAATTGAGCCGACGGCACAGGGTAGTATTCGTGTGTTTGGTTTAACATTGGGTGAGTCTACGCTGCAAACCGCAGAAAATCTGTTTCAGGGGGGAGCAAAAGTCAGTTTGTTTGTTTCTCCTGAAGGCCAGTATAAAGTCGAGGCTTATTTTGACAAGGTGATATTGGGTGGTTTTAGTGCCCGGCTGGTGATGGTGATGGCGTTAAGCCAGGATCAACAGGCGGCAATGTTCCAGCGTGGCGCGAGGGTGAGCAATCTGGGAGGTGGTCGAAAAAAGGTGACGCTGGCTGGCGAGGATTTGCAAGCGGTATTTGCCGCACCTGTTGCCAGTATTGCTTATCTGACACGCGCACGTTTGGATGATGAATTGCTGCTTAAACGTTTTGGCGAACCGGCTCAACGCATTCGGGAGCCGGAAAATAATACGATGCATTGGTTGTATCCCGAGCTGGGGCTGGATATTGCATTGAGTGATAAAGGGCGTGCGGTGTTGCAATATGTATCACCTCAGGCATTTTCCGGTTTGATTACACCATTGTTACAACAACAAGAAGCAGCAGAGCCATGAGGATACCTGCGACATAAATAATGGACTCAATGAATTACAGAATAATACAGATCCTGGAAATGCCATGAATCTGCGAAAAATCATGACATTTTCGGGTATATGCCTGTAGTTGTTCGGTAGGTTGGGGTGAGGCACGAACCCCAACACGGTAACGCCTACACAATATGAATATTTTTGATGATTTGTAACACCTGCACGTTGGGGTTCATAAAAAACATTCACCCCAACCTGCGCGCTAAAACCTATTTTAAAAAAAACAAGCTCAATCCGCGTCGGGCCAGTTTTTTCCTGCTTGTTTTATTCTTTCCTTTGGATATTTCTTTGTGTTTTTTTTGTGCGTATTGTCAGGCAGCAAAGGGTCATCATCATCCATAATAATACGGTTGGCATCACCTTCCAGGTCATCGTATTGGCCACTTTTCACTGCCCAGACGAGAATGCCGACCATGACCAAACCAAGAATGATCATTGCCGGTATCAGTCCATAGATCACTTCCATTGATGTTTCTCCTGCCGGGATTTTTCTTTGAATGTTTTTTGGTTAAACACAGTGCGAATACGGGCGGCATTGGCAATGACCAGTAATGAGCTGACGGGCATGGAAATGGCTGCTACCAACGGCGTAATCATTGCTGCCATGGCCAGCGGTACCATGATGATATTGTAAGTAAAGGATATGGCAATATTCTGGCGAATGGTGCGCAAGGTGCGTTGTGATAATTGCATGGCCAGGCGTACTTTGTCGAGTTCATTGCTCATCAATACAATGTCGGCATTATCGCCGGAGACATCGGTGCCGGAGCCTAATGCGATGCCTACGTCGGCACGACTGAGTGCAGCTGCATCGTTAATTCCATCTCCTATCATGGCCACTATGGTGCCGTCTTTTTTCAGCTGTTGGATGATTTTATCTTTGTCTTCTGGTAATACTTCGGCAATGGATTCCATACCACCCAATTGATGTGCAATGCGTTCCACCACCGGTTTGCGATCACCGCTGAGAATGGTCATACGAATCCCTTTGGCACGTAACGCATCCACTAGTGTTTTGGCATCCGGGCGCAGCTGGTCATTGATGACGATGACTCCCATGTGTTGATTATTCACAGCAACATGCACACAGGTTGATCCTTTGTTTTCCCATTGCATAGTGTTGTTTTTTAATGTTTCATCCAGAGTAGTATGATTTTTCTTCAGCCATTGTTGGGTGCCAATCATTACTGTGTTGTTATTGACAATACCTTTGATGCCATTACCGGGGAAGTTTTCAATGTGTTGTGCAGAAAACAAAGGAATTTTCTTTTTTTCAACAAAGCGGCAAACAGCATTGGCAATGTGATGTTCTGAATAATGTTCCAGAGCTGCGGCATATTGCATCAGACTATGTTTATCCATATCGTTGCGAGTCAAAATTTCCTGTACCCGCATGCGACCCTCGGTGAGCGTGCCGGTTTTGTCAAAAACAATATGATCAATATGCGACAGTGTTTCCAGCACGCCACCATTTTTAACCAGAATGCCAAAGCGTGCCGCCAGACCGGAGGCCGAAGCAATGGCCATCGGTGTGGCCAGGCCAAAAGCGCAGGGGCATGTGATGATGAGCACGGCAGTGGCGGCCATCAGTGCCAGCTCAAAATCAATTTTTAACCACCAGAAAAAGGTCATGCTGGACAATAACAAGGTGGTGGCAACAAACCAGGGCACGATACGGTCAGCAGTACATTGGATGGGTGCCTTGGATGCCTGTGCCTCTTCGACCAGATTAATAATCCGACCTAATGACGTATTGCGCAATATTCCGGCAACACGCACCGTGAGTGTACTGTCGGTGTTCATGGTGCCTGCGGATACTTTGTCACCTTCCTGCTTATCCAGTGGATGGGACTCGCCACTGAGCATGGATTCATCCACTTTACTGTGACCTTGCATAACCATGCCATCCACAGGAATTTGTTCACCGGGTTTGATGAGCACCAGGTCACCCGGTTTGATGGCGCGTATGGGTAGCAATACGGATTCACCGTCACGCAATACGGTTGCTGCTCGTGGTTGCAGTTCAAGCAGCCGCTGTGTGGAATCAACGGCTTGACGTTTGGTCATCGCTTCCAGGTAGCGACCCACCAGAATAACGAACAGGAAATTCACGACGGTGTCGTAATATACTTCACCGATAGCAGATGGATTAAGGGTGATGTACACCGAATAACTGTAAGTGACTATTGCACCAATGGCGATGGGTAAGTCCATGGTGAAATGCAGGCGCTTTATTCCCGTCCAGGCACTGTGTAAAAAAGGATAGCCGGAATAAAGCAAAGTGGGCGTGGCGAGAGAAAAACCGACCCAGTGGAACAGGCTGCGAAATTCACCTTCACTGGCACCACTATAAAGTGCAATGGAAACCCACAACAAATTCATCATCGCAAAGGCAGCAAAAGCCATGCGCAACAACAGACTGCGATTTTGTTTTTTGAGACGTCCTTCGGCCACTTCCGGATCATAGGGAATCGCGGCATAACCTATTTTTCCCAAGTGGTTAAGAACCTGTGAAAGCCTGATTTGGTCATTGTCCCATTTCAGTAACAGCCGTCTGCCAGACAGGTTGACCTGGGCATTGAGTATACCCGGCATTTGGCTCAAGGAGCGTTCAATAAGCCATACACAGGCGGCACAATGAATGCCTTCCACCAATAAATGAATTTCACGTTGAACGCCCAAGTCCGTTACAAATTCGGCCTGTACTTCATCGAGATCATAAAGGGCAAGGTCTTTGGCCGTTTCGGCTGGCGGGGCAAGGCTGCCTTGAGGAATGCGATGATAAAATCCGTCAAGTCCGGCGTCATATATTGCACGACATACGGCTTGACAGGCAGGGCAGCAAAACTGGCGGGTGCTGCCATTGACGGTTGTTTCAAATGTCAGTTTTTCAGGCAATGGTAAACTGCAATGAAAACAGCCGTCACTTGCGTCTGCTATGTCAGCAGTCACAGTATTTTCAGTGGGCAGTGGTGGCACAGCACTCACGATATTTACGGTACTTTGTTCGTTGCAGACATAGTGGGCATATGCACAGATATCCTCCGGGTTTGGTGATACACATCGTCACCATGGGTTACTTTGAGGTTGATATCCCAAATGCCGGGTAAGGGGAAATAAAATGTTGTCTGGTAGAGTCCGGGTGCGATTTGTTCGACAGGCATCACAAAGTCAGCACTGACATCGGAAGGGCGATAGAGGGTGAATGTGACTTCTGCATCCATGATGGAGACACCGCGTGAATCCACGGCACTGAAACGGTAAGTATCTGCTTTATTGATGGTAATCCGTTTCGGGATTTCCATTTTGGTTTCCCAGTTAAGGTTGTTGCGTGCCGCCGACCGGGTTTCGACATTTCTTTCATGTTCCCGACCTTGTTCATAATAATCATCACTGACAAGCCCTGGATTGGTGCCGATGGCGAAGCCAATAAATATAAAATTGACAACAAGAAATACGACAATAATGCCTAAAATAGCTAAAAACCAAGGGTTTCTGGTTGCTTCTTTGTTTGCTTGTGAATAGCGGTTCTGGAAATAATTTTTCTTGTTGGCAGGAATGGTCTGTGTTTTGTTCATCGTATCGTGCCTCATATTTTAGTTGCGGGCAGGGCCAAAAAACATACTTTGATATTCGGCAAATAGTGCCGTTTGGTCAATATTTTCGACTCGAAAAATAATTGAAATACGTTCTGCATCCAGTTGATCACCGGGGATGCGCAAAAAAACAGTGTGGGCAGTCACACGTCCATGTCGGGTCATAAAAGGTTTTCCGGAGTTGATCAGTTTCATGGCATCATGGCCGCTTATGGTTAATATGAGCGGCATATCGGAATCTGTTTTATTGAGCACCTTAAGTACATATTTATTCTGGATCGAGCCATCACTCTGTAATACAAACAAAGGCTGGCGTTCATGTAATACTGTTAATTCCAATGCGCCAAGGTTTGTCAGGCCATAGATAATGCCACCAATAGCGGCCAGCATAATGGCGAAGTAAATCAATACACGGGGTCGTTTATAAATTTTTACTGTAGGTTTTCCTTCGATTTCATCCAATGAGGCATAACGAATCAGCCCATGAGGGCGATGGACTTTATCCATGACTGAATCACAGGCATCGATACATAATGCGCAAGTGATACAGCCTTCTTGTTGGCCATGGCGAATATCGATCCCGGTGGGGCATACTGCGACACACTGTTTGCAATCGATGCAGTCACCTTGCTCGCCGCCTTCGGCACGGCTGCCTTTTTTTAATTTCCCCCGGGGTTCGCCGCGACTGAAGTCATAAGTGGGTAGCAGAGTTTCACAGTCATACATGACGCCCTGAATACGGGCATAAGGACAAAGCCAAAAACACACCTGTTCACGCATAAAGCCTGCAAATAAATAAGTGAAAAAGACAAAAACGCCGATAGTTCCCCAGGCAAACAGCGGTGCCTGCAACGTGAGATAAGCTTTCCAAAGCTGGAAGGCATCACCAAACCAGAGCGTAAAACTAATGCCGGTGAACAGGCCGATGGCTAACCAGGCGCTGTGTTTGATAAATTTTACACGGAATTTCTTAATGTCCCACGGAGCACTGTCCAGTTTGCTGCGTTTGGCGGGTGGGCCTTCAAGTTTTTCTTCAATCCAGATGAAAATGTCTGTCCATACTGTTTGAAAACAAAAATATCCACAATAAACTCGTCCGGCGAGAGAGGTGATGGCGGCCAATAACAATGCGAAAAATAATAACACCAGGGCCAGCATCCACACATCTTGCGGCAGGATAGTGATGTTGAATATATGAAACTGGCGGCCGGGAATGTTGAACAGAATGGCTTGCTGGCCGTCCCAGCGGAGGTAGGGGCCGAAGAAAAATGCGAGCCAGATGCTCATGGTTATCCATTTTATATGGCGAAAAGTGCCTGGCATTCGCTTGGCGTGGATGGTTTCTCCGCCTGCATTGACGTGCCAGTATTCCGCCTCGTGATAGAGTTCTTCCAGATTTTTCAGATCAGTTTGAATGGGTTTTTTATTCACGTATTTTCGGGTTTTATATCAAGTATGGTGAGGCAGGAATCGGCTGCACCAAGGTGCAGCCGTCATACGTAGTATCTGCAAACTGATACTCAATCTTCCGAGTGAGTATGATTGATAAGGTAAACAACACGTATAACCAAAAAAATCATAATAGCTATAGTAATACCTACAGCGAGAATTGAACCAACGGCAACGGCATCCATGATTTGTCCTCTTGATCATTTTTCAGTGAATAAAAAATAAGACAATAAACAGATTAGTGAGACTGGCGACCTATTGACCGCCACCCAGTTTGTGTACATATATTGCCAGTTTTTTGACATCTGTTTCGCTTAACTGTTGTTGGAAAGCGGGCATTTCCGCATTGCGTGTCTCTTCTGCACCGGGAGAATTTACGCCATATTTAATGGTGTATTTAATACTTTCTAGGGTGCCGGGTGTGAAGCGCCAAATCGCATCGGTAAGATTGGCAGCTCCCATCATTTGCATGCCCTTAGCATCCATTCCGTGACAGCCGATACAGCCTTGGGAAACAAACAGCTCTTTGCCCGCAGCGTGTTCACTACCTTTACTTAGGGCAAGCATGTGTTGAGCCAAGTCATCGAGTTGTTGTTCATTCAGAGAGGTGCCAAATCCTGGCATCATGCCATTGCGCCCATTGGCGATGGATTGTTGAATGGCGTCAATATTGCCACCATAGAGCCAGTCATCATCAGCCAGTACCGGGTAACCGGGGTTGCCGGAGCCACCTGTGCCATGACAGCCCGCACAACGATCACCAAACAACACCTTGGCAGAGCGCACAGCATAGTTGGACAACTCGTCATCGGCGAGAATGGCTGTGGCCGACATACCCTTGAGTTTGTTTTCATAAGGCGCGCGAATTTTTTCGATTTCCACTACGGTTTCATTGAGGCGTTTCATTTGCGTCCAGCCGAGAATACCTTTGGTGGCACCGTTAAGCAGTGGAATGGCGGGGTAGAGAATGAGATACACCACCACAAACAGACCGCTCAAATAGAGTGTGTTCATCCACCATTTTGGCGGTTGGTTGGTGAGTTCGCGTAAGTTGCCATC
Organism: Gammaproteobacteria bacterium; assembly: GCA_021648485.1. GTDB lineage: Bacteria > Pseudomonadota > Gammaproteobacteria > SZUA-152 > SZUA-152 > SZUA-152. The sequence goes on from JAKISS010000097.1 coordinate 7,336, forward strand.
CCAGAGATGTCCGGTATCCGGGACTTCATTCGGATTTTTTTTATCACTCATTTCTGTTCCTCCGTTCCCGTATGTGTAGGGAAGTATTCAGGATGTCGCTTTGAAAAGCGTTCATGAAATTCCGTGTCATCATCATCCAGTGGAATGTAACGATGGGCTTCAAGCCGCTCTTTGTTGGCAGGATGAAAAATGTAGACATACAAGCCAATCATCACAAAAAACACCACAATGGTGACGCCCATGCCCAGCCAGTCATGCAGAGTCATGGCGGCCCAGTCGGTATGAAAATAATCTTTGAGGCTATTCACGATACACCACCCCGTGATCCAGTTTGGCCATGGTACCCAGCACTTGCAGATAGGCGACCATGGCATCCATTTCTGTTTTCCCCTCGACCGCAGCGGCGGTGATGGCGATGTCCTCATCGGTGTAGGGCACCCCAACGGTTTGCATGCCTTTCAGGTGTGCCGTTACCCTGGCGACATCCAGCATGTTTTCGGTGAACCAGGGATAATTGGGCATTATGGATTCCGGCACAACGGAGCGGGGTGCAATCAGGTGCTTGATGTGCCACTCATCTGAATATTTTCCGCCGACGCGAGCCAAATCAGGCCCGGTGCGCTTGGAACCCCACTGGAACGGATGGTCATAAATGGACTCCGAGGCCAGAGAGTAATGACCGTATCGTTCCTTTTCGTCTCGAAACGGCCGAATCATCTGCGAGTGACACAGGTAACAGCCTTCGCGGATATAAACGTTACGCCCCCATAACTCCAGTCCGGTATAAGGACGAATACCATCGCCCGGTTTCCAGTCTGCCAGGGTTTCACCTTCTTTGGGTTGCCAGAGTATTTCAGGACGTGCATTGTGCTCCATGGTGTCATCGAGATAATACAAAGGCACAATCTCGACAATACCGCCAACGGAAAGCACCAACATCAAGGTCAGTAATAGCGCCCAGACATTGCGCTCCATTTTGTCCTGGAACTTTGTTGAATGGATTTTATCAGCCATGGTTTTATCTCCCTCAAGCCTGTGCCGTTGCAGTGTGCATTTGGGGTTCTCTACTTGCCTGGCGAATGGTCATCACCATGTTGTAGAGCATCACAACTGCGCCACTGAAATAAATGAAACCACCGACGGTGCGCATCACGTAATAGGGATGCATGGCGGAAACGGATTCTGCAAAGGTGTAGGTCAAAGTGCCGAACTCGTCATAGTCACGCCACATCAAGCCTTGCATAATGCCGGAAATCCACATGGCGACAATGTAAATCACAATGCCAATGGTGGCTAACCAGAAGTGCATGTTAACCAGCTTGGCAGAGTACATTTCCGTTTTCCATAAACGGGGCAGTAGATGATAAATGGCACCCGCGCCCACCATGCCGACCCAGCCTAATGCGCCGGAATGCACATGACCGATGGTCCAGTCAGTGTAATGGGACAGAGCATTGACGACTTTCAATGACATCACCGGGCCTTCAAATGTAGACATTGCATAGAACGCCAGTGACATAATGAGGAAGCGTAAAACATAGTCTGTGCGTAATTTGTCCCAGGCACCACTCAAGGTCATCATGCCGTTCACTGCGCCACCCCAGGAAGGTACGATCATCGCCAGAGAAATGGCGGCAGCGAGAGAGCCTGTCCAGTCAGGCAGGGCGGTATAATGTAAATGGTGTGCGCCCAGCCAAACATAACCAAACATCAGGCACCAGAAATGCAATACGGAAAGCCGGTAGGAAAAGATAGGGCGATCAGCCTGTTTGGGTACGAAGTAATACATGATGCCCAGAAAGCCAGCGGTGAGATAAAACCCCACTGCATTGTGACCCCACCACCATTGGATCATGGCGTCCTGCACACTTGAGAAGATGGAATAGGATTTAAACATTTCCACCGGAATGGCCAGACTATTGACCACATGCAGGTAAGTGATCATCACCATCATGCCGAGAAAAAACCAGTTGGACACGTAAATGTGCGAGCTTTTACGTGTAGCAATGGTCATGATGAAATTGATGGTGAAAGACACCCACACCACGGCAATTAAAATGTCGATTGGCCATTCCAGTTCGGCGTATTCCTTGCCTTGCGTGAGGCCCAGTGGCAGGGTAATCACCGCCAGAACAATGATCAGATTCCAGCCCCAGAAGGTGAACCAGGCCATCTTGTTACTCCACAATTTGACCCCGCACGTCCGCTGCACGCTGTAAAAAGCGGAGGCCATGAGCACGCAGCCGCCAAAGGCAAAAATGACGGCGTTGGTGTGTAACGGTCGCAATCGACCAAAAGAAAGATAAGGACTGTCAAAATTGAATACAGGCCAAGCCAGCTGGGCTGCGATAAAGACACCGACAAAGGTGCCGAACACCAGGTAGACAACTGTCGCCACCGAAAACCACCTGACGACATCAAAATCATACTTCTGGGTTACATCCGTTGCTTCCACGGTAGATACCTCCCAACAGTTTTATGATCATAAAATATTTTTGTGCAATCATCTTAAACATATATTCAAAATGATTGTTTACGCTGCAAGAATCAGACTATATCGATGCGTTGTCAACCCAGTATTTTACTTGGTTAATGTGGCGATTATTCACGCTGAGGAACCGGCGTGTTTTTGATAGGACAATGATAATCTTCGGCCTACAAAACGACCGTGAGCGGAAGTAAGGGTCAGTGTAAAAATTCAGAAATTCCATTTCTAAAATATGCTTCCTGCGCTATGGGTTTATAAAAAAACTCAAAATGAGTATAGAGCAATTTTAGCTTTTCACTTTTGGTGGAATCTTTGGCCGCGTAGCGGATAGTTTTTCTGGATGGACATCCATAGCGATTCAGATTTAGGGCATGATAGCGAACGTGGATAATGTGAAATTTGATTACCAGCCGCCAGCGGATACAGGATTGGATATTCTGTATGGTGATGGTGCGCTGCTGGTCGTGAATAAACCCAGCGGCTTGCT
>JAKISS010000098.1 GCA_021648485.1 Gammaproteobacteria bacterium
ATTTCTTCGTCACTGCATTCGTCAAACCAGCCTTCGGATTCTTCACGGACTTTCCAGGCTTTGTCCCAGCTTTGCGGGTGACCGATACGAATGGCGGTAGCGACTGTCTCGGGATTATCCACCATTTCACCGCGCATAAACGGCGCGGAACCACTGGCCTGATAACCCACCATGTGCGGACGATTGTTGACAATACCGTTTTCGTGGTATTCGCTGTACCCCATCCAGTGCGCGGTGATGTTGCCTGCATTGCCCACGGGCAAGCAATGGTAATCCGGCGCGGCACCCAGTTCTTCGACAATCTCGAAGGCGGCGGTTTTCTGTCCTTGCAGACGGAAAGGATTGATGGAATTGACGATGGTTACCGGGGCATGTGCGGCGACGTCTTTAACAATCTGCATACCGGCGTCAAAATTGCCTTTAATCTGAATAATCACCGCGCCATGCATCATTGCCTGGGCCAGCTTGCCCATGGCGATTTTGCCTTCGGGGATCAGCACATAGGCGGTGATGCCCGCGCGTGCCGCATAAGCCGCTGCCGCTGCCGAGGTATTGCCGGTGGAGGCACAGATAATAGCCTGACTGCCCTCTTCCACAGCCTTGGTCACCGCCATGCACATACCACGATCCTTGAAAGAGCCAGTGGGGTTCAGGCCTTCGTATTTGACGTAGATGTCCACGTCTTTGCCCAGCAGGCCAGGGATGTTGTTGAGGCGGATCAGCGGTGTATTACCTTCGCCGAGACTGATAATACGGGTGTCGTCATGCACTGGCAGGCGGTCGCGGTATTTGTCAATAAGGCCGGTGTAGCGGGATCGGAATGGCATATTTTTGGCTCTCTTAAATCAAACGAATATTTCACCCCTCCCTCAAAGGAGGGAGGGCATCAGTTATGGATCAGAATGAGGCATACACCTCGGTATCTGAATAATCTACAACGTTGGTTTTTTGTCAGTAATGTTGACCTCAATTAACACTTCCCTCAGATCCACGCTATCATTGGCATTGTTAGAAAACAGCAAACTCAATTTGTTATTTTTAATAATCAGTTTTACAGGTGTGCCTGCTGAAGTATCAACATGAAGATCAGAAACTGACCTGATACCAGCTTTCTTACAATTGTCAAATATTGGTTCTTTGTCATATAGCTCGTAAAAAGACTCCTTTTCATTAAACCCCGAAGTCCTGAGATATAAAAAGTATCTCGTATCATTTATATGAAGCTCTTCAATTTTTTCAACAGAATCAGCAACAAAACAGTCACCACCTTCAGAACACGCCATTAAAAGGTTAAAAGCAAACAATACAATGAAAAGTTTCTTAAGCCTCATATTAATTGATCACTTCCAAAGGTCTTGCCATCTGGCTATGTATTTAAAATCCTTAGCCACGCTCACCTTTGTAAGATAATGCGATAAACCGTCTGGCAACCTTAAGATAAAACCCTTTGCAAGCGGGATATCAGTAATAAAACCTTTATCAAACGGTTCAAAGTCATAAATACTTTCTACCTTCCATTGTGATAAAAAGTTATCTCCATTTTTCGTTGTATTTACAGCCAAATAAAACCTGTGGTCAGAATTTTTTAATCTTTGGTTTGATTGTTCCACTAAAAGAGCACCATTATCTAAAATGTAACCTTGCTTAATTACACTTCTTGTTCCTTTTTTCAAGTGTCTGGCATGTATTGAGTCAAGAAACTTTGCGTCACTCGACCGGATCATCGAGACAGGCTCTTTCCTGGATGAAAGCTCTTTAATATGTGATTTCAATGCAAGCATGGCATCAGAAACAATTACTGAATCTGTATAGACTTTCGGATTAATATTAAGTGTTTTGCCATCACCATTCACGTAATGATCAGCAAGTGTTGCTGCTTCTTCAAATCCATGATACCGCCCCCCCACCATAGAGCCTCAAAGAGTTCTTTCATAAATTCTTTTTCATTATCCGTAAATGTTTTACCCAACTTTCCTTTGCATGTTAAATAATCAATTGTATTTTGTAGTAAATTAAAACTATCTTTGGATTCAAAGACTGCCACCTTTCCCATATGCCAAAGTGGCGCACTGGGGATTTCTTCACGATCCTCTAAACATTGATTACTTTTTTCGATCAACTTGTCGACAGCCACCGTTGCTATCCTTTTTTGTGCTTATCATCACTGACAATAGCAGGTTGGGATGGAGTACGAACCCCAACCTGCATATCAATCAGCATCCAGATGCTCCAGGCGAATACGGGTCACTTCACCGGTCACGGTATCAAGCGCTTCGATAGCCGCAATGGCCGCATTCATTTTGCCTTCATTCACACAATGGGTGAGCAGGATAATGGTTGCCGGGGCATCACCCGCAGGTTCTTTTTGCGGCTCTTTTTGCAACAACGCTTCAATACTGATATCCGAGTCACCCAGAATACTCGCCACATTGGCCAGTACACCGGGTTTGTCTTCGCACCGCAAGCGCACGTAATATGCTGTTTCCACCGCATCCATAGGCAGGATGGGCAGGTCGCTGAGGGCATCGGCCTGAAAAGCCAGATGCGGCACACGGTTTTCCGGGTCAGATGTCAGTGTGCGTACCACGTCCACCACGTCCGCCACCACAGCAGACGCAGTGGGGTCCGCACCTGCACCTGCACCGTAATACAGCGTCGGGCCCACGGCATCACCTTTTACCAATACGGCATTCATCACGCCATCCACATTGGCGATCAAACGCCGCTCGGGAATCAGCGTGGGATGCACGCGCAGTTCCACGCCTGCATCGGTACGCCGTGCAACACCAAGGTGCTTGATGCGGTAACCCAGTTCTTCGGCATACACCACATCTTCACGGGTAATTTTGGTAATACCTTCGGTGTAACAGGCCTCAAATTGCAACGGAATGCCAAAGGCGATGGAAGCCAGGATTGTCAGTTTATGTGCGGCGTCAATACCTTCCACGTCAAAGGTGGGATCAGCCTCGGCATAACCCAAACGCTGTGCTTCGGCCAGCACGTCGCCAAAATCACTGCCGTTGTCACGCATTTCGGTGAGAATGAAATTGCCGGTACCGTTGATAATACCCGCCAGCCATTCAACACGGTTACCCGCCAGGCCTTCACGCAGCGCTTTGATAATGGGAATCCCCCCAGCCACCGCCGCTTCAAAGGCCACCACCACACCTTGTTTCTGCGCAGCGGCAAAAATCTCGTTGCCGTGTTTGGCGATCAGCGCCTTGTTGGCAGTGACCACATGCTTGCCGTTGCCAATAGCCATTAATACCAGTTCACGGGCCAGCGTGTCGCCGCCAATCAATTCGACAATAATCTGTACATCAGGATCATTCACAACATCCCGTGGATTAGTCGTCAGGGTAATGTCCGTGGTATCACAAATACGCGCCTTGTTAATATCCCGCGCGGCGGCATGAGTGATCTGAATGCCCCGTCCGGCACGACGGGCTATTTCCTCTGCATTGCGTTTCAGCACATTCACGGTACCGCCACCGACAGTGCCCATTCCCAACAATCCTATCTTTACTGGTTCCAACACACTTCCCCTTTTCATTTATGGTGTATCAAGCGTACTGGCAAATAGCCAAATCCTGCGTTTCGTCGCAAAGAAAGCAAAGAAAAATAAACTGCCCCATAACAGGTTATCTCGCCGACGCTCGACTTTCGCTACGCTAAAGTGGAGTATTACTATCATCACGTCATTCTGGCTAAAAACATGCCGGAATGACGGTATTCTCAGCAAGCTGCGGGGAATTAACCCCCAGCGATTAAACAACCCGTATCATAGGGTTAACTTGTGTTCTCAGCATCCGACAACATCTGAATGATTTCACTTCTGTTTTCCAGTTTGCTTTCTTCCTTGTGGAATTTTCTTGCCATTTCCAGTGCTGTCATTCCATAACGTTCATTTTTTATGCGTACATCAGCTCCTTGCTTAATTAAAAATTTAACACCTCGCACATCGTTGTCCAACACAGCAGATTGCAGAGGTGTCACATTTACGTTGCCATAGTGATTTACGCTGTTCACACCCAGGCCGTTGACAATAAAAATTTTTGTCATTTCATATTCTGGAAAATCCTTTTCCATGCTAAGAACGTAGCCAAGTCCCACGCCTTTTTTTAATTCGTTAATACTTTTTTCGTTGATTCGGTAGTTAATCAGGTAGTACTTGCAAAGGCTGCTCGGGATTCGCGTGCCACCTTTGTTTGCACTGCATGAAATCAGATGCTCTATCTCCATTTGTGTCATGACATAAAACATCAACCCAGCTATGGTCAGAAAAATTCCACCAACACTACCAAAGAATATTTTCTTTTTCATCGCTTACCCCCATCTGATCACAATACCGTATGTTGGCGCTTCATAGGCTAAAAATGCCCCAAAGCCTTCATCTGATTGATTGTTTGCCACAAAAAACTTTAAATCGCGACTAAATTTCCACGCTATAAAATTCAGCACAAAATTATAAACTTTGGCATTCTGCAGATCGTGTACGGACGCATGTTTAAACCAGTTCTGGCTTGCCTTTTTTCCAAAGTTTTTTAATATTTTCAGTGCACCTTTTACAGGGTTTTTAACGCTTTCAAACAATCCACGAACATAACCAACCGCATAAGAAGCATCAATGGCCTCTACCAAAAGCCCTTGTGCAAAACCCCGTAAATAATCCGTCATGGGAAGAGAATCAATTAAGTCATGATCCGTGGATTTAAAAATGAATTTCAACACTGTTCGGGTTTCTTCTTCATCAAACAGCAGTTCTTCTGTACTGAATTGACGAAGTTTTTTGTAGTTACTCATGTATTCTCTCCAAAATTGTCCTGATATTGACGATATGAAAGGCATAAAGCTATTCAATGCCAGCCCGGAATATATCCCGAATACCCCGCAATGCCTGACGGGTACGGTGTTCATTTTCAATCAGCCCAAAACGCACATGATCGTCACCGTATTCACCAAAGCCAATACCCGGTGACACCGCCACTTTGGCTTCTTTTAACAGTTTTTTAGTGAATTCCAGCGAGCCCATTTCTTTATACTGTTCAGGAATAGGTGCCCACACAAACATAGTCGCTTTGGGTTTTTCCACGGGCCAGCCAATGGCGCAAAGCCCTTCGCACAGCACATCACGACGACGGCAATACATGTCAGAAATTTCTTTCACACACTCCTGCGGGCCTTCCAATGCCGTAATAGCCGCCACTTGAATCGGTGTGAACGTACCATAATCCAGATACGATTTTATGCGCGCCAGTGCGGCCACCAGGATGGGATTGCCCACCATAAAACCCACCCGCCAGCCGGGCATATTATAACTTTTTGACAGAGTGAAAAATTCCACTGCCACTTCCTTGGCTCCTGGCACTTCCATAATAGAAGGTGGCTTATACCCGTCGAACACAATATCCGCATAGGCCAGATCATGGATTACCCAAATCTGATGCTCTTTGGCAATGGCGACGACTTTTTCAAAAAACTCCAGCTCAACACATTGTGTGGTGGGGTTGCCGGGAAAATTCAGCACCAGCATCTTGGGTTTGGGCCAGGTGTCTTTGATGGCCTTTTCCAGTTCGGAGAAAAAATCCACGTCGGGTGTCAGTGGTACATGGCGAATATCCGCCCCGGCAATAACAAAGCCATAAGGGTGAATGGGATACGAAGGATTCGGCACCAGCACAGCGTCACCCGGCCCTACGGTGGCCAGTGCCAGATGCGCCAACCCCTCTTTGGAACCAATGGTCACAATGGCTTCGGACTCGGGGTCCAGCTCCACCGCATAACGGCCTTTGTACCAGTTGCAAATAGCCCGGCGCAGGCGGGGGATGCCGCGTGACACCGAATAACGGTGCGTATTGCCCCGCTCGGTGACTTCGATCAGTTTGTCAACAATGTGTTTCGGTGTGGGCTGATCCGGGTTACCCATGCCAAAATCCACAATATCTTCGCCGCGCGCGCGCGCCTGAGCCTTCAGGTCGTTTACAATATTGAAAACGTAGGGTGGCAGACGGTTGATTCGAGGGAAGTTTTCAAACATAGTGATGGATAAACTCGGTTTGGCAGCAGGACAAATATCTGTAAAATCAGTCGCTTGAGAAACCCAAGCTGAATCGGCCCCACCCGCAGAAAAAGAGGCGAAGTATACCTTAAGCGCCTGACATTTGGCCATTGGCAAAACAATACCAGGAACAAGCTCATGCAAGTCAACCTCGACAAAGACATTCACTCCTACACCATCCGTGCCTGTGAGCCCGGGCTCATTTCACTCACCGTGCCGTACACAGCTGAAAACATGCCACAGTCCTCCTCCGAAGAACCGGCATCCCGCCCACTCGGGATCGAAACCATCAGCGGCAGCTTTATCGTCAGTCCCCGGCATTTGCTGCGCGACTGGCCACCCGCCAGCATCAGTGATCTGCAAGCAGAGCACTTCGAAGCGATTATTGAACTGCAACCCGAGCTGGTATTGCTGGGCACAGGCACGCAACTGACCTTTCCGCCACCGCAACTTCTGGCTGCTCTGCACCGGCAGCGCGTTGGCGTGGAAGTCATGGACACCGCTGCCGCCTGTCGTACCTATAACATCCTGATGGCTGAAGGACGATTTGTGGTGGCAGGTCTGATAAACCCGGCAGAAAATTGATCATGGCCGCACTCTCTGTCCCGGAATGCGGTATCCTCTGCCCATGACCCACACTGCTGCCTCACACAATACCGACCCTGCCGAAATCGCCAAGTTCGAGGCGCTGGCCTCACGCTGGTGGGATGCGCAGAGTGAATTCAAACCCCTGCACGACATCAATCCGCTGCGCCTCAATTATATTGATCAGCGCTGTGATGGCCTTAACGGAAAAATCGTGATTGATATCGGGTGCGGCGGCGGTATTCTTGCTGAAAGCATGGTGTCAAAAGGTGCAACGGTAACCGGTATCGACATGGGCGAGGCTCCGCTGAAAGTCGCCCGATTACATGGTCTGGAATCCGGCATTAAAGTTGACTACCAGCAAATTACTGCTGAACAGATGGCCGAACAGCATCCCGCCCGGTTTGATGTGGTCACCTGCATGGAAATGCTCGAACATGTACCGGACCCGGCTTCGGTCATCGCTGCCTGCGCGCAACTGGTGAAACCCGGTGGTACCGTCTTTTTCTCCACCATCAACCGCAATGCGAAGGCGTATATGCTAGCCATCGCCGGTGCAGAATATCTGCTGCGCCTGCTACCCAAAGGCACCCATGATTACGCTAAATTTATTCGTCCCTCGGAAATGGAAAGCTGGGTGCGCCATGTCGGCCTCAAAATGCGTGACCTCACCGGCATGACCTATAACCCGTTGAACCAGCACTATACGTTAGGCCGTGATCTCGACGTAAATTACCTGGCGTACTGCACCCGTGATGAAACATAACCCCCTCGCAAAGTGTACCCTCCGAAGTATAAAGACATTGCCCACCCGCTTTATCCGGAATCACACATTTGACGGGCAGTGCCCGCCCTGCATTTCTTGAATAACCCGGTCACCATCAAAACCGTCTTGTTTGATCTCGACGGCACCCTGGTTGATACTGCTCCCGACCTCGCCTTCGCATTGAATCAGGTGTTGATGGAACAAGATCGTGATCCTCTGCCCTTCGAAACCATACGTCCGGAAGTATCCCACGGTGGCATCGCACTGATTCGGCTCGGCTTTCGCATTAGCCCCGAACACCCCGACTTTGACTCGCTGCGGCAACGATTGTTAAAAGTCTATCGTGACAATATCGCCCGCGAAACCCGGCTATTTCCCGGCATGACCGAATTGTTAAATTACATCGAACAAAACAACATGAATTGGGGCGTGGTCACCAACAAACCAGGCTGGCTTACTGAACCATTAATGGAAGCGTTGGACTTAAGCCAGCGTACTGCTTGTATCGTCAGTGGTGACACTTGCACCAATCGAAAACCTCACCCTGAACCCATCCTGCATGCCTGCCAGCTGGCAGGCAGCGAGGCGCAACATTGTGTGTACATCGGTGATGCCCAACGTGATATCGAATCCGGCCAACGTGCAGGAATGCGCACCATTGTTGCCTTGTTTGGTTACATTGGCGACAACGATGCTCCTCATCGATGGCAAGCCGATGTGATGCTCGACACACCACAGGCAATCATTAACTGGCTCAAAGAAACCTGAATATATTTTTCTTTTCACTTCTGCTCATCGCTATGCTCGCAATTCTGATAGACAGCTGGACAACCTACATTTTATTGCAATGCCAAACTCTCGAAAAATATAAAAACATATAATAAAGAACATCCATTTTAAACATTAATAATCCATCAGGGAAATCCAAAATCAACCTCTAAAAAAGCCTCTTTGGTTAAAAGAGTTGACCGTACCCAAATCCCATTATGCAAATAGTCTCACTAGAGGCCAAACTCTATTGCCATTATATCTCCCCTTGTGTTTGCCGAGATTTTTGTTCCTGTTCCACCTGCTTTAAAATAATATCCTAATCCCTGAATAAAAACCTGACTGCCACTTGGCACTCTAAATGAATTAATAAAAAGTGCCTGAACAAACCATCACCCTGTTTATGTTGGTTGAAATCCAAAAGATGCATTTTCACTACGAATGAAATAAGATATCCGCGAGCCATTACTGAATAAACAGTGATATAGAATTGATGTATTCCGACTGGATACTCACATTTCGAGAATCAATATTAAGCAACCAAAGGAAAAATTATGAAAAGTAAACAATTGGGCATCTTTGTTATTGTAGCGCTAACCATGATGGTGAACGCATGTTCCTCCATCCCTGGCTTGGGAGGCGGGAGTGACTCTGATTCAGCCAATACGGGCTTGGTCAATATGCTGACCAGTCAGCTTGGTGTCTCTAATGATCAAGCGATGGGCGGTGCGGGTGCCTTGCTTGGGCTGGCCAAAAGCACGTTAAGTTCCGGTGATTTTGCCATGGTCGGCAAAGCCATTCCCGGTATGGACTCTTTACTGGGTGCAGCACCGAAAGATTCAAAACTAAGCGACAAACTGAGTACAGTGTTAGGGGATAACGCCAAAAAAACCACCGGCTTGGGCGATGTCGCGGGAAGTTTTTCTAAACTAGGCTTAAGCCCGGATATGGTTGGCAAATTCGCCCCCGTAATAATGAGTTATGCCCAGTCTAATGGCGGTGATGATGTTATGAGCCTACTCAAAGGTGTCTGGCAGTAATAAAACCGACAGGGAGCGAGCTTTTACACTCCCTATATCCCTTGCGTGGAATCAAGAGAAAAAACGTTACTCAGATTCTGTACTATTCAGTAAATATAAAAAAATTAAATAATAATGACCATGGAGGTAGCAACATGAGTGAAATCGATAACGCTGTACAACAGATGGAACTTCTCACATCAAAAGCCTATGAATTAGGGTTGGAATACGCACCTAAACTTGCCCTGGCAATCATAACCCTGTTTATTGGTCTTCTTGTGATCCGAGGCATAGGTAAAGTTTTACAGGCTTCAATGGAAAAAGCCAAAGTTGACGCTACTTTGACCCCATTTATAAGCAGCCTGATGTCATGGATACTCAAGGTACTGCTGTTTATCTCTGTTGCATCGATGATCGGCATCGCCACCACCTCCTTTATCGCTATTTTAGGTGCAGCAGGCTTGGCAATTGGTTTGGCATTGCAAGGTAGTCTCGCCAACTTTGCAGGAGGAGTATTAATTATGATCTTTAAGCCTTACAAGGCGGGAGACCTGATTGAATCACAAGGCCACCTGGGGGTCGTGAAGGAGGTGCAAATCTTCAACACAATACTTACCTCACCGGAACACAAACAGGTCATCATCCCTAACGGTGCAGTCTCAAATGGATCGATTATCAATTATACCGTCGAAGGTAAAATACGTGTCGATCTGACCATTGGCATTGCTTATGATGCGAATATAGATAAAGCAAAATCCATATTGATGGATTTATTGGCAAAACATGACAAAGTAATTGCCGAACCGGCTCCCTTCGTTGGCGTACTGGAACTCGCTGACAGCTCAGTCAACCTTGCCGTTAGACCGCACTGCCTGCCTGAGCATTACTGGGATGTTTTCTTTGACATTAATGAAAAAATGAAAACATCGCTGGATCAAAACAACATCACCATTCCATTCCC
>JAKISS010000099.1 GCA_021648485.1 Gammaproteobacteria bacterium
TTGATAGTTTGCATTCCACAAAGGAATAGATAAAACTAACGTTATGGACACGGCCAACCTGCAAACTTTCATCGCTGCTGCCGAATTGAAATCTTTTTCACTCGCCGCCGAGCAACTCTATCTTACCCAGCCCGCTATCAGCAAACGGATCGCCGCTTTAGAAACCGGGTTAGGCGCGGCGCTGTTTGATCGTATCGCCCGGCGCGTCAGCCTGACCGAGGCTGGCCGTAAATTTCTGCCACGCGCCAAAATCATCTTGAATGAAATAGAAGACAGTCGACGATTGATTGCCAATCTCAGCGGCACGGTGGCCGGGCAACTCAGTATTGGCACCAGTCATCATATTGGCCTGCACCGTCTACCCCCCGTGCTTCGGCAGTTCAGCAAGGACTATCCTGACGTGGCGCTGGATTTACAATTTATGGATTCCGAAGCTGCCTGCCGGGCCGTACAAACGGGCGATCTCGAATTGGGCATTGTCACCCTGCCACTGGAACCGCTTGCGGACTTAAAAAGTGAACTCATCTGGCCGGACCCGCTGGATATTGTCGTTGCCCACGATCACCCGCTGGCCCAAAAAACCCGGCTTGATTTTCAACAACTCACTGAACACCCGGCAATTTTGCCTTCGCCGGGCACTTACACCCGGCAATTGCTGGAACGCAGCGTTATCCAGGCAGGCGGAAAACTCGGTGCAGGCATGACCACTAATTATCTTGAAACCATCAAAATGATGGTGGGAGTGGGGTTGGGCTGGTCAGTGCTGCCGCGCAGCATGCTGAATGAGGAGCTGCTGACATTGAAAATACGCGGAATAAAACTGACGCGCCAACTGGGAATTGTACGCCATCAGGCGCGCACGCTGTCGAATGCGGCAAGTGCGATGATCAGTACATTACAAGCACAAACGTAACCCATAAAAAAAGACCCCGGGATACGAGGTCTTTTTCACAACAAAAAACGTGTTAATCCCCGTAACTAAAATTGCACCCCCACACTGAGGAAGGCAATATCGGACTCAATTGCTGTCAGTTCCAGCTCCAGCTGCGCAATACCTATACCAAAGCCCAGCCCAACACCATAAGAAACCCCGCTATCGGTTTCAGATGTGGAACCAGTAGTGACTTCGTTATTCACCAAACCACCCTTGGCCTTGAAATATATGGGTCCACCCGAACGAAAAGCCAGATATAACGCTTGTGTATCAACTTCTACTTTATTACCCGCAAATTTTCCGTCACTTGTCGTCGTGGTGATTTCACCCTCCAACGCCAAATCTGCCACCACCACACCGATTTCATAACCCACCACAACACCGGTATTGGTGGTATCACTAAAGCCATTCACATCAATCAGCATCGGTCCTGTTTTTGCTCCGAAAAACCAGTCTGCTGATGCCGGTGCTGCGGCAAGCATGCCCAAAAAACCCACAAAAAAAACTGTTTTCATTTGACGCATTGTATCCACCTTGTGTGCTGTTGTTTGTATACTGCTGTTTATCGCGTTAACGGGCAACCACGCCAAGTATCGACCATTACTAACAAAAATCAAATACCGGCACTTATGACAGACAACGACATCCTTCAGTCTCTGGTTCCTCTGGGAATCAGTTTCATTGCCTACTTTGTGGTGCATTCTCTGTTAGCGTCATTATGGTTCAAGCGCTGGGTACAGCGTAAATGGCCCGGATTAATGCCTGCCTATCGGCTAAGCTATAACGTGCTTGCGGTAATCCTGCTTATTCCCCTGCTCTGGTTCATGCACCAAAACCCGGGGCCACTGGTTTGGCAATGGCCGGGGTTAACCGGCTGGTTGATGAAGGGATTAACCATTACGGCCATACTGGGTTTCATCTGGTCATTAAAATCCTACGACAACGGCGTATTTTTGGGAATTACCCAGTGGCGCAACCGGCACACAGACAGTACTGATCCGGATTCCTTGCAAATTTCCACCCTGCACCGGTTTGTTCGTCATCCCTGGTATTTCTTTTTTCTGGTCATTTTATGGACACAAGACCTGCACCTTGCACAGCTGGTTGTTTATAGTCTGATTAGCCTTTATTTTGTAATTGGCTCTCGCATGGAGGAACGCAAACTGGTTGCGCATTACGGAGAAACCTATGAAGAATACTGCCGACAGGTACCCGGACTGATTCCGTTACCCTGGAAATGGTTAAGCAAAACAAAAGCAAATCAATTGATGCAATCTGCTGTGAATCACCATGAAAAACCCGATTAACAAAACTGCTGCCCGTCACGAACAAACGCTCGTGACGGGCTTTTTATTCTTATCACGTCAGGATGCCTGTTTATAAATCAAGCCCGGATTCACCAGCAGTTCACCGTGTTTAACCTGATCCAGTGGGCAACCTTCTGTATCGCACTGCGCCACCCGATCAAAAATATATGTCACACCCTGATCTTTAAACGATTCATAAATAGGTTTCCCCAGGTGCGAACCAATCGCACGACCATATTCCTGTTTTTCCACAAACCTATCCCCTTAAAGCTGTTTTGAGAATTTACGATGAAGCCGTAGACTGCGCTATCATCAAGCCCGTTATCGTCCGGCTATTTACACTCTTTAGCCCTGCTTTTCGATAACGCCTGATACGGGATGCGCACGGAATAATGAAAAAAACAGTCTGTAAAAACAGCCTGTAAAAACCGGGGATCATTTTGCCTGACCACGAAATGAAGATGACACATACTTAGGAATGGAAACCAGACACGGTACAACCTGATGACATTTTATATCGACAAACGCCTGACAGCAGACAGCTATCGACTCGGTGAATTTGATGAGTGCCAATTATTGCTGTCAAAAAATGCCCTGTTTCCGTGGTTTATTCTCGTACCCACCACCCAGGAAACCGAATTTTATAAACTGGACCCCAATCAGCAATCAAGAATTCAGCAACAGATCAACGCTATCGCCCAATTTACTGAAGAGTACTTTTCCACAGACAAAATAAATATCGCCAGCATTGGAAATATTATTCCACAATTACACATTCACGTTATCGGCCGGAAACACAGTGATGCCTGCTGGCCCGGTGTGGTTTGGGGTACACCTCACTTCAGTGACTATGCAGCTGATGACGTGATAAACATCAAAAATCAGCTGGCAGATACGCTTGCATTTTTCAGGTCAGATTAAAATACACCCAATAAACTTTCATACCTCACGCGCAGGCCGTATCCACACTGCGGTAACAACCAACGCTAACAACGCAAGCAACGCCGCTAACCAATAGACATTGGCCGGGCCAATAGTCTCCCAGCCCAGCCCGCTGGCAAAACTGCCCACTGCACCCCCCGCACCAAAACTGATACTGCTATACAAAGCCTGCCCACGCCCCTGATTACGCCCGGTAAAATACCGGTGAATCAGTTGAATGGCCACGGCATGATAAATACCGAAGCTGGCAGCATGTAAAACCTGTGCAAAAACCATCACGGCAATCAATTCAGGAAATTGCCCGATCAGCACCCAGCGCAAGGCCGTCAATGCCAGACTCACCAACAAAAGATTGCGCAGCCCGAAACGCGGCACCCAGCGGTACATGAGCAAAAACACGCCGACTTCGGCCACCACACCCAGCGCCCACAGTTGACCGATCAACGAACGCGAATAGCCATGGTCTTCCATATAAATCGTGTAAAAAGTGTAATACGGCCCGTGGCTGGCCTGTAACAAAAAACACACTACCAACAATGCCAATACTTCCGGTCGGCGTAATACCTTAAGCAGAGGTTCATGAGTCAATGGCAAATGCTGCGAGACTTTCTCCGGTACCAGCAGACTGGACAACCACATGCCCACAAACAACATCATCAAAATCACCGGTAAAATCGCTATACCTTGCGCATCCAGCACCGGCCCCAATACAACAACGGCAACAATAAAACCAACGGAGCCCCACAGGCGGATACTGCTGTAACGATGACTTTGTTTGCCAAGATAATTAAAAGTGGTGACTTCAAACTGTGGCAAAGTGGCATTCCAGAAAAAACTGAAGACCAGCATCACCAGCACTAACCACCAATAGCTATCTCCCAGAAATACCCCGGAAAAAGACACCGCTGCCAGCAGGCAACCCACCCGTACGATCAGCATACGCTTGCCGGTATGGTCAGCAATCCAACCCCACACATTGGGTGAAACCATTTTGGTCGCCAGCATCACCGCCATCAGTATGCCGATATCCTGCGCAGAAAAACCGAGATCTTTGAGATAGAGCGACCAGTAGGGAATCAATGCACCTATCAGCGCAAAGTAAAACAGGTAAAAGCCGGACAGACGCCAATAGGGCATGAAAATCAGTTGCCAGGTATCAGGAAAAGAACTAGGGGCTGGCAGGAATAACGGGGGTAATACTCTCCACGTCGGCATTTTGCGCACGATGACGCAACAGGTGATCCATCAGCACAATGGCCAGCATGGCTTCGGCAATGGGCGTGGCACGAATACCGACGCAGGGGTCATGTCGTCCTTTAGTGATAATTTCAACGGGCTCACCTTGCAGATTCACACTCTTACCCGGCAAGCGCAAACTGGAGGTGGGTTTGAGTGCCATGCTCACTACAATATCCTGACCGCTGGAAATGCCTCCCAGGGTACCGCCAGCATGATTACTGAGAAACCCCTCCGGAGTGATTTCATCACGGTGCTCGGTGCCTTTTTGCTCAATACACCCAAAACCGGCTCCGATTTCCACACCCTTCACCGCATTAATGCTCATTATCGCATGGGCTATGTCGGCATCAAGGCGGTCGAAAACCGGCTCGCCCAATCCCGGCATCATGCCGCTGGCCACCACATTAATGCGCGCGCCAATGGAGTCACCCGACCTGCGCAGAGCATCCATGTAATCTTCCAGTGCTTTTATTTTGCTGGCATCGGGGCAGAAGAAAGGATTGTTGCGTACTTCATCCCAGTCCAGGGTTTCGGCCACAACCGGTCCAAGCTGTTTGAGATAACCTCGCACAGTGATCCCGTATTTTTCCCATAGATATTTTTTGGCGATGCCACCCGCCGCCACGCGCATGGCTGTTTCCCGTGCCGAAGAACGCCCGCCGCCGCGATAATCACGCAAACCGTATTTCTGCTGGTAGGTATAGTCGGCATGACCGGGCCGAAAGCGATCCATGATGCTGGAATAATCCCTGGACCGCTGATTGGTGTTATTAATGATCAACGCAATCGGTGCGCCCGTGGTCTGCCCCTCAAAAACACCGGAGAGAATCTGCACCTCGTCGGCCTCACGGCGCTGGGTGGTATGGCGCGAAGTACCGGGTTTGCGCCGATCCAGATCACCCTGCAAATCCGCCTCGCTCAATGCCAGTCCTGGCGGGCAACCGTCCACAATACAGCCGATGGCCGGACCGTGACTTTCCCCAAAAGAGGTAACCGTAAATAATTTTCCAATACTGTTTCCAGACATGGGGGCCATTGTAACAGGAACTGTTAGCGCATGACCGCCCCGTCTTCATCAAACCAGAGGGAAACAACATCCCTAATCAAGGCAATTGGATGGGATTAATCGGCGCAATGGGCGACGATATATTGATGAACGATTGATCACTCTTTTGGGCTGGCGGTGAATCCGCTTTGTGCGTCGCTTTTTTCGGTGCAGGTTTCGGTTTGGCTTTTTCCACAGATTTTGGCCTGGCCTTCTCTACAGGTTTGGGCGTTACAGGTTTGGGTTTTATCGGGGAGGATGGTTTGGCCTTGACAACGGGAGCCGGTGCAACAGGT
Organism: Gammaproteobacteria bacterium; assembly: GCA_021648485.1. Taxonomy (GTDB): domain Bacteria; phylum Pseudomonadota; class Gammaproteobacteria; order SZUA-152; family SZUA-152; genus SZUA-152. The sequence continues at coordinate 5,764 of JAKISS010000099.1, forward strand.
TTTGTTACTGGTGTTTTGTTTACGGGTATCGCATCCACACTGCTCTTTGGCTGCTCAACTGGCCTGTTTTTGATGAGTTGCTCACCCTCCTCCCCGGACGACACCTGACTCCCCTCACCAAACAACGCCTTCTCGGCTGCCTTGTTCATCACAATAATGGCAATACGCCGATTAATCGGATGACGCGGCTCGGCCTTGTTAAACAACACCATAGAGGCCAGCCCCACCACCTTGACGATTTTTTCCGTCGCCAGGCCGCCAATCACCAGCTCACGGCGGGAAGCATTGGCACGATCTGCTGACAGCTCCCAGTTACTGTAATTTTTCTTTTTCCGGCTCACAAAACGCGCTGCGTCCGTATGCCCCGTCAGGCTGATACGATTGGGCACAGTATTAATGGTTTTCGCCAGCTCGTGCAGAATTTCTTTAGTGTAACTTTTAAGTTCTGCGCTGCCGCTGTCAAACATGGGGCGGTTTTTCTTATCCACAATCTGAATACGCAGGCCTTCCAAAGTGATATCCAGCAGCAATTGCTCTTTGAAGGGCTTGAGCGCCTGACTGGCTTCAATCGCCTTTTTCAACGCCTCCATCAATGACTCCAGCTGTTTTTTTTCTGCCATGGCCGCCTGCTGGATTTCATCCTCAGTGGGCGCGCGCGGCTTCATCGCGTTCTCCTTGGAGTCATCCCCCTGAGAGATTTTCTGTCCGCCCCCCATATCGATGAGATCCGCGCTCGAACCTATACCATCTGCCAAACCCTGTGTGGGCGGACTGAAATACTCAGAAAGACCGGCCTTCTCTTCTTTAGTAGTGGAAGCGATCAGCCACAGCAACAAAAAAAACGCCATCATAGCCACGGCAAAATCAGCAAAGGCAACCTTCCAGGCACCGCCATGATGGCCATGCCCGCCCTTTTTGATCTTTTTGACGATGATGGTTTGGTTTTCCATGGAATTTTTATCCGGTCAGAAGCCGGTTGACGCTACTCAGCTTTGCCCTTAACAAAGTCTTCCAATTCCTGAAAACCGGGACGAGTGTGGGAATAAAGCGCCTTGCGCCCAAACTCCACCGCAATTTGTGGCGCGTAACCATTCAATGACGCCATCAAACACACTTTGATGCACTCAAACACCTTGCTGTCATCTTCGTTCATATGCGACAAACTGGTGGCCATCGGCCCCACAAAACCATACGCAAACAAAATACCCAAAAAAGTACCCACCAATGCGGCGGCCACATGTGCGCCCAACTCCTCCACCGGGCCACCAATGGACGCCATGGTAATCACGATACCCAGCACCGCTGCAACAATACCGAAACCGGGTAAAGCATCTGACACTGCCGTAATCGCCGCCGGGACTTTTTCCGCCTCATGATGGTGTGTCTCCAGCTCCACATCCATCAGGTTTTCAATCTCGAAGGGGTTCATGTTGCCACCCACCATCAGGCGCAGATAATCGGCAATAAAATCCAGAGCGTGGTGGTTTTTTAAAATCTGCGGATATTTTTGAAAAATCGGACTGTTTTCAGGCTCATCAATGTCAGCCTCCAGCGCCATCAATCCCTCTTTACGCGCCTTGGTAAAAAGGTCATACATCAGCGCCAGCAACTCCATGTAACTTTTTTTACTGTGTCTGGAACCCTTAAACAATTGGCCAATAGAGGCAAACGTACCCTTAATCACCGTACCCGGATTGGCAATCACAAACGCACCAAAAGCCGCACCACAAATAATCAGTATTTCAAAGGGCTGCCATAACGCCATCAACTTACCGTGCGCAAGCACAAAGCCCCCTGCCACACACGCAACCACCAGCACCATTCCAATAATCAGTTTCATAACGAGATATCTTCAATCCGGGCTTTGAACGCTAAACCTATCGGCAGCAGCCTGCCCGTCTTGAGAATCACCGCGAAAAATTTCCCGTGAAATTACCCTGACTTATCACGCAAAACCTGCACAAAAATTACCCAGCGCACATTGCGTCCGCTGCCGTTCTGGTTTACTCTTGCGCGCTGTTTTTCGGGTCGGAACCGGCTGGAGAAACAATCCTGGAGAGGTGTCCGAGTGGCTGAAGGAGCACGCCTGGAAAGCGTGTATACGTTAACGCGTATCGAGGGTTCGAATCCCTCCCTCTCCGCCATATAAACTACCCCGCCGCAAGCTATCTCACTGACACCCGACTTTATGCTACGCAAAAGCGGAGTATTACGCTGTCTGTTCCCTGCCCGTTCCTTTGCCTGCCCCCTTGGGTTATATGGGAAGCTATTGTACATTGCAGTACATTTCCGACGCCTCCAGAGACCATAACTATTGCCAACAGCACAGCATTCCACTTGAAAATAGCAAGTCCTCCGCACATGCAAAGAAAAATAAGCGCACAAGAACTCAAACAGTTTCAGGGAAATAAATGGACGCCGTAAAAACCAACGACAGCACCACCCTCTCCAACGTTATCTGGAAAGCCGCCAACGACCTGTGGGGCGATTTCAAACACACCGACTTTGCCCGCATCATCATCCCGCTGTTGCTGCTGCGCCGTCTGGAATGCGTGCTGGAGCCTACCAAGGATGACGTACTCAAAGCCCACGCCAAGGAGAAAGATGCCGGTCTTGACCTGGACTTAATCCTGCCCCACGTCTCCGGGCTGGCTTTTTACAACACCAGTGAATACAGCCTTGACACCCTGGGCGGCACCAACACCCGTGCCAACCTGGAACACTACGTCAGCCAGTTCAGCGCCAATGTACGGGTGATTTTCGAAGAGTTTGGTTTTGAAAACACCATTCACGAACTGCACAAAGCCGGGCTGCTCTATCGCATGACCCGCCAGTTTGCCGCCATTGATCTGCACCCCGATGTGGTTTCGGACCGGGTGATGTCCAACGCCTACGAACAACTGATCCGCGACTTTGCCGCCAGCATCAATGAAAAAGCCGGGGAGTTCATGACCCCCAAAGACGTGGTACACCTTGCCACCAAACTGGTGTTGGCCCCCGATGAAGCGATCTTCAGCGAATCCGGCGTGATCCGCACCCTCTACGACCCCGCCTGTGGTCTGCTCGGTTTTATCACCGACGCCATGAACGAAATCGACAAGCTCAACCCCAACGCCACCATCGTCCCCTTTGGCCAGGAGCTGGACCCCAAAACCCACGCCATGGCCCTCACCGCCATGCTGATTCGCGGTTATAAGTCCGACAACATCAAACACGGCAGCACCCTCTCAAACGATCAACTGCGTGAGCATAAATTCCACTACGGCCTCGCCAACCCGCCCTTCGGCATCAAATGGGATAAAGACCAAAAAGTGGTCAATGCCGAACACAAAGAGCTGGGTTATGCCGGACGTTTTGGCCCCGGCCTGCCACGGGTCAGTGATGGCTCCATGCTGTTTTTGCTGCATCTGGTCAACAAAATGGAAGCCCCCGAGAACGGCGGCGGGCGTGTCGGTATCGTGCTCTCCGGCTCGCCGCTGTTTACCGGTGATGCCGGGTCCGGTGAATCTGAAATTCGCCGCTGGTTAATGGAGCAAGATTTGGTCGAAGCCATTATCGCCCTGCCCACCGATATGTTCTTCAATACCGGTATTGGCACCTATGTGTGGATACTCAGCAACAAAAAAGCTCCGCACCGAAAAGAGAAAGTCCAACTGATTAACCTCGGAGATACCTGGAGCGCCATGCGTAAATCCGAAGGCACCAAACGCCGCACCCTGTCGGAAGCGCAGATCAACGATGCGGTGCGCGAATACGAAGCCTTTGCAGCCAGTGAGCGCAGCAAGATTTTTAACAGCACCGACTTTGCCTACCGCAAAGTCGCCATCAAACGCCCCCTGAAAGCCAAACTGTTAATCACCGAATCACGCATCGAAACACTGAACGAAAATAAAACCTTTCAAAAACTCGATGCCGAACAGCAACGTGCCTGGAGTGATTTTTTCCGCGCCAACCTTGGCGACCACCCCTACGGCTGGGTACACCAACAGATCAAAGCACACAACAAAACCGACGGCTTTGGCAAAACCACCAAGGCCCTGGGTAATGCCTTCGTCAGTGTATTTATCGAACGTGATGAAACTGCCGAACCGGTGCGCGATGACAAAGGCAACATCATCCCCGACACCACCTTAAACGACAACGAAAGCGTGCCCTGGGGCATGAGTGTGGACGACTACTTTAAAACCGAAGT
>JAKISS010000100.1 GCA_021648485.1 Gammaproteobacteria bacterium
CAATATCGCATTGCGCACCAGTACTTGCTGGCCGCTGGTGGATATATGAAATTCACCGCTGCCTCCGCTGCCCCGCTGGCCTTTGACAAAGCGGCCAATGGCGTGGCGGATGGCGCGGCTAAGGAAATCCTCCAGTGCCACGCGGCGTACGTCGGTCTGCCACAGTTCGCGGGGAAATGCAGCTTTGCGGGTATCAACTGACACACTGATGCGCGAAGGTGTAGCGAAGGGGTCGCCTTGCACATGATCAATGCTGAGGGTAAAGGCCGGGAAAGTGTAAGTTCCGGCGATGGCTTTGTAGCCTTTGTAGCCTTTGCCGTCCAGTGCCAGCAGTTGGTTGTGTAAGCTGTCCATTGGTTTCGTCATGTTTTTGCGCGTTTCTGTTTTATCGTGCTTAATGGACAATCTGCCAAACAAAAAAATCCATGTCTATGTTCTTCAAAAAAAAATCCGGTACTCATAATCGTACAGTTAACCAGAGCATTGTGGCCTGGGCGCTTTATGACTGGGCTAATTCCGCTTTTGCCACTACGGTGATGGCGGGGTTTTTCCCGATTTTTTTCAAACAATACTGGAGTGCAGGGGTCGCCAGCACCGAGAGCACTTTTCATCTGGGTGTGGGCAATGCGTTGGCGAGTCTGTTTATTGTTTTGGTGGCACCCTTGTTGGGCGCGATTGCAGACAAAGGTGGCCTGCGAAGGCGGTTTTTGTTTTTGTTCGCGGGGACGGGCATGGTGGCCACAGCAGCGCTGTATGGGGTGGAGCAGGGTGAGTGGCTGATGGCGCTGGTACTATTTGTCACGGCAACTATCGGTTTTATGGGGGCAAACGTCTTTTATGATGCCTTGCTGGTCAGTGTGGCGAAAAAATCACAGTGGGATTTTATTTCAGCTTTGGGCTATGCGCTGGGTTATCTGGGCGGTGGCCTGTTATTTTCCGTGAACGTGGCTATGAGTCTGTCGCCGGAAAGTTTTGGTCTGGAGAGTGCAACAGAGGCGGTGCGTTTGTCGTTTATCAGCGTGGCTGTCTGGTGGGCGGTATTTTCCCTGCCGTTGCTACTGCTGGTGAAAGAAGTGCCACCGGCGCAGCGGATTTCCGGCTGGGCAGTGGCGCGGGCCGGTTATGCACAATTAGTGGATACCTTTCATCATTTGCGGCAGATGCGTGTAGTGGTGATTTTTTTGCTGGCCTATTGGTTTTATATCGACGGTGTGGATACCGTGGTGCGTATGGCGGTGGATTATGGTCTCTCCATTGGCTTGCAGCAGGAGAACCTGATTACCGCCTTGCTGATCACCCAGTTTGTGGGTTTGCCTGCGACGCTGCTGTTCGGTTTTCTCGCAGCAAAAATGGGCACTGGGGGGCAGGGGGCAAAAAGGGGCATCTTTTTTGCGTTAGTTGTTTATGTGCTGGCGGTGATCGGTGCTTTTTTCATGGACAGCAGCGCAGAGTTTTATGCTCTGGCGGTGACGATTGGTCTGGTGCAGGGTGGGGTGCAGGCGCTGAGCCGCTCACTGTATGCGCGGATGATTCCCGCAGACAAGTCCGCCGAGTTTTTCGGCTTTTATAATATGCTGGGGAAATTTGCTGCTGTGCTGGGGCCGTTGCTGGTGGGGATAGTCAGTCTGGCCTCCGGCAGTCATCGTTGGGGGATGTTGTCAGTGGTGGTGTTGTTTTTAATCGGAGGATGGTTGCTGACTAAGGTGGATGTGCGGCAGATTCGGTAGGGATATTAGCGCAACGTTTTTCGTGTTTTTCTCTGTGTCCTCTGCGTTTACAATACGTCACTTGTTATTACCACGACAGCATAACCGGCGTTGGGGTTTGCAAGCTTACCACCAACCTACACCAATTCAGGTTGCTGATTCAGCGATAACCAGTAAGGGCCGAGCTGACCAATGGTTTGCATGAATTCATCAAAATCCACGGGCTTGCGGATGTAACTGTTGGCACCCAGGCCATATCCCTGGAGGATGTCCTCCTGTTCAGCAGACGAGGTCAGAATAACCACGGGTAGATAGCGGGTATGTGCTGCGGCACGCAGTCTTTTTAATACACCAAAACCATCGATCCTGGGTAGTTGAATATCCAGCAATACCAAGGCGGGTATTTGTGTGGCGTCACGCCCTTCATACTTTCCTTCCGCAAACAGGTAATCCAGAGCCTCGACACCATCCCGGGCGACAACAATCTCATTCATTACATTGTTTTTAGTCAGGGCTCTTAGCGTGAGCGCCTCGTCATCGGGGCTGTCTTCAACCAGTAAAATTGTGTTGCGTGTTGCGCCGGGAACCATTGATTGTAATCCGTGTACCACTAATTCATTTTCATTGAGTATATACCCGTAGCGATTGAGGTTTAGGCGCTCATTGCACGCCCTCTTCATTCCATGGCTGCGTTGAAATTCCTCACAATAGACCGGCTATTACTCGTCATTTCGCCTTGCCATGAAATGAATATGACGCACACTGAACATCTAAATCTCAAACGCTACGGGTATAGTTAAATAGAAAGCGGTCAGCTTGTCTACTCTCTCTCGGGTAAATAATACCCATTGTTAGTCATCATTTTGTATGGACGGGTAGTTTATATTGCTGACGGGGGTAGGGGTTTCCACGCTAACATATCAGTAAATAACAGTCCTGCTTCAATGGGTAATGTTGGCCACAGGCGTTGAATACCAATGCGATAATAATTGAGCTGTGGTTGATAGTGTTTGGCCAGCGCGTCGAGTTTGGCCGCATTATCAATATGATGGGTTTTGTAGTCCACCAGCCAGATGCATTTTTTGCTGATAACCAGACGATCAATAATGCCATACACGCTTTGGCCTTCATTAGTGTAATGCAGTGGCACTTCGTTATGTGCGCGGATGAACTGCGCAGGGTCAAACAAATGGTTGAATGTCGCTGAGTGGAATACGGTGTTGGCGCTGTTGAACCATGTTGTCAGGAGGTCATCATCTGTTGGCAGGTCTAATTCAGTGGCGACACGCTGTGGAATATCGGTTGCCTGTTCGCTCAATAACTGCAACATGCGATGAATGGCGATGCCGCGAGTGCAAGCGTCCGGGTCAGCCATATGGGAAGTCAGAGGTGTAGCCAGGTTAGCCGATACGTTGCTGGGGGCAATGTTGCTTTTGGATTTTTCCAGGACAAGTGGCTGGATTTTATTTTGTGGTACGGTGACAGCCTCTGACACGGTGGTTGTTTCTGCTGTGTGGGTTGCTGGTTGGCCACTGGTGAATGTCCATCCAGTGGTTGACGGTTCTTCGGCGGTTTCCACAAAGGGGGCTTGCAAAAAACCGTACCAGCCTAATGCACTTCCACGTCGTGGCTGACAACCGGAAATAAACAAAAATTGTTTGGGGCGGGTAATAGCGACATACAGCAGGTTGGCATCTTCCCGTGTTTCTGCCTTTGCATGCTGGTCAAGAATATTTTGCGTGAAGGTATCCTGTTGCTCTTTAGTGCCCGCCAGCAAAAAACTGGCGGGACGCGGCGCTTGTGCGGGCCAGTCCACAATGGCCTGATGTGCCACAGAATTGTTGCGTACGTTTGTGCTGTCCACCAAAAAAACCACAGGAGCTTCCAGACCTTTGGCGGCGTGAATCGTCATCAGGCGGACACGGGAACCTGCCTGCAAAGGGCTGCCTTCATCCGGTGCATCCTGTTCCTGTTGTTGCAGGGTGTGCAGCCGCGATACAAAGCGCCCAATGGAGGGATAACGGCCACTGTCGATTTCCAGTGCCAGTTCAATAAAGCGTGTGAGGTTGGCTGCTACCCGGTGTTGCAGGTGTGCCGGATAGGCTGAATGGTAGCGGTTGAGTACATCACCTTCGCAGTAAATGCGGTCGAGTAAATCGTGTACGGGCAGGGTATCTACCTGTTCCCGCCAGCGCGACAACAGGGTGTGCGCGCGTTGTAAGGCGTTGCTCTTGCTTCCAAGGGCAATAATCGCAGTCAGGCGATCTATCCATTGACCATCTGTATGGCTGGCGAGGGCAATGAGGTCTTCGTGGCTGCAATCGAACAGAGGGGAGCGCAGTACGCTGGCGAGCCCAAGATTGTTGAAGGGGGTGACCAGTAATGATAATAAACGTACCAGGTCTTGCGCTTCCAGACTTTGCAGCAGGGTGCCGCGATTGGCCCCGATGTAAGGGATATCGGCTTCGCGCAGGGCTTTTTCGTAGTCACTGGCATGAGTGCGATGGCGCAGTAGAATAATAATATCGCCGTAATTCAATGAGCGCGCTGCATTGGCTGGGCCTGTTAATGTATTGTTATCGATCAGGTGACGGATTTTTTTTGCCACCAGCCGACCTTCTTCAAGGTGCCGTTGATCCTGTTTTAGTAGGCGGGGCGTTTGCAGCGGGTTGCGTAGGGGAGCGCACGTATCGCCGGATACGTTGTCCGTATTCCCTGTTTCGTCGTCTGCAATAGCAATGAGTGGTAAAAACTCAACCTGTCCCCATAGTTGCGGATGGTGTGTAGCATGGGTGGAAAATTGCATGAGTTGCTGGTGCAGCGGGCCTTCGCCAAACACACGATTCACCAATGTCATAATGGCTTCTGCGGAACGCCAGGAGGTGTCCAGTGGCTGGGTGATGGCGTCAAGCTGTGTATCCAGCCAGTCTTGTGCGGTAACAAACAATTCCGGGTCAGCACGCCGAAAGCGATAAATGGATTGTTTATTGTCACCTACCAGAAATACGCTGCGGCTGTGCCGGTTTTCATTGGCTGCCAGCTCTTCCAGCAATGGCAGGATGAGTCGCCACTGGGTGGGGTTGGTATCCTGAAATTCATCAATCAGTAAATGGTCGATGCGTTGATCCAGTTTGTATTGAATCCATTGCACATTGTCGCTGTGATTTAACAGCCGGTAAGCCTGCCATTCCAGGTCTGCAAAATCCAGCAGGCGTTGTTCGGCTTTCAGTTGTTGATACTGTGCCAGTAATGCACTACCTGCCTGATACCAGGCACTGGTACGGCACAGTGTGTCCATGGCGTTGCGAATGTTCAGGGTATGTGCAATTTGTTCACATATCTGCTGGTGGAGTTCCAGAAAGCGTTGTTGGCCGGTGTCACCCATGGACTTTGCCTGGGCCTTGGATTCTTTGCGCGCCAGCGGTGTGCCGGAAGCCGTTAAAAAGGCTTTACAGCATTGTGCAAAACGTATGTCGGGTTTCTCATTTTCATCACGGGCGATAGTCAGGGCATCCAGCGCTGCGGCATTCTTTTTGCCGGGATGTTTTTGCAGCAGGCCCACAAACTCTGTGAACAGGGTAAGCATGGCAGCGTTGAAAAAATCGGTCTCCGGTTTATCTGTTGCACTGACATTGAGCTGTGTGCTCAGTGTCTGCATGGCAAAGCCGAGCGGGTCTGTTTGTGATTCGGTGAAGGCCCACCAGTCACTGCGATGGTCGAGAAAACGGTTGAGTGCGGTTTGTGTATTGGCCAGACCGTTGCAGCTTTCAAACAGCGTTTCGATGGCCTGGGCATTCTTGCTCTGTGGGTGGCGACTGGCATCTGCACACAAAGCATCCCAGGCGGCACGTTTTAATTCAGCGGTAGATTCCAGTAATTCAAAACCGGGTGGAATTCCGGCTTCCAGTGGGAAACGTCGCAGGATATCCTGGCAAAAAGCATGGAAGGTGGTGGTTTTTACCGTGAAAGGTGAGCGCAATAAGTCTTCGTACAGTGTGGTGGCTCGTTTGAGTGTCACAGCATCAGTGGGCGCATCGATTTGCTGGAGTAAGGCTTTCAGTCTGGCAGGCTCACTCTGCGCCAGCTCCAGCAGGCGGGCATTGAGGCGGGTCTGCATTTCCGTGGCAGCTTTGCGGGTGAAGGTGACCGCAAGGATGCCGTCGGCCCGCGCGCCAGCAAGCAGTAAGCGAATCAGCCGGGTGACCAGTAACCAGGTTTTGCCAGTGCCTGCGGAGGCGTTAACCGTGGCGTTGTGTTCGGGGGCGGACGCGCGTAGAGGATTGGCCATGGTGAGGTGCATTTTATCCTAACACGCTGGCTGTATCCACTCACTGGGCAGCCGTTCCGGCGTTACTCTGATTTGTTCGTATCGCTAATTAGTGCGCGAATCTTCAAAGTGCAGGATAAAGTAGTTTTTCAGAATATATTGAATTTACTATTAAGGTGTCAGGTGGCGTATTTTGATCAAAATAATCTGAAGTTTTTTGCTTTTTACGCTGTTTATTTATTGTTGCTGTCGTTCAGGTGAAGTGTAACTGATTGAATGTTAGATGTTATTAACAATAAAGCGAAACTTCAGCAAAAAATAATAATCAGCAAACTGTTGAGCATAACTTGATTTTGATTCCGCTATAAGCAGTGGTAGTATTCGTAATCATAACGTTGTGTTGTTTGAAAATGTTAGGTCGAATTTATCTGTTTACGCGCCGCATCTGACAGTTTTATTTTTGTACTTACTTGATGTTAGCGTGATTCCGTTAAAAATATTTATAACGGGTGGCTTGGTAAACGGATGAAAAAACAGCTGGACAAACACACGTTGGGTTAAATGGTTAACTGCATAATACACAAACAATAAAAAGTTAACTTTGTTTGATCAGGTGAGGGATATAACTCGCGTTAATCATTAATTAGGGGAGGTGTTTATTCTTGGTCATAGTCATATCTAATTCTATCTAGGGACCGATTGTTTTATCGGAGAGCTAAGCCGGGTTGAAGTCAAAGAAACTTTAATGTTCTGGAATGTTAGCTTGATATTGTTTTTTACGCAGGAGCACGCAGGAGAGTAGGTACAAGCATGGATACAAGGAAAAAATTTATTATTGCGGGGATTTTAATGTCACCGCTGGTGATCACAGGCTGTAGTGATAGTAATAGCGATAGAGCTAGTAATGATAGTACTCCACCCGATACCAGTATTTCGAGTGGCCCTGATAGTCCGACGAGCGCAACCAATGCGACTTTTACCTTTGACTCAACAGAAAGTGGTGCGACATTTGAATGTGCCATCAATGACGGTTCCTACGCAGTCTGTACCAGTCCCATAGATTATACTGGCTTAGCAATTGGTAATCATACGTTTAGCGTTCGAGCAACAGATGCGGCAGGGAATACTGATCCCACACCAGCGGAATATAATTGGTCGTTAAATAGCGGCTACTCTCTTAATGTAACTGGAGGCTTGGGTGGTGCCAATGGCGGGTCAGGTGGTGACGGTAACAATGTCAGTCTTTACAAGGCAGCCGGTACGGGAAATGTTGAAGTGCTGGCCAGCGGTGCTGCGGATGCCAGTTTTACCATTATCAGCCCCGATGCCAACCTGGGGAATAATCCGTTGGATATTACGACAGATATTACCGTCGATATTTTTGCGGAAGACGCGGATGAACCAGCGGCGGGCACTCCCTATCTGATTGAGGATAAAGGAAGACTGTTCGTATCGGACGGCAATACTGTTCTGGGTGACGAAGATCCGGTAACAGGTATTAGCGTCGCCAGTGATGTCACCTTGACCCTTGGTCTCAACTACACAACTTACGCCCGAATCAGTTTTGATAACGACGTGTTCAATTCCGGTGTAGTAACCACAGTGGATATTGATGAACTTCATCGCGGGGGTTTACGTATTTATCCTGCATCGTATGTAGGGCAGGCAGAGAGTCGTATTGACACTGCCGGTACATTGGATAGCCAAAACGGTGGTGACGTGCTGATATCTGCCGATTATTCCGTGTACAACCATGGGGCAATTAACACGAGCGGGGCAAATAGCGTCGATGACGATGCGGCTACTGGCGGATATGTTGAACTCTATGCCGATTATCTCGTGCAAAACACAGGTGACATTGATAGCTCAGGTGGTGATGCCCCCAACGGTGATGCTGGTCGTGGCGGGAATATTGATCTGGCATCCGACTTTGGCAACATGTACAACAGCGGTAATCTGGTGAATCGTGGTGGCAATGGTCAGTTCGGCGGTAACGGTGGCCGGATCAATCTCTATGCCGTTGGTGACATGCTGAACAGCGGTGATATCAATGCCCAGGGCGGTATCGGTGGTGCAGATGATGGTGGCAATGGCGCGAGTATCGAGATGTATGCTTCTGGTCGCAAACTGGTGAACAGTGGTGGCATTTTGGCCATGGGCGGTAATACAACTGACGCTGATTCCGATGCTGGTGACGGTGGAGAGTTGTATGTTTATGCAGAATACGGCCCTATTGACAGGGACGCACCCGCAGGTGGTCTTTTTGTTTCCGGCAATATTGATCTTTCCGGCGGCGATGCGGTAGCGACAGGTTATGGTGACGGTGGTACTGCCGGCTCCGTTGATGTTCAGGTATATGGTTCCAATTATCCTTCCGAAGTGGGCTTGGCCTTCCTTGGTTATACCGATATTGACACCACGGGTGGTGATGCTAACTTCGGTGGTTCCGCTGGTAATGTACTCATTTTCAACGATAGCGTGCAGGCGAATGCCGGTGTATCCGTGCCGTCTGGCAATGTAACCAATGAAGCCGATGTGACTGCCCGTGGCGGTAGTGTTGTGGCGGATGCAGAAACAATACCGGCCGATGGTGGATCAGGTGGTGATTTCAGGCTGGAAACAGAAGATAAGTATGGTTATATCGACCCTCAGCTGGAGATAGCGACCAACAAAGGTAATATTGATGTGTCTGGCGGTAATGGTCTGGAGTCAATGATGAGTGACATCAATCGTTCCGGCTCCATCTGGCTCTGGGGTTACAACGGTGTCACCAATACCGGGAACATCACCGCAAATGGTGGCGCTGATCTGGGTACTGACGGTGATGACACAGGTTACGGTGGTTATGCCAACGATATTGAAATGTATACAGAGCTTGGCCAGGCCAGCAACAGCGGCAGCATTACTAATAATGGGGGTGCCGGTGAATACCGGGGTGGTCGTTCAGATGGTTTTAAACTGTATGGAACCACAGTCAATAATAGTGGTGTGATCAGCTCGAATGGTGGTAATGCGGATGCAAGTCTGGAGGGTTCCATAGGTGGCTCCGGTGGCTGGGTTGAGTTTTTCTCACCGGGCGGTGTTGCCGGTGTGACTCATTCAGGTTCCGTAAGCCATACAGCCGGTACGGGTGAAAGCACTAACGATGGTGGTGCCTTTATTCGTGGTGGTATGTGTGTCAGCGGTGATTGCAGGCCTCAGTAGTCAAGTTTTGAACGGGGTATCGGCGTGGCGGGATTTTCCCGCCACGCTTTTTTTAACTCTGAAATAATGGATGGTATGAAATGGCTCCTTCTTACAGGTTGTTTTGCCAAATATTGTTTGTCAGTGTTGTTTTTTTTATGAGTAGCCCGCTTTGGGCTGAATCACCTCATATTACTTATGATAAATCAACAGATACGGTTTCTATCGTAGCAATTGATGCATCGTACAAAGCAATAATGGCACGTATTGCGACGTTGAGCGGTGTTGAAATTCTTATGGACCCCAAAGCTGAGCATAATATTACTATCGATGTTAGCGAGCTGCCCCTCGAAGCGGCACTGAAACAACTGAGCCGTCAAACCAGTTTTGTGCTTATTCATGATATTCCCGAAATGGTTATGAGCAAATCTCAGAAAAAACCAGCCCAGCCTATACTTGTTCGTATGCGCATACTGCCGGAAGGTGAATTTACTACGGATGCGCTATTCCCTGTTTTGGCACCTGCGGGCGAAGCTTTTATACGAGAAAAAAATCGTTACTCAGCACCTGCGCAAGAGGTTGAAATCTTTAACCATGCCCAAAAGCGCTGGGAAGCCCGGTTGAAAGCCATGTCTCCGGAAAAACGGGAAAAACTGCTGGATATTGCACAGGAAAAACGTGAGCAAGTGGCACAAAGTCGTGCCGAACAGACGCAAAGAAAACAAGAGCTTGCAGAAAGGCGCGAAGCCTATCAAAAACGACGTAATGCCCG
>JAKISS010000016.1 GCA_021648485.1 Gammaproteobacteria bacterium
TGGCAGAAATGCTGGAAAAAGGTGAAAAGGCCAATCAGGCCGCAGCAGCAGCTGCAAAGGCATCGTATTAACGATTGACGTTAATGGCGGGGCGTTTAATGTTGCTATTTAAGTTTTTACATGGGGGGTTGAATAAATGATTCCAGAAATCGGGCATTTCGCGCTTATCCTGGCGCTGTGTGTTGCTGTCGTGCAGGGTGTGGTTGCTATCGCTGGAGCGCAGTTGGGTATTCGTTCATGGATGGTGATGGCGCGTCCTGCGGCACAGGTACATTTTATTCTTGTTGCGGTGTCTTTTGTTTGCCTGATGTACGCTTTCATCTACAACGATTTCTCCGTGGAATATGTTGCTTCCGTGTCGAACTCCATGTTGCCGATACAATATCGTATTGCGGCAATATGGGGCGGACATGAGGGTTCGCTGTTGTTGTGGGCTTTGTTGCTGGCTATCTGGACGATGGCGGTGGCGCGTTACAGTCGCAACCTGCCGTTAGATATGGTGTCACGGGTTATCGGGGTGATGGGCCTCATTTCAGTGGGGTTTTTAATGTTTATGCTGTTTACCTCCAACCCGTTTGATCGCCTGCTACCGGCTGCTCTTGATGGACGCGATCTTAATCCATTGCTGCAAGACCCGGGGCTGATTTTTCACCCGCCTTTGTTGTATATCGGTTACGTCGGTTTTTCCGTGGCTTTTGCCTTTGCTATTGCTGCGTTGCTGAGTGGACGTATGGATGCGACCTGGGCACGTTGGTCGCGGCCATGGACGACCATTGCGTGGAGTTTTTTGACTGCGGGTATCGCGTTAGGCAGTTGGTGGGCTTATTACGAATTAGGCTGGGGTGGCTGGTGGTTCTGGGATCCAGTCGAGAACGCCTCATTTTTGCCTTGGCTGGTGGGCACCGCGCTGGTACATTCGCTGGCGGTGACTGAAAAACGTGGCAGCTTCAAAAACTGGACGATATTATTAGCCATCTTCACCTTTTCGTTGAGTCTGTTGGGTACCTTCCTGGTGCGTTCCGGTGTATTGACTTCTGTGCATGCTTTTGCGGTTGATCCTGAACGTGGTGTATTTATTCTTGGCTTCCTCGTTGTAACAATCGGTACTTCGCTTGCACTGTTTGCCTGGCGTGCGCCGAAAGTGGGGCTGGGTGGCCGATTCAGTTTAGTTTCGCGCGAAACCTTTTTGTTGATGAACAATGTGATGTTGGTGGTTGCCGCTGGCGCAGTGTTATTGGGTACCCTGTATCCATTGTTACTGGATTCCCTGGACATGGGTAAAATCTCTGTAGGCCCGCCGTATTTTGATGCGGTATTCCTGCCGTTGATGGTGCCGATGATCTTTCTGATGGGGCTGGGGCCTCTTGCGCGCTGGAAACAGGCAGACCTACCGGATATGGCCAGTCGCATGAAGTGGGCAGCAGCGGTAAGTCTGGTAATGGCATTGATTTTACCGTTTGTGATGGGTGAATGGTTTGCGCTGACCAGCCTGGGTTTTGCGCTGGCTTTCTGGATTGTCAGCAGTATCGTGGTCAGTATGAGTGAACGTTTGCGCAAAACTGCGAGTAATAATCCGGGAGCGGGTTTGCTGGCACGTATAGCTGGATTACCTAATTCGTATCTTGGTATGAATGTTGCGCATGTCGGAGTGGCGGTTTTTATTATGGGCGTCACCATGGTGAACACCTACGAAGTGGAAAAAGATATGCGTATGGAGGTGGGCGACACGGTCACCATGAGTGGTTATACGTTCCGCTTTGATGGCGTTACTGAAGTTGAAGGGCCGAACTATACGGCCAGCCGTGGTCAGATATTGGTCACAGTGGATGATGAAACCGAAGCGGTATTGTTTCCCGAAAAACGGGTTTATTTTGTGCAGACCATGCCAATGACCGAGGCCGGGATTGATTCTGGCTTGTTCCGTGATTTGTATGTGTCGTTGGGCGAACCGGTGGGCAATGGTGCCTGGAGTGTGCGTGTTTATTATAAACCCTTTGTGGGCTGGATTTGGGGTGGAACCTTCTTAATGGCGATTGGTGGCCTTTTTGCCGTTAGTGATCGTCGTTATCGTTTGGCGTCACGCAAGCGCAAGGCACAGAAAAAAACGGCTGGACAGACGGCAACGGACCCGTCTGTGGCTGATCAAGCAACGGCTCCTGTTCAGTCAATGGAAAGAGAATAGTCATATGTTGCGTTATCTTGTGCCCCTGATTGTGTTTTTGGGTGTGGCGGGCTTTTTGTTAAAAGGCTTGGAGCTTAATCCGCGTGAAGTGCCATCCCCGTTTATTGATAAACCGGCACCGAGTTTCAGTTTGCCAAAATTACATGAACCGGAGGCACAGTTTGCCAGCAAAGATATGCTGGGCCAGGTGTGGTTGCTGAATGTGTGGGCATCGTGGTGTGTGGCCTGTCGTTCCGAGCATCCATTGTTGGTACAATTGTCGCGCGCCAACATAGTGCCTGTTTATGGTTTGAATTATAAAGATGAGCCCGATGATGCCAGAAACTGGTTGCGGGAATTGGGTGATGCCTATGTCAGCAGCTTGATTGACTATGAAGGAAAAGTAGGCATTGATTATGGTGTATATGGTGTGCCGGAAACTTTCGTCATCGACAAACAAGGCATTATTCGTCACAAAGTGATTGGTCCTGTTACCCCTTCCGCCCTGGATAACTGCGTATTACCGCTGGTAAGAAAATTGCAGCAGGCAACGGCGCAAACCGTGGTGAAACGCACCGAAGTGGAGGGTTGCGTATGAGGTCATTGACAGTAGGTATCGTGCTGCTGTGTCTGTTGGTATTTGTGCCGCTGGCATTTGCCAAAGAAGCTGAATACATGGTTGCAGACCCGGAAATGGAAAAAACAGTTAACGAAATTTCGGCTGAGCTGCGGTGTCTGGTGTGTCAAAACCAAACCATTGCGGACTCCAATGCACCATTGGCGGTTGATTTGAAAAATCAGGTGCGAGACATGGTGGAGTCCGGTCAGTCACAGAGTGACATTATCGATTATATGGTGGAGCGTTACGGTGATTTTGTGCGTTATCGTCCGCCGATGAACGCAAGTACCATGCTGTTATGGGTTGGCCCGTTTTTGTTGTTGTTGATTGGTGTGGTGGTGCTGGTGGTTAATTTGCGCAAGCGTACAGCCGTGATAAAAAATGACGAAGATTTATCTGTGGAAGAAAATGAGCGTCTCCAGCGTTTGTTGGCCGCTGAATCCTCACCGCAAGTCGCCAAACGCGGGAACTCGTCGTCACAGAAAGCCGGAGAAGAAAAATCATGATGGTGTTTTGGTTGATTGCTGTGCTGTTGATTGCTGTAACGTTGTTGTTTTTATTGCCTCCGTTGATTCAAAAATTGCGGGGGGAATCTGATGAAGATGTTTTTGACCGTGATGAATTGAATGCGGTCATCTTTAAAGATCAGGTGACAGAGCTGGAGCGGGATTTGTCTGTGGGCATTGTTTCGGAAGAACAGTTTGAAACAGCCAAACATGATTTGGAACGTGGGTTTTTGCAGGATAACCATGGTGACGGTGAGGAGAGTGCGCCGGTTTCGCAGACAGATCGTGTTGTCGGTCGTTCTGCTGCGGTGGTGATTACAGTATTGGTGCCAATTCTGGCTGTAAGTATTTACAATATGCTGGGCTCGGGAAAAGCGGGTTTGCACCCGGAGGATGCGCGCCCGCAAGTGCAGGCCGAAGGTCATGAGGGCACACTGGAAGAACAAGTGCGAAAGCTGCAAGATCATCTACAGCAAAATCCGGATGATGTAGAAGGCTGGGGTATGTTGGCGCGTTCTTATTATTTCCTCAAACAATATGGTGCGGCGGCAGAGACTTTTGCGCGCGTCTCGGCCTTGCAGCAGGACTCTAACGCAGAGTTGCTGGCTGATTATGCCGATGCACTGGCCATGGCCAATGGTCGCAATATGGCAGGGCGTCCCTATGAGCTGGTGAAAAAGGCGTTGGAAATTGAGCCGCGACTCCAGAAAGCGTTATGGCTGGCGGGTACGGCGACGTATCAGTCAGGAAGTTTTGAAGACACTCTGGGCTACTGGAAACGCTTGTTGGAAATTTTCCCCAAAGGGTCGGAAAATTATCTGCAAATGCAAAAGAATATTGCTGAAATTCAGCAAAAACTGGGTTTGCCAGTGGACACTGAAATACAAACGGCTGCGGTGAGTGGAGCAAGTATTTCCGGTGTGGTGCGTCTGGATGAGTCGCTGATGCTGGATGCGTCAATTGATGACATTTTGTTTGTGTATGCGCGTGCAGCGGACGGGCCGCGCATGCCTTTGGCTATTGTGCGTAAAACAGTGAAAGATTTGCCACTTGAGTTTACTCTGGATGACTCCATGGCGATGAACCCGGCAATGAAATTGTCAAACTTCCAGCAGGTGGTGGTGGGTGCGCGCATTTCCAAAAGCGGCAATGCCATTCCGCAGCCGGGTGATTTACAAGTCGTCTCTCAGCCTATGGGCATTGACGGGGCGCAAGGTCTGGAGTTGGTGATTAACGAAGTCGTTCAATAGTTATAATCTTCGATAATTGGAGGAAAAAAATGACAAAGAAATTACCGGTTACGCCCGTATTTTTGAGTTTTTTGTTGCTGCTGGCACCCATCGGTGCAGCGTTTGCAGGTGACCCCATGAAGGGACGTCCGTTGTATATGGACCGTTGCTCGGGCTGTCATGGCCTGAATGGCACATCCCATGTAGGGTATATCCCCAACTTCAAACTGGGTGAGGGATTGATGAAGCCGGACCAGGAAATAATCGCTTTTGTGAAAAAAGGCAAGGGTGTTATGCCGGGCTTTAACGGTATTCTTACGGATACTGAAATTCGCGATATCCTCGCTTATGTGAGAACTTTTTTCTAATGACATTTCAGATTGATACTACCGCGTTGCCACCACGATGGCTGGGCAGCATGGCGACCGCCGCCTCTTTGGCAGCAATATTATTGCTGACAGCTTGTTCTGATGATGGCGATACTACAGCAGCGACGCCGGTTGATGCCGCTGGTACGCAAACACCGGCGGTGCAGTCAGCCGCTGTTGTACAGCCCGGCAGTATGGCCAGGAGTGGTTATCGTGTTGCTGACACGTTTAATGTGGGAGAACGTGTGTATGTGCGTTCCATGGCTCTGGATGAAAAACAAAACCGCTTGTGGGTGGGCACCAGTGTTGGTGTGTTAGAAGTTGATACTGCCAGCCGCAATCTGGTGAATACCTTTACTCGTGAGCAGGGTTTGGCCAATGAATACGTGTTTGGCATGCATATCGATAGCCGGGGTAATCGCTGGTTTGGTACCAATGGTGGCGGCATTTCACGTTATTCTGCCAACCAGGAATGGAAGACATTTTTCCCCATGCATGGTTTGGCTGACTACTGGGTGTATACCTTTACTGAACAGGCTGATGGTACCTTATGGATTGGCACCTGGGCGGGGTTGAATAAATATGACCCAAAAACCGAGACCTTTCATACCTACCTAAAAGAGCTGGTGAATGAATGGGTCTATGGTCTGGATGTGGATTCACAACAACGTATCTGGATCGGCACCGAAGGTGGTGTCAACATGTTTGACGGTAAAACCTGGGCAACCTGGACGCACGCAGACGGCCTGGGTGCTGAGAATGAACAGGGGTTGTCCGCAAGCACTAACACCGGCCTGGGGACGCGCTCGCGCCATGACCTGAGCATCCTCTCCATGGATCAGGAGACCTATAACCCTAACTATATTTTTTCGCTGCTGGTGGCAAAAGATGATGGCGTGTGGGCGGGTACCTGGGGAGGGGGCGTGAGCCGTTTTAATGGCAAAACCTGGGAAAATTACAGCACCAAAAATGGTTTGGCCGGTAATATTGTTTACAGTGTGGCAGAGGATGAAAAAGGCGGCATGTGGTTTGGTACCAATGCCGGGCTGTCGTATTTCGATGGTAAGGATTGGTATACCTTTACCCGGTCTGATGGCCTGTTGGACAATAATGTTTACGTCGTCACGCCTGCGGGCCAGAATCAGGTTTGGGTAGGCAGCCGATCAGGTGTTGTACTGTTAGTTGCTGAAAATTAAATGTCCGGGCTAACCAAGATGACCCGGAAAACAAAATGCATTGGAGGACGTTGTGAATATCAGTTCTAAAGGTTTGGCCGTAGCGGTATTGGTCGTGGGAGGGCTGATTGTTGCGGCCTACAATTTTGGCAGCAAACAAGAGCAGACTGCTCCTTCCAGTGCAGCATCCAGCGCACCGCCACTTGCTGGCGCAACTGAAATGCCGCCAGGTCATCCCGCAACAACAGGAACATCTGGAATGCCGTCCGGGGTACCGGCTGTCAATTTGTTGCCTGATCAGCCCGCGAGCAGCGCGAAATTTGCGCATTTCCGCGTTGGTCAACGAAATGTCAAAGGCATGCTGGCTGACGGCGATGAAGTATGGGTAGGTACATCCGGCGGTGTTATTCGTTATGATCTGAAAACCAATGATTACAAATTGTATGACGTTAAAAACAACAGCCTGATTTCCAACGGTGTGTTTCATGTCAGCAAGCTGCGCGGTAAAATCATGGTGGGCACCTATGGTGGTGGTCTGTCAGTTTACACGCCGGAAACGGATCAATGGCAAAACTACAATATTCCAGACGGTCTTGCAGACCAGTTTGTGTACGATGTCGCCGAGGCAGAAAATGGTGATTATTGGATTGCCACCTGGTCTGGCGTGAATCGTGTGCCTAATGGTGATTTTTCGGACACCTCCAAATGGGAAACCTTTACGGTGGAAAACACCCAGGGCGGTTTGCCCAATGACTGGGTTTACAGTGTCGCAGTGGGTAAAGACGGTGATATCTGGTTTGCCACGGAAGGTGGTTTGGCACTTTACAGAAACAAGCAGTGGACTAACTGGCAACACGATGCTGGCTTGGGTGCTCCGTATGAAAAAGTGAAGGATGATGTTGCGTTCAGCAATGATCCTGCTGCATCGTCCAAGCATCACGCCCAGCAAAAGGCTGAACAAGGCCTGAGCGACATCAAAGTCGGTTATAACCCCAACTATATTGTTTCCATGGTTGTGGATGAAGAAGGTGTTGTCTGGGCAGGTACCTGGGGTGCCGGATTGTCTCGTTTTGATGGTAAAACATGGAAAACCTACACAGTGAAGGAAGGTTTGCCAGGAAATCATATTTTCATGTTGCACAAAAACCCGGGTGGTGAGTTGTGGATTGGTACCAACAAAGGTTTGGCGAGACAGAATGCAAATGGAAATGGCTTTAGGGTGATGACCAAAGCCGATGGCCTGTTCGCCAACAATGTCTTTTCGCTGGCAGAAGCCTCTGATGGCAGTTTGTGGGTGGGAAGCTTTGGTGGTGTAGCGAGAATTACTGATTATAATTAAGTTTTCCGTGTGAAGCTGATCAGCATAACGGTAAATATATGATACTGAAGCTCTGCCTGGAAATCCGGGTGGGGCTTTTGTGTATCTGAGGGCTTTAAAATGAAACAAATGGCTTTTTTGATCCTACTTTTGGCGCTGGGCGCATGTTCGCCGACGGAAGACGAGGCACCAGAACAAAACAATGCCACACCGAAAAATAAGATGTCGCAAAATGAAATATGGATTTCGGGCTGGAAAGAAACCAGCTCATTAAACATCGTGCGTGCAGGCGCAGCCATGGTGACACACAATAATTTTGTTTACATGATCGCCGGGGTTGATGGTCGGGCGTTTTTGCGGAGCACAGAATATGCCCCCATTCTACCGGACGGACGCCTTGGTGAATGGAAAATGGGGCCACCGTTAATTGAAGACCGTGGTTTTACAGAAGCAGTGGTTAACAATGGCTATATTTATGTTGTGGGTGGTGGTAATGGTCCCAACGGCCAGAATCTGCTGACCACAGTAGAGCGGGCTAAAATCAACCCGGATGGTAGTCTGGGAGCATGGCGACAAGAAAGTAACCGCACAATACTTCCCCGGCGCTGTACCAAGCTGAGCCTGATTGGTGATTATCTGTATTCATTCGGTGGCTATGGAGGGACACTGCTGGACAGTGTGGAATATGCAAAAATTGAAGCCGATGGCAGTGTTGGTAAATGGAATATGGCCAGCGAGGCGATGACATTGCCACGTTATGTGAACAGTGTAAAAACAGTGGGAGGCTTTGCCTTTGTGTTAGGGGGACATGATCAGGATAAAGGCGTGGGTATTGTTGATGTGGAATGGGCCAAGCCCCAGGCCAACGGTGACATAGGCTCCTGGCAGAAAACCAGCCCGTTGAAAACCGGGCGTTATGGCGTGGCGTCTGCCAAAGCTGACAAAACAATCTATATGCTGGGTGGTTTAACCGGACTTGAATACCTTGGCAGTATAGAAAAAAGTCAGGTATTACCCGAAGGTGGTTTGACTGCATGGCAGGAAACGACAGCAATGAGCGTGCCCAGAGCGACATTCAGCGCTTTTACAAACAATGGCTACATTTATGTATTGGGCGGTGCTAACCGGGATGGTTACCTGCGCAGCGTGGAATATGCCGAAATCAATGCGCAGGGTGATCTGGGATTCATGGGCAGTCCGCAAGAGCGTGAACAATATTTACAGCAGGTTGAGGCCAAAAAAAATAACAGCCCCGTGTTACCGAATGAAGGTGTCATCAAGCAAATACTGAATGCTGAAATGTACAGCTACATACAGGTGTTAAGCCAGGGGAAGCTGGTATGGATTGCGGGACCCAAAACAGAACTGCCGATTAATTCCCGTGTCGGCTACAGCAAGGGTGTGTACATGAGTAATTTTTTCAGCAAGGAGCTGCAAAAACACTTTCCGGAGGTGACCTTTGTGAGTCGTATCGAGGCGGTTCAATAGGCCTTAACTACAGCCGGAACACAAACAATTGTGAAGCTGTGAATAATAAAAAGCCCCTGAGATTACTCAGAGGCTTTTTATGTATTTGCCCGCAACTGTTTTTGTTTTATCAGACGCTACAGTTGCAGCCTCCTTGCTTGATTACAGCGTTTTGCTGTCATTGGCAAATTTGGCCGCTGATGCGGTCGTGTATGAAAATGTCCCAGTCGTTATTAATGTCGGAATCACCTGCCACGAGATTACTGGCGAATGATGCAAACACAACGTAGCGGCCATCTCCACTTACTGCACTGTTACCGAAGCTAATATGATTCGCAACCGTCCCATCGTGAGGCGTGTCTACCATTTCTGTGGTATTGGCAATACGGTCGCGAACAAAAGTAGCAAGGCCTTGAGGGTTGCCACCTGTGACCAGGTTGCTTGCTGAGGAGTTAAAGCTCACATAACGGCCGTTGGCACTGATACCAGGAAAAGTATTGAGTGAGTTTGATTGTGATCCATCGTTAGCAAAGCTGACTAGTTCAGTTGTGTCCATGGCTAGATCACGCACGAAGACATCGGCTTGTCCATTGTTGTCGTTGGTAACGAGATTACTGTCACCAGAAACAAATGTTATATAGCGGCCATCAGAACTCAAATCGAACCAGCCATAATGACCAGCACTTATTTGTGAGCCATCGTTAGCGAGGTTGACCCGGGCAGTGGTTCCATTCGTTCTGTCGTGGATAAAGAGATCGAGTTTGTCGTTGGTATCGTTTGGTACCAAGTTGTTGGCGACGGAGCTAAAGACGATATAACGCCCGTCCGCGCTAATGTCCGTTCCCCGATAATTGCCACCGCTTTTTCCGTTGGCTTGAGTGCCATCGCTGGCGATACTGACCCGTTGCGTGACACCGGTGACCCTGTCTCTTACGAAGACATCTGCCACACCGTTGGTGTCGCCACTCACGACGTCTGCCGAATTGGATATGAAAGCGACATAGCGGCCGTCACCGCTGATAGATACGGCGCT
Source organism: Gammaproteobacteria bacterium (assembly GCA_021648485.1). Lineage (GTDB taxonomy): Bacteria > Pseudomonadota > Gammaproteobacteria > SZUA-152 > SZUA-152 > SZUA-152. The sequence continues at coordinate 9,877 of JAKISS010000016.1, forward strand.
GGCACTTTTGGTTACGGTACCAGGGCTGCCGTCGCTATTGATAGAGACAAGCTCTGTTGTATTCGTGGCACGATCACGTACATAGACATTAACATTGCCGTTGCCATCGATATAGCGGCCAATAAATACAACATAACGGCCATCATTACTGACATCGATAGATCCGCCAGCCACGCCAGCACTTCCGTCGTTGCCAACACTGACCAATTCTGTTACGTCCGTTGCACGGTCGTGGAGATAAGTATTGATTTGGTAAGAAGGGGTGTTGGTACTATACGCACGGAATACGATGTAGCGTCCATTGTCGCTTGCTTTCGGCGAATTGCCCGTGGATACAATTTCACTGCCTGTGCTAATTCGTTCAATAGAACCAGCAGTAGCCGAGTTGACAGTGAACGCAATACAGAGTGACGCCGCAAGTGTGATGCTGCTCATTTTGCCAGCTATAATTTCGGGGATTATTCTGATTTTCATGGGTAACTCTCCTTAGTTATCTATCCAGGTACACATAAAGAAATCACCTTGTTTTAGTGGTGGTTTCTTTGCTCGAACAGTGTACAGAAATAAATTCATTTAGCCACTATTTTTAGTTTGGCATTTTCCTTCTTTTCAATTACTGCAAAAAAACTGAATTTTGGTGCAGCAAAAGCAGGATCAAGGTTAGCTGGAGGCTTACTTTTTGTTATTGATCCGGGCTTTTTCTTTGCACCCTTCGTATTTAAATGCAGGGTTTGGTTATTTGCGTGTGCGCTTGATTTTTTCTTTGGGCTGATGCGAGTGAGGTTTGAGGGGCTATAAACACGGAGAATGCAAAGGTAAAGATATCAAAAAATGACTTTGTTTGGTGAAGTGAGTAGATAAAGGCGCTGAGATTGTTTTGGGATTGGAATATGCGAGAGGCCGCGAGGTGTCGCACTGGCTGGGTAGGTGTGAAGAAACCGTGTTTTATAAAGCGCGAAAACCGTGCGTAAAGGCGACCAGTACGGCTCTTGGAGCGGGTAATGAGAGTGGAGGGTTACCATTCCTGATTTGCACACAGAGCCACCGGGTTCATCCGGCAGCTCTATGCGCGCACACACTTTTTTGTGAAATTTATTTCCGGTTTCTATTTAGCGTGACAAGTCAGGCACAGCCCACTGGGGCCACCGATACCATCGTTATTCGGTGTGCTGTTACTGATACGCAAGAAACTGGGGATAAACTCAGTGCCAGGACCGTTGGAAGGGATGCCGTGAGGATCATGGCAGGAGGCGCATTCCACAGCAGGGCCATTACCGCTGTCGTACAGGCGTACTTCATCTTTTTCAGCGAAATTATTGCCGTTGCTGTCAAAAAATGACCATTTGTTGGGGATGATTACTTCTGGCTCATTATAATCAATGCCCGGGCCAAAGGTGGTGGGATATGTTATGCCGACCACATGGTCGTTGCGTAGGTCAGTACCAAGCATAAACAATCTAAAGTCGGGGATCAGGCTGCCAGCCGTGCTGTGACATAAACCACACGTCGAGTTTAGATCGCCTGAGCCCAATTCCCCGCCTAAAGTGAAGTGGTTGCCCACAGTGCCGTCTCTGCCGGCCATGGCAGGCCAAGTATCTAGAAACGTGGTGTCAGCAGTACCAAGTTCGTTGTTGCCGTAACCACCGGAGCCGGGCATATTGAGTATGGAATCGATGGCAATGGTGCCGTCGTGGCAGGATAGGCAGGTCAATGAACTAGGTCCCGGCAGGTTCATTCGGCCCTCCAGTCCCAGAGTGGTAGGCCTGTCGTAGACGGTGTAGTTACCAGGATTTACCGTACGATTCCACAAGGGGGCGTTAATTTGACTGTTTGCACCGTGCGGTGTGTGGCAGTAGACGCAGACTTCAGTGTAATTGTTGCGTGCAAAGTCCATGGGTGTGGGCCCACCCGCGTTTAAATAGTCAAGGGTGAGGTTGTGGCGGGTGTTAGTAATGCTACCAATGTTGGTTGCCTTCGAGTTTGGGTCCCAACCATCAGCAAATGCCGCAGTCCCAATTCCAGCCATTCCTATTCCGACCAAACCGATGGAAAGCATAACTTTCGGTATTATTTTCAGTGACATGACAAAATCCCTATTTGGTTCCCAATTACCCATGAGAATGGTTTTATTTGTTAAATATTATATTTTTCAGGCCGCTATGTCGTTATACAGGAAGAGCTGAACCAAGCGCTACCCTTAAAAAAGCCGAAAACCAGTACTACTGTAACCCCAAGCGGACAATATTATCTAAACTAAGTTCTATTTATATCACAAACTGATTATATCAGGCAAACTAACGGGTTCATTCTTTGTCTTTTCGCAGGTGTTCTCCACCCAGATAGCCGCCACCCTTTTCAATGCTGGCAGGCCTGTAAATATCAACTTTACGGAAAAACTGATCAACAATGTAGACGCGACCATCTTCATCCACTGCGATACCGGCGGGCAGCATGTAGAGGCCGGGCCCCTGTGTCTGGCTGCGTTGACCGACAAACATCAGTAATTGGCTTTTGTCGTTGAATATCTGGAAGTTACCAAAAGCGGAATCGACCACATAAATATTGCCTTCGGAGTCGGTTGCAATGCCTTTAGGGCGCGCAAAGTTCCCCATCTTTCGTCCAACCGTGCCAAAACTGAGTTTGTGGGAGCCATCCGGATTAAATGCCTGTACACGGAAATTGCCGCTGTCCGTTACATAGATGGTGCCATCGGGGGCCGTGGTGACTTGCAGGGCCAGGTTAAACTCGCCGTCCTTGCGGCCGCGAGTGCCAATGGTTTTTTTCAGTTCGCCGGTCTTGGCGTCGAAAATATAGAGGTGGTGCTCTTGCGTGGTGACGCCTCCGGTGTCAATGACGTAGGCTTGCAAGCCATCCGGGCTGACGGCGACACCCGAGGGGCGTTTGAGAATACTGCGATCACCGAAGGCCCGTAAGAATTTTCCATCTTTGTCAAAAACGACAATACGCTTCGCTGTGTTGTCGGCGACATAAAGTTCCCCGTCTTTGCTGACGGCGATGCCGATTGGCTTGGCTAATGCGCCCGGGCCCTCGGTACCGATCATTTTGAAGTCTTTGCCGGGTACGTCAAACATCATTACGGCACGTTTGACGGTGTCGGTAACATAAACACGCCCCTGGTAAACAGCAACACCATAGGGTTTTCCCAGGCCGGTGGCTTTGCCCAATGTGCCGGTGGCGAAAATTTTAAGTTTATCGGCGCCGGTAATTTCCTTGACATCGTAGCTGCTGCGAAGGGTGCCTTCAAAATAAAAGCGTGCGGGTTCGGGTGCCGGTGGGTAAGCCAGAATAATTTCTTCCCGTTTTATTTCTTCGCTGCCACAGCCAGCCAGAAGAAGAATGATGACCCCGATCCAGATCAGTCCATGATGTGTTTTTTTTATTTTGCGTGACAAGTGAAACATAGCACCTCAGCATTAGCGCGTAGTAGTAATTCCCGCGAGGGGTCGTGTACGTTATGACAAGTCATGCATTCTACTTGTCCGTCGTATAATTTAACACCGTTAGCAAAGCCATCAGGGCTGTCGGGTGGACGAAAGTCTGGATCTTCGAATGTCAGTCCGGCATATCGCATGGAAATGGGATGGTCGTTGCGCAAATCGGTACCAAGTACTTTCACGGTGATATCGTGGGCGATGTCACCATTGTGGCATTTGCCGCAGCTTTCGATGTCGTCGTTGGGGTTGAGGCGCATATGCATGGCATCATCTGCGGCTATATCAAATGTGGCAGGTTTGAAGACCACCATGTCTACGGCCATGGTGCCGTCGTGGCAGGACAGGCAGAGCATACTGATGGGGTTGGGGCCGCTGGTCTTGTTGTCCATGTTAACGCTGTCGTACAGCTGGTAGTTACTCAGTGCGGGCACGTAGCGGTTCCAGCCGTCGATGCCGCCAAAATCTGCGGGAACGGCTCCGGCTTCCTCTGGTGGAATGTGACAATAAACGCAGGAGTAGCCATAGTCAGAAAAGGCGACGCCAGCCATGGCGACTACACCGGCACGCTCATTGAGGCCGGTGAAGTCATGTTTGGAACCCAGGATCGGGTCGTCTGCGCCAAGTACCGGGTCGCCGACAATAGCGGCAGCAGCAGTGTACGTGGCCCATGATAGTCCGCCAGCCAGTAGGGCGAAGATGAGGAAAATAATGCTGGTTTTCGTTTTGGAGCGCTGTTTTTTTATTTGTCGCGACATGCTTCCGTCCCCCCGTGCAACGTAAATGTTGCAATACAACAATCTGGTGGCGTTGTTGTGTACGAAAATATCAACGCATCACCTTAGAAAAAATTTTAAAAAAAGTTCGATAAATCCGCGTATTACCTCCGCTATCGGCCCACTATACGCGAGCTTTAGGGTAGCGTAAAAGCCGTTTTTACGCCACAATCCGCGAGCTTTATCGTGAGTGGGTATATAATACCGTGCGGTTCCGGTGCATGTTGCCGGGCATTGGTGGCGAGTGTTCTGCAATTTGTTGAATAATCAGGTGTTTTTTTAACGAATTAATGCGGTAAACGGCTTCAGGAAATAACTTTGGGAAAAATTGAGAGGCGTCCTGGTTTATGAAAAACAGTGTGATGTGGGTAAGGTTGATGTGGATAGCCGGAGTGGTGTCACTTGGACTGGGTACGGCGGGCGCTGTTGCGGCGACGGCCAATAGCGGGTCGGCGGCGGATAAGAAAGATGTCGCTGCTTTGTATCTGAAAAATTGCTCTATCTGCCATGGTGATGAGGGGGATGCAAACACTCGGGCCCAGTCTGGCATGTACCCTGTACCCCGCGATTTTACGACCGCTGAGGCAGCTATCGAGTTGACCCGTGAACGGATGATCAAATCGGTCACCGATGGTCGTCCTGGTACGACCATGGTGGCGCACAAAAAAAGGTTAAGCGAGCAGGAAATTGCTGATCTGGTTGATTATATCCGCAGCAATTTTATGCAGCTTCCGGGGGCTGCGGCCGGTACGCCTGCGGCGGTGAGTCTGGGTGAAAAAGTGTATACTGAAAATTGTTCGGTATGTCATGGGGACAATGGCAATTCGGCTATTTGGGCCCAGAATGGCTTGAACCCGGCCCCTCGGGACTTTACTTCGCCTGAGGCACAGAATGAGTTGACTCGTGACCGTATGTTGCGTTCAGTCACCAATGGTCGCCCCGGTACGGGCATGGTGTCGTACAAAAAACGCTTGTCGAAAGATGAAATTGCTGCGGTTGTTGGTTTTATCCGCTTCAAATTTATGGGCGTTGATCCGGATAAGGATACGGGTGCTGCGCCATTGGCGATGAGTGAACCAGAGGCACGGACGCCGCCACCGTCCCGGGCTGGTGGTATTCCGGGAGTGGATGCTCCTCTCGCTGCGGCTCGGGCGGCACCCGCACGGGTTGATCCACATCAGCAGCCACATGATGGCACATCGATGCCTGCGGTTGCGCCTGCCACGCCGACTGCGGGTCACAGTGTCGATGTCGATATGTCATTGCCCGTACCCCAGGGCTTGAAGGGTGATCTGGTCTGGGGGCGTCAATTTTATATGGCGAATTGTTTCGATTGTCATGGTGTGACGGGTGAGGGTGATGGTCCGCGTGCTTATTTTAATATTCCCCCGCCACGTGATTTCACCAGTGAGGCTTCGCGGCAGGTATTTAATCGGCCCCGTATTTTTAGCGGCATCACTAACGGCAAGGCGGGTACGGTGATGCCTGCCTGGGGCAAGGTGTTGACCGAGCAGGAAATTGCAGGGTTGACTGAATTTGTGTTTCAGACGTTCATTCAGCCTGCTGAAACGGATAACAGTGCGGGCAAAAAAAAAGCCCCGTAACGGGCCAGTTACCGGCGGCGGATAGCGAGCCGACAGTACAAAAAGCAGAACTTGACCCTGCTTATGATGATCGTCATGAGCAGGGCAGGGCTATTTATAACTTTCGTTGTTATTTTTGCCATGGTTATTCCGGTGATGCCAAAACCCTGGCGGCGAGTTATCTGACACCGCGCCCGCGCAATTTTATTACCACCGGGCTTGATGACATTAGTTACGAAGCCATGATCAATGCCGTGACTCACGGTCGTCCTGATACCGCTATGCTGGGTTTTGCCAATACCATCAGTAGTGAAGATATTGCGCTGGTGGTGGATTTTGTGCGCCGCGAATTTATGCAAAACAAGGACCGTAATACGGCGTATCACACGGTGGAGAACGGTTGGCCAAATCATCAGCAGTACGCGCTGGCCTTTCCCTTTGCGCTGGAGGAGATCGCGCTTGATACACCTTCTGAGCAGCTCAGCTCACAACAACGGATAGGTCGGCGTATTTTTATGCAGAGCTGTATCACTTGTCATGACCGTGGCCGGGTCAATGATGAAGGGGTGATCTGGGATCCTCGACCTGTGTCATTCCCGCGTAACCAGTATTCGCATCGCCAGACTGAAACTCCTGCACTTCCCGACAGTATCAGCAGCGCCAGCCCTTATGCGCATCACGAGCAGGCTCCGGTGTTGGAAAATCTCACTGTGCAGGAAAAAGAGGGCGAGGCTTTGTTTCAGGAAAACTGTGCTTTTTGCCATGCACCGGATGGTACGGGTAAAAACTGGATTGGCAGTTTTCTTGAACCACACCCGAGAGATCTCACTGATCCGGAAAATATGCGGGGAATGACCGCAGAACGTCTGCGTCAGGTGATTCGTGAGGGTTTGCCGGATACGACGATGTCGGCCTGGAAAGGCGTGCTGGACGCCGGGCAGATTGATGCTGTGATTGCGTATATTAACCGGGCTTTTCATCCGTTGGCCAAAACGGCTTCGGCAGATTAATCAAGGTCAGATGCGTATGTAGACCCAGCCCTGGCGCTGGCGCTGGATAGCTTCGCCAATGGCGGTGGGGACTATCTGCGCCGCAGGTAACAGTTTCACTTTGATATTCTGTTCCCGCTGTACCCGGTTGATGGCCCTTTGACAGGCCTTGAAGGCGATATTGTCATATTGTGCCTGGAGCGCCTGAATGCGTTTCGTAAAAGGACTGGTGCGGGTACGCAGCAAATCCAGCCCTCGGCCATTGGCGAGAATTTCCACTTCAACACTGTTGGCATGAGGTGGGCGACCTTGCAGAAGATTTTCCGCTTCGTCGAGTACGGTCTCCAGCCGATAGGGATCGGCTGTGGTTACATGCAAGACTACGCGCCAGATACCATCGTCATTAACCGGGAGCGAGTTTAATGACATGGACTGGGTGGTATCCGGCAGTGCGTTATTGGGTGATTGGTCACCATGCAATCCCCAGCCCAGCAAAGTGCCGACGATCAGCATAATACTGGCGGCGATGCTGGTGCCAAGCCATTGCGGGCTGTTTGGTGTCGGGTGCCGAGAGGAGGGGGGATCGTAGGCGTGTCGGAGCAGCTCACGTATTTTTTGCAATTCACAAACACGGATATTGAGTGTTTTATCGTGACGCAGAGCTCCCAGTAGACGCCCTTTTTCGGCATCACCTAATTCTCCATCGACATAGGCGTGCAGAAACTCGTCTGAAAATATTTCATGCGAGTTCACGATATCCTCCTGATTTGATTGATTGGGTCTGTTTCCTGGTTGTGGTGGTCTTTGCTGTAATCCAGCAGTTTTCCGGCCAGTGCTTTGCGTGCCCGACACAGACGACTCATTACGGTGCCGATGGGAATCTGTAATATTTCCGAGACTTCGGTGTAACGCAATCCTTCCAGGTCCACCAGGGTGATTGTTTGGCGTTGTGCCATTGGCAGTTCGGCTATGGCGTTCCGAATGGAATGTTTGAGGCGCTGCTGTTCCAGTTGATGCTCGGGGGTATTGCTGTCCCGCTGCACATAATCATCAATATTTTCCGTGGGCCGGGTGCGGCGAAAGTGGTCTTTCCAGCAATTGGACAATATACCGAACAGCCAGCGGTCTATGGTCTCCGGGTCTCTGGCCTGTGCGAGGTTTTTTAAACCTTTGGTCAGTGCTTCCTGAGTCAGCTCGTCCGCCAGGACAGGGTCGTGGGTCCAGGAACAGGCCAGGCGATACAAACGTGGCCGACATTCCCCCACGGATTTTTTCAGCTTTTTGTTTCTGGACAAAATACCCAGAGGATTGAATGTGGTCACCATTGTTTTGAATTCTCCTGCTGCCTTTCAGTATGACGCCGGGCATCAGCGGATTATTCCAACATTCCGGTATTTTTTTGTCGGGCGCAAGAACATTCACATTGGGAAAACGGGCAGATAAAAAAGGGAATAAAAAACAGAAGCTCAACGTCTGCTGCATGTATCGACAACTGACAGCGTTGATATTTTGCTTTTTTGGTTACGGGAGAATAAATCAATGTTTACACATATCGCCAAATGGTCAGTCTTGCTTGCAGCGTTGGTGTTGATCACGGGGGGAGTTCAGTCAGTTTTCGCGGCAGACAAACCGTTCGCTGAAAAAAAGATTGTTTTGCAGATATCTGACCCCGACCCTTTCAAGCAAACACTGGTGTTGAATGTGGCCAATAATCTGATCAAGGAATATGGCACCGATGGCGTGGAGATTGAGATTGTTGCTTTTGGTCCCGGTTTGCGTTTGTTGTTTGCTGACAATGCTAACAAAGGTCGTATTCAGGGGTTGGATGCTAATGGTGTTGGGTTCAGGGGGTGTAGCAATACCCAAAAAAGTATGGCTAAAAAACTGGGTTATGTTCCAGAGATGAATCCGGTTGCTTTGGTTGAAGGCCCGGGGGTGGTGCGCATCGTCAAGCTGGTCACGGAAGAAGGGTATACCCTGGTCAAGCCCTGAATGGTTACATAGGTTAAACCGTAACTAAAAACAATCACGGTAACCAGTTTGAATTGTTTTTAGGGGGGAGCACATATGAAACAGGCATTGAGAAAAATGGCTCTGGCAGCTGTATGCGTCGGGGGAGTGGCTGTAACCATACCGGTGCAAGCCGCCAATTGGCTGATGTTGCAGGGCACGGAACCTGCTTCGACGGCAGGCCGGGCAAAGGTCTGGGGATTTATTCAGCCAGAGTATCAACAAACCCGTGGTTCTGAAATTGATGCGGGTCCGTGGACCGGGCAGCGGGCTGTTTTTAATGCCATGCGCCCGGACTTGAAGGCAGATAAAGGTTTTAACACCATCCGTGCCCGTGTTGGTGTGCGAGGTGTCGGCATGCCCATCGACCCCAAGGTTAACTACTTTTTTCTGGCGGAGTTTGGTAACAACGGTATCACTCAACAGGGCGGTGGCAGTGTTAAAGTGACTGATGCCAGTGTCACCCTGAACCATATTCCCGGTGCCCGTATCCGGGTCGGTACATTCAAGACTCCTGGTTCGGAGGAAGGGCTACAAGCCATTCATGTGTTTGATTACATCAATTTTACGGGAGCCACCAACGGTCTGTTGCTGGAGCGGTTTTTCAACGGTAATGGCTCTGGCACTTTTGTGAGCCCGGTTGCTGGTCCTGGTACTGCCGCTGATTCCGGCGATGCCAATCGCCCGAATGGTTCGGTGAGCGCATTCCGTGACACGGGTGTCCAGGTGTTTGATACCTTTAAGCAGGGCAGCTGGGAGCATGCTTACGCCATCATGATGGGGAATGGTAACGGCATTGCCCGTGGTGAAAATGATGACAATAAAGAGACTTACCTTTACTGGTCATCTGAGAGAGTCTATGCGGGTAGTGGCCCACGCCGTCAGGGTTGGAAAATGTTCGCCTGGAAACAAAGTGGCAAGCGTACATTGAGCACGGAAGGGGCCGGTGAGTATAACCGTGATCGTGCCGGTCTGGGTACGACGTATAAAAAAGGCAGACACCGTGCCGCGTTCGAATATATTACCGCCGATGGTATGATTTTCAACGGTACGGATGGTGGTGCCATCGCAGGCAGTGTCTCCAACCTGCCCGCAGGTGCTGCGGGTAAGTTCACCGGCAATACTGATGCTGGTGGTGATGGTCAGGTGACGGCATCGTTTAATGTGGAGGTTGAAGGTGAAGCCGATGGTTATTATCTTCATTACGGTTTTGCGCCGAATCCACGCTGGGAATTCGATGTGCGCTACGATGTGTATAACCGGATGACGGATGTATCAGCCAAGGAACGGCAATTCAAGACCTGGACTCTGGGTACACAGTATTTCTTCAACAGGAAGAGCCGGGTTATCGTCAATTACGAAATCCGTAATGCCGAGGCACCGAACCTGCCTGTTAGTGATAATGCCAACAAGATACTGAGCGGGATGGATAACCGTTTTTCGGCGCAATTGCTGATTATTTTCTAGCAATTGGCATCAATCATGAGCGCATTCCGTATTTATGGTGAAGAGATGTAGATTAACACTACCCCTTTGCCGCTGTAGCCCTTACCATTAGCGGTTCAAATTTCCGGGGGGAAGTGTGGCATGGTAAAGGTGGGCATTGTAGGTGGTACGGGTTACACAGGCGTGGAATTGCTGCGCCTGCTGGCGGCCCATCCCGAAGTGGAACTGGTGATGATTACTTCCCGTTCCGAGGCTGGTCTGCCGGTGGCAGACATGTTCCCCAATCTGCGCGGCCATGTTGATCTCGCATTCAGTGTCCCTGACCCGGCAGCGCTGGCGACGTGTGATGTGGTGTTTTTCGCAACCCCTAACGGGGTGGCCATGCAATCGGTGCCGGCGTTGTTGGAAGCGGGCGTGAAGGTGATTGATCTGGCGGCCGATTTTCGGCTCAAAGACACAGAAGAATGGGCGCAATGGTACGGCCAGCCTCATGCTTGTCCGCAGTTGCTCGACGAGGCGGTGTACGGTCTGTCTGAGGTAAACCGGGCCGCCATCAGTGAAGCACGGTTGATCGCTAATCCCGGTTGTTATCCTACGGCGGTGCAACTGGGCCTGTTACCGTTGCTGGAAAAAGGTCTGGTGGATACCGGGCGGTTGATTGCAGATTGCAAATCCGGTGTTAGTGGTGCAGGTCGCAAGGCCGCAGTGAGTGCCCTGCTGTGCGAGACCAGTGAAAACTTCAAAGCTTATGGTGTGGCAGGGCATCGGCATTGGCCGGAGATTCGTCAGGGGCTGAATGCTGCTGTTGAAGGTAATGTGGGGCTGACTTTTGTTCCACATCTTACGCCCATGTTACGGGGGATTCATGCCACACTGTATGCCACTCTGCTCAATTCTGATGATGCAACCGATGCGGATTTGCAGGCGTTGTACGAACAACGTTATGCCAGCGAACCCTTTGTGGACGTGCTGCCCATGGGCAGCCACCCGGAGACTCGCAGTGTAAAAGGTGCCAATACCTGCCGCATTGCCATCCATCGGCCACAAGGTGCTGACACCGTGGTGATTCTCTCGGTGATCGACAATCTGGTGAAAGGGGCTGCCGGGCAGGCGGTGCAGAATATGAATATTCTTTGTGGTTTGCCGGAAACAGCAGGGCTGTCAGGTATTGCGCTTGTTCCTTAATAGCCTGTTAATACCGCCAGAGTGTAAATCAGAGTGATCGTTGTAAAATGATGTCGAAAAGTTGTATGCATTTGGTGTGGATAATAAAACAGGCGGGTTGGGTGTTATGCCGTCGAAATTGATTATCAAATCCCACCATCCCTGGCGATATCGCGTGAAGCTGGTATCGCTGGGGTCAGTCTTGGTATTGCTTGCCTGGGCTGTGTTTGAGTTCGGGTTTTCCCGTGCAGGTTACGATAATGACAACTTGCATGCTCAGCGCGAATTACTGCGTGAACAAATCGACATGGAAAAGCAGCGTACCCGGGGTTTGCGGGCGCAGCTTGCAGTGCTGGAACGGGCGAGTCAGGTTGACCGGCAGGCTTACGATATGGTGGAAAAATCGCTGAAGCAGGTGCAGGATGAAATGCTGGAGCTTCAACAGGAAGTGGCATTTTACCGGGGTATTGTGTCACCGACGGAAGCGGCCAGCGGCCTGAATATTACCAGTCTTAAATTGACGAGTATTGGAGAGGCTAGTGCTTACCGCTTCAAACTGGTGTTGACCCAGTTAAAATCCAATGTGCGGCTTATCAGAGGGTACGTGCGTATGGAGTTTGAGGGAGTGAAAGACGGCGCACAAATGCAGCTGGGTTTGAAAGAAGTTTCGGGTGGTGCGCTGGATAAACTTAAATTACGGTTCAAATATTTTCAGAATAATGAAGGCGAGATTGTCTTGCCGGAAGGTTTTTTACCCTCACGGGTGTTGGTGGAAGTCGTGCCCAGTGGCAAGGATGCACCTCGGCTTAAAAAAACGTTTGATTGGTCGGATGTCAGCTCGTAAAACTATAAATAAAACCATAAACAGAGCACTGTTTCCGGTGCTCATGAAAGGAGTCGGAACACATGTTTTTTGGGAAAAAAAATACACGTCGAAATTCACAAATTGATTCGCTGATTGGCAGCGGTACAGAATTACGTGGTGACGTGCATTTCAAGGATGGCCTGCACATCGATGGCATAGTGAAGGGTAACGTTATCGCCGAAGGTAAGAGTTCCATACTCACCATGAGTGAACATGGTCGTATAGAAGGTGAAGTACGGGTGCATAATCTGGTGCTTAATGGTGAGGTCATAGGCGATGTGCATGCCTCAGAACACATTGAGCTTGCGCCAGCGGCGCGCGTTACCGGTAATGTGTATTATAATCTTATTGAAATGGCTATGGGTGCCGAAGTGAACGGCAACCTCGTGCATGAAGTTGAAGCCACCACCGCGACGGAGCAGCGCACGTTGCCTGCGGGGGATACAGGTCTTGCTGCTGACGGGGGCTGATTCTTGATTAAATCAGTCGGAAATGTTTTACTTTAGCCGTTGCTAATATATGCCCGGTCAGCGCAGGATGGTCATTTGACGTTGGTGGGCATTTTGAATGTGGAGTGATTTTGTGGGAGCGGTCAATATGAATACAGAAACAGTCTCGAATGGTGCGTCTGCCGGAGTGGGAAATGCGCCGGAAGAACTGCTGGTAGTCACCCAGAATGCGGCGGACAAGGTAAAGGCGCTCATCGAAGAAGAAGGTAACGATGCGTTGAAGCTGCGGGTGTTTGTCACCGGAGGAGGTTGTTCCGGCTTCCAATATGGCTTTTCCTTTGATGAAAAGGTGAACGACGGAGACACGGCCATTGAAAAAGACGGCGTGACTTTTTTGGTGGACCCCATGAGTTATCAGTATCTGATAGGCGCTGAACTGGATTACCAGGAAGGCCTGATGGGTTCTCAGTTTATGATTAAAAATCCCAATGCCAGCACGACCTGTGGTTGCGGTTCGTCTTTTTCCATCTAGCTGAATTTACGCTCTGCAACAAACCTCAAGTCATACTGGCCGCAGGCCGCCAGTATCAGCAAACGGGATCAATAGAATGCGCAGATTAACAGGGTGTTGATCCCCCTGTTTGTTATGCTTGCACTCCCTCACTAATCAGTTTCAGCGTGGAGACACCTCATGAGTGAATACTTGCCAGGCCTTGCGGGCGTACCGGCGACCAAATCCAATATTTCGGCTATTGATGGTGAGAAGGGTGTGCTTTATTACCGGGGCTATCCCATCGAGCAGCTGGCCAAACACAGCAGCTTTGAAGAAACCACGTTATTACTGCTGGACGGTGAACTGCCAAATCAGACAGATCTGGACGAATTTGACGAACAGCTACGGGAAAATCGCCAGGTTAAATACCACATCCGTGAGCTGATGAAGGCATTACCTGCGACTGGTCATCCGATGGATATGTTACAAACGGCTGTGGCCAGTCTCGCCATGTTTTATCCGGGTAACGAATGCCTGACCAGCAAAAGTGTGTGTGAAGACATGAATTACATTCACAACATGACCGTAAAAATTATCGCACGCATGGGCACCATGGTGGCCATGTGGCAACACCTGCGTAGCGGTTACGAGCCACCAGCGCCACGCGAAGATCTTAACTATGCGCAAAACTTTTTGTACATGCTGAATCGTAAAGAGGCTGATCCCCTGTTGGCGCGCATTATGGATGTCTGCCTGATTCTGCACGCGGAACATACTATCAATGCCTCGACGTTTTCGACCCTGGTGACCGCCTCCACCCTGGCCAGTCCCTATAGCGTTATTGCCGCCGCCATTGGCACTTTGTCGGGACCATTGCACGGGGGTGCCAATCAGCGTGTGCTGGAAATGCTTAATGAAATCGGCTCGCCGGATAAGGCTGAAGCTTATGTGGATAAAAAGCTGGCCAACAAACAGGTTATTTGGGGCATGGGGCATCGTGAATACAAAACCAAAGACCCGCGTGCTACGATTTTGCAGGGACTGGTTGCACAGCTGAGGGAAGCACGCGGCGGTGCGGTAAACCCGTTAATGGAAATTGCCCTGGCGGTGGAAAAAGTGGTGGAAGATCGTTTGGCACACAAAGGTGTTTATCCCAATGTGGATTTTTATTCCGGTATTCTTTATCACGAAATGGGCATTCCCGGTGATCAGTTCACTACGATTTTTGCCATGTCACGTTCTGCTGGCTGGCTGGCACACTGGCGTGAACAGTTGGCAGACAATCGTATTTTCCGGCCGACGCAAGTGTATATCGGTTCTCCTGAACGTGATTATGTTTCGATAGAAAAAAGATAACCAAGCCTGACGCTTTTTTCAGACGCGACTGCTTCAGCACTTTTTGCCGCTGATTGACACCGTACATCGATATAATTTTTATGCCGTCATGTAACGGGTGGGGCCGGTTCCTGGAATTCAACAAGCCCCGGATATCAATGACAATCAATATTTTTTTCAGTGACCAGTGAAAAACACATACTTACATTAGCGCAGTATTCTGATCTGACCCCATACATTCTCCATACTGTCGCTTTTGTCACGCGCACCAAACCCCGTCAAAAAAGCTTTTCCATAGTCGTTAAAAGGGAGGAGGTTGTTAAAAGAAAATTCGATTTCATATACCGCTCCGGAATGAGCCATTGAGCTGACGGCCTGTACATACTGAAAAACCCAGTAGTCTGTCCGTTGAGTCTCCGCAACGAATCTGGAACAGCGTAATCTGAGATTGGTGATATTATCATTTGCCTCACGCATGGCGACAGCCGTAACCACTGAGCCAGGCGGACAATTCGCTTCTACCTCTAACGGATTATCAGGCGCACTGCCACTGCGTTTTTCCATGTTGCCTTGCAGGCCCGTCGCGGTAACTTCACGGGCATTTATTAACATGGTTGTTATTACTCCTTCGTGTGCCCTGAATCCCAGTCCTGTTATTACCCAGTTGACCGGTAGTGAATCCTGGACCTCCAGATAAGTTTCCCGGCCTGGCACATGAACGCCAATCGGTGAGCCCCATTTTGTTGAAAGTGCGCTGGCTACGACGGTTACGGCATGCTCGGCACTGCTATCCAGGGCAATACCACCGTTGTGTCTTAATTCTGCACGGGCTGCCAGAATCTGACCTGCGATGGTGCCGATGTCTATGGTGGCACTTACTTCCCGCTGAATGGTGTCGTCTGCCGCAAGACTGGCAACGGTCCAGACGATTTCGCCAGTGACGCTGTCCCGGGTTCCGTTATCACTAATGCTGTTGACGGTGACTCCCGCAGGCAAAATTGCGCGTAATTCAAGATTGCTCAATGCCGTTGCATTGACGCTGCTAATGTCGAACTGATAGACAAGACTGTCACCCGGTATGACCGGGTTTTTCGAGGCACTCATGGCCAGCTGTGACATTGGACTGTTATGCACTGCGACTATTTTGGGTTTATTAATATTATCAATTACGTCCGATGAAGTGACCCGGACCAACGAATTGATCAGGGTGCCTGTTGGCACATCCGATGGTGATAACACGGTGGTGTTAATGGTAATGGTACGACTCTCTCCTGCGGTCAGCGTGCCCAGTGCCCAGGAGGCTTCCGCTCCATCAGCACATGTGCTTTCACAACTTGTATCCGGTTCAGCATCAGCTGACGGATGAAACTGGAGTTGTGGTGGCACCCGCAATTGTACTTCCACCGTGTTAACCGGCTCAGCAGATATGTTGCTAACAATGATGTTGTAGGGTAAACGCTGGTTCGCAACTACCGGATCATGTGCCGCGCTGATATTCAGCATCAATGGAAATGTGCTGGCTGCAACTGTTACCGAATGCCCGGCACTGCCATCCAGAGCAATACCTTCATCGTGTCTTAATTCTGCACGGGAGGTCAGGATCTGACCGGCAATGGCACTGGTGTCTACGGTGACACTTACTTCCCGCCGGGTTGTATTGTCTGCCGCAAGACTAGCAATGATCCAGACGATTTCGCCAGTGGTATCGTCCAGGGTACCTCCATTACTGATGTTATTGACAGTAACTCCCGCAGGCAGAACTGCGCGTAATTCAGAATTGGTCAGTGCCGCTGTATTGATATTGCCAATGTTGAATTGATAGACGAGGTTATCACCAGGTATGACCGGGTCTTTCGAGGCGCTCATGGCCAGCTGTGATATTGGAGTATTATTCACAGCCACTGTTGTGGTTACATTAACAATGTCGATAATATCCGGCGAAGTGACCCGGGTCAGCGCATTGATCAGGGTACCTGTTGGTACATCCAGTGACGATAGCACAACGGCGTTAACAGTAATGGTACGGCTCTCACCTGCGACCAGTGTGCCCAGTGTCCAGGAAGCTTCCGCTCCGTCAGCACATGTACTTCCGCAGTTTGCATCCGGCTCGGCATCAGCTGTCGGGTGAAACCGGAGTTCTGCCGGAACTGCATATACCACAGAAACATCGTCTATCGGCACAGCCGAAACATTACTCACCGTTATTGTATAAAGTGCTCTTCCATTCGCACTTACCGGCCCATCGACAGTAACATCCAGCAAAAGGTGTGACTTGACCGTTAGTGATAATGTGGTCTGCGTCTCGTTTACGCTGTCACGAACAGTCAGTAGTGCTGTGTAGTTGCCGCTTGATGCATAGGTATGTTCCTGAGAGGCAATGTTGGCACAGTTGTTGATGGTGTAGTCGTCGGTCCCGTCATTGTCGATATCCAGCAGACAGGTCAGCGTATCACCTTCCGGGTCGCTGACCTGCCAGTAAAGGGCAGTTGCTACTGTTGAATAGGCCGGATCAGGATTTACAGTGAATTCGCTGATGACTGGTGGTGTCGATGACACCGTCACATCAATCTCTGTTAACACAGGAGCATTCGCGCCATCCTCAACCGCCAGGCGAACCTTGTAATTACCTGCCTGTGTATAGGTATGCGCCTGTGAGGTGTTGTTGGCACAGTCACTAACCGTGTAATCATTTGTACCGTCGGCATCGATATCCAGTTTGCAGGTCAGCGTATCACTGTCTGTATCACTGACGGTCCAGTTCAAGGTCATGAAATTATTTGTTTTTGGTACATTCGGGGTTGCATTAAAACTGTCTATTTGTGGTGCTGTATTGATTGTGCCCTCAGGAGTAACCGCGATATTCACGCTTTGTTGCACCGCCGGGTTGATACCATCCCTGACTGTCAGGCGTACCTCGTAATTCCCTGTCTGCGTATAAATATGCGCTTGTGAACCGTTGGCACAGTCATTAATGGTGTGCTCGTCTGTGCCATCTCCATTGATGTCCAGGCCACAGGTCAGCGTATTATTTTCTGCATCGGTAATGGTCCAGCTGAGCGTGGTTGGTGTGCCGACATTCACACGGGTCAAGTCTGCGGTCATGGTATCGATGACCGGTGCCGCATTAACCGCGATGGTGATGGTGTCGGTATCTATCGCTCCGTCACTGTCCGTGGCTTTTAGTGTGATGGTATGACTGCCTGGGGAAAGCGTGGAGGATACAGTCGTACCTGTACCCAGCTGGCCATCGGTGTCGGACGACCATTCAAGGCTTTCCCCGCTTAATGTGCCATCTTCATCGTCCGAGCCGGTGCCAGTGAAGGAAATGTTGCTGCTTTCGGGATGAACGCTCCCGTTTGCCGGATTAGTGATTGTGGTTACCGGGTCTGAAAGACCGGGACCGCCACATGCGCCCAGCACCAACGATAAAATGATAATAACACCGTGAATCCACTTCACTGACGACATAACAGACTCCCTTCCATTTTTTGTTTCTGTATTTTTATTTTTTTGCCACAATTCAAGTCGAATAAAAAACCATACCCGTTATCATTGCCATGAGACTCACGAGCAACGGCCCGGATACCGGTCTTTCTGAAAACAGACAAGCACAGTATTCCACAACGCAAAAATGTGGATGCTTTGTTAGTGACCAGAACCATTGTTTCATGATCAAGTTTTTTAGTCACCAACAAATCAATTAATATTATAACGTGAATTAAGAGCTAAATTATTAACGATAAATCAACAAGTTGATCAGCTATATTGCTGATATATCGCTATCTGGACAGTGTAAGTTATTGATTTTTTTTGAGGTATATTTCGGGCGCTTAGTTCATGTTAGACAAAGCCTGTGTGATATTTATACAAATATTGTGTGCATAGCAAAGTATCCGTTCCCGTTTATCCAGGGGCACGGAAAAATTGTCTTGTTTATGTTACGTCTGAATAAATCAAGGGAAAATGTGAAGGGTAGACCGCGATTAAAGTGATATCCTGGGGTTTTTACAATCCAGTAGTCGTTTTAACCTAAATTAATCAGTTAAACCGTAGCGAGAGCGACTAAGGTGCGGAAGATAAAGTGTTTTTCAGGTTATTTTGGACGAAAGCGTATCACCCATACGGTGAGTTCAACATGTTCTGAAAAACACTTTAGATTCTGTGCATTAGGTGTTCGCAGTAGGTTTAACTGATTAATTTAGGTTTAACCGGGAGTGGTTGAGCTTTACGGTTGCGTGCAGTGCGCAACGGGCTCGGTTGTTGGCAGACGGAGGCAGATATCGCCTCGTTCGTCGGTGCGTAGAATCTGCCCGCCTGCTGCGATGAGGCGGCGCAGTGTGTCTGAGGCCGGGTAGCCGCGCAGGTTATCGTGATTGACGGAGATCACACTGTAAGTTGGTTGTACGGCAGCGAGAAAAGCGGTATCACTGGCATCGGCGGCACCGTGGTGGCCGACAATGAGTACGTCGGCGGTAAGGGCTTCTTTTTGACGTAACAGCTGCCGTTCCACTTCCTTGTCAGCATCGCCCATAAGCAGCACGCTACGCTTACCGTGGTGGATGTGGAGTACCAGCGAGTGGCGGTTAAGATTAGTGTTCACGAAAGTTGCGGGCCATAGAACGTCGATGCGCACATCTCCCCAGGGCAGGGTGTCGCCTGCGGAAAGCCGACGGCGCAGGGGGTCGGTGGACAGGCTCTCATTGACCCAGCGCACCATGTCCGGTGCAACATTGGAGGGGAGTGGTTGCTGGGCATCCAGTACCGGTGTGGTCGGGTAAGCCTCGCGCAAACGAAAGTAGCCACTGGCATGGTCAGGGTGCAGGTGGGTCAGAATGAGCAGATCCAATGAGCGTACGCCATTTTCTGTGAGGGCTTGAAGTACCCGCAGTGCCTGTCCCGCATGACCGGTATCAATGAGAATGCCGCGTTCACCGTGTTGGAGCAGGATGGCCTGTCCTTCGCCGACATCCAATGCAATGAGGCGTAGTTCCTGTGCCGGGGTGAGAGTGCTGATGCTGATGAGGGCGATGGCGAAAGTGAGGAATCGCATTAGCGCCGCCCCAGTTTCGCCAGCAGCAAGCCGCCCAGCACTGACAACAGATTGAAACCCACATCCCGCCAGTCACCTACCCGGTCGGGTAGTGCCCACTGCAACAATTCGTCGAGACCAGCGGCAGCAATGCCCAGCAGCAATGCTGTTCTGCCGGTGAAGGTACGCCCGGTAACCAGACCAAAGGCACCAAAAACCAGGAAATGCAGGCGTTCTTCCACGGCATTCAGGGTCAGCGGCAGGATACCGAACAGGGCCAATGCCCAGACCAGGTGCCAAAGACGGCGGTAGCCGTATCGTCGTGCCTGATCGAGTAAAAAGATGACCGCCAATAACAACGTGGGCACAGCGATGACCCAGGCCAGAATATCGGTATTGAGGTGTTCCTGGCTGAATGCCTGCAAACGGCGGCCATAGATAGATAGGAGCGGGATTACACCCAGCAGCAGCAGCCAGGCGGCAAGCCAGCGCCAGTCAAGCGGTTTGGATAGCAGATTGCGAATATTCATAGCGTGTTTGGGCGTATACGCAATCGTTTATGTGCGTACTAACCCAGCCTCCACTTCTTCGCGTTTTTCTACCCCGGCCAGATTTTCGATTAATGCCAACGCAAAATCCATGGCGGTGCCAGGGCTGCGCGAGGTAATGACATTGCCGTCTTTTACGACGGGTGCGGGTTCCAATGTGACGTTATCGAGGTGAAGTGCTTCCAGAGTGCCAGGGTAGGCGGAAGCACGTTTGCCATCGAGCAGCCCGGCACTGGCAAGCACTTTGGGTGCGGCACAAATGGCGGCAGTAAATTTCCCGTCGCGGGCCATTTTTTTCAACAGGCCTTGAATGCGTTCATCCCGGTCAAGGTAATCGGCACCGGGCAATCCACCCGGTAACACCACCATGTCGTAGTCTTTTTTTAATGCGTTATCCAGCGTGGTATCGGGGATGAGCACAACACCGCGACTGGCGGTAACAGGTTGTGCATCGAGTCCGGCAGTGGTGACTTCGATATCTGCACGGCGCAATAAATCAATAATGGTAACGGCTTCCAGCTCTTCACAGCCTTGAGCTAACGGGATAAGGACGCTTGCCATGATGTTGACCTCTTCTTCAACGTTCGGTGGACTAACTGTGATACCGGCAGCAGGATGATACCCTGTGCGTGGAGTTTAGGCAGTTCTTCTTTCAATACGGCAATGGTTTCCGGGAAAGGGTGGCCAATGGCCAATGCCGTGCCGTTTTTGCGTGCTTTGTTGATCAGGCGTTGCAAATGAAAACGAATGGTGTCCGGGTTTCTGTCATGGTCTAAAAACACATCGCGACGCATATTGGGTATGTGGTTTTCGTTGGCGAGCTGTTGGGCAATGCTGTTTTTGCTGGTGTAGCTGTCAACAAAGTAGAGGTCTTCGCGTTTGCTCAATGCGGTCATTAGCCATTGCATGTGACCAGGGTGCTGGGTAAGCAGGCTGCCCATGTGGTTGTTGATGCCGACAATGTGTGGAATGGCGGCAAAGTCTAACGTTAACTGTTGCTCAAATTGTCGGGCTGTCATATGCAACGTTAGTGCGCCCGGGCCAACTTTGTTATTTTCGATGGGCTGCATGGGCAGGTGCAACATGACTTCTTTGTTGAGCTGGTGGGCAAGCTCAGCCAGTTTGCGGGCGTGGGGGGTACGGGGCAGAAAGGCAAATGTGATCGGGCCGGGCAGTTGCAGAGCACGTTTGTCGCGCTGTTCAAGATTGCCCATGTCATCGATGATGATGCCGATAGCAGGTTGACGGCTATGAGTTGGCGGGTCAGGCGGTGTTGCTGCGAACACCGCCGTACTTGATACCCAGCCGACCATCAGCATTGTTAACGCCAGAGCAGGTGTGTGCATTTTTTTGCCTGTGGTTAAATGCAATGCCGTCATGTTATGCACATATCTGGCATTCAGTCGGTGCTTACTTTTGTCGCAGGACGATACTCATCCCCTTGAGCACGTTGAGTGCTTCAAACAGCTGGTAGTCTCTTTGGGCCAGGGACAGCTCGGGCTCGTCTTTCTTTTTGCCATCCTTTTCATCATCTTTTTTATCGTCCTTGGTTTTGTTTTTACTGTTGCCATTGTCCAGATGCCTGGAAAGGTCGGCTTCTTTGACACGCTCGCCCATGCCTTCCAGTTTGGTGAGTTTGAGGGGTTCAAGGATGATGTCCGGCGTTACACCCTCGGCCTGAATAGAACGACCGGACGGTGTGTAATAACGTGCAGTGGTCAGTTTAAGCGCGGTTTTTTCGTTGAGCGGCAGGATGGTCTGCACTGAGCCCTTGCCGAAGGTGCGCGTGCCGATAATTACTGCGCGTTTGTGATCCTGTAGTGCGCCAGCGACGATTTCGGATGCGGATGCCGAACCACCGTTCACCAATACAACTAACGGTGCGCCGTCCAGCAGGCGACGTGGTGTGGCATTGAATTTCATTTCAGAGTCGGCGATGCGGCCCTGGGTGTAAACGATGAGACCGGTTTCGAGGAAAGCGTCACTGACTTCCACCGCAGCATTCAACACACCGCCGGGATTATTACGCAGATCCAGCACCAGGCCTTTCAGTTTGCCGTCATTGTCTTTTTTCAGTTTCTCGATGGCTTCAGCGAGATTTTCGCCGGTGCGTGACTGAAATTGCGAAACGCGCAAATAACCAAAACCGTCACCCAGGTCCCGGGAGCGAACGCTTTTGACTTTGATGGTGTCGCGGGTGATGGTGATCTTCAGCGGTTTTTCTTCACCTTCGCGGATGATGGTGAGTACGATATCGGTGCCCACCTTGCCGCGCATGATTTTTACGGCGTCGTGCAGGGTCATGCCTTTCACAGGTTTTTCATCGAGGCGAATCACCAGATCACCGGCTTTTACTCCGGCACGTTGCGCAGGGGTGTCGTCTATGGGGGAAATGACTTTGACGAAGCCGTCTTCCATACCCACTTCGATGCCCAGACCGCCGAATTCACCGGAAGTGCCCACTTGCAGTTCTTTAAAGTGCTCGGGATCAAGATAACTGGAATGCGGGTCGAGGCCGGATAACATGCCACGGATGGCATTTTCCAGCAGCGTTTTGTCGCTGACTTCTTCCACATAATCTTTTTTGATGCGGGAGAATACTTCAGTGAAACTGCGCAGTTCATCCAGCGGCAGGGCGCTGGTGGCTTTGTTCTCGCTCTTGTCTGCAAAAACGCCCTGGCCGATAGCCAGAGTGATGCCAAGGGTCAAACCGATAGTCAGCACCAGCAAGGTGCGTAAATTTGCATTCATGAATAGCTCCGCAGGCCGGAAAAACGGCCCGAATAAAGAAACACAGTTGTTGTATTGATAGCGCTTACGCTGAAAAATTCAGCCCGATTATGCAGGACTCTGTCTAACTTGTGAATCAGGCAATGTTTTTCCGCTTTTTTACGACGCTGCTGAGACTCTTTTCGGTTTGTTTCGACACCACTTGAGCGGGTTGCTGGTTTGGCCTGTTTATCGGCTAAGCACATCTGTAACACATCTTCTACGAATCATTTGAAAGGCAAGGTCGTACGTCGGTGTGTCGCTGATGTATGTGAGTAATTGTCTGATTAAGAAAAACAACAATTGCGTGGGGTGGAGGTTATGGGGCGCATTTGCATATCAACATTCAACGAAAAATTGAGCATGTGTAGAAGGAGCGCTCTGGCCGGTTTAGTGCTGCTTATCTAAAACATGGTATACCTGTCTTATATCTTGTACATGACCTCAAAAAGATCTACACTTGTTCAATATTACGTACAAGTAGAGGTGTGAAATGCGAATCGTATCGTTTACCGAGGCAAGAAACGGGCTGAAATCTGTTTTAGATCAGGTGGTTAATGACGCTGATTGTACTGTTATTACTCGCAGAGATAGCGAAGATGCAGTTGTAATGTCACTTGATTATTTCAATAGTCTGATGGAAACAGTGTATTTGCTGAAGTCTCCAGCAAATGCTGAGCATCTACGGAAATCCATTGAGCAGTATCGAGAAGGTAATGTTCAAGAAAGGGATTTATTGGATGAGTAGAAATTTGTCATGGACCGAGGCAGCTTGGTCAGATTATGTGTACTGGCAAGGTCAAGATAAAAAGACATTAAAACGAATCAATAAACTAATCGTTAATGTGCTAAGAGAGCCTTTTGTCGGCATAGGTAAGCCGGAACCTTTAAAAGAAAACTTGTCTGGCTTTTGGTCTAGAAGAATAGATGATGCTCATAGGTTGGTTTATGCAGTTTCAGATACACATATAACGGTTATTTCATGTAGATATCACTATGAGTGGGTCTGTAAATAATTCTGTGCAACTACGGGCTTCAGGCTTGAAAAGAGAGGCTGGGGTGCATTTATTGTTTTTTTCATGAAGATGCTGAGACTTTCTCCGGCTTGTTTCGACACCACTTGAGCGGGTTGCTGGGTTTGCCTTTGTGGCGAATTTCAAAATACAGGGCCGCGTCTTTGCGTCCGCCACTTTTGCCCACGCTGGCAATGATCTCTCCTGCTTCCACCCAGTCACCCACTTCCTTGAATAAGCTTTGATTGCCACCGTACAAACTCATGTAACCATCGCCGTGATCAATAATAGTCAACAGGCCAAAACCCCGCAGCCAATCGGAAAAAGCCACACGACCATGGGAGATGGCGCTTACCTCGGTGCCTTCGGGGGCGCTGATAGTGACACCCTGCCATTTGAGTTTGCCGATTTTGCGGGTACTGCCGTAACGGGTGGTCAGTCGGCCGCGTGATGGCCAGCGCAGCTTTCCGCGCAGTTTGGCAAAAGGTGTGTGTTCGCTGCCTTCGGAGGTGAATTCTGATTCATTGTCTTCCGGTATCTTCAGGCTGGGGCGTGAAATGGTGGCGAGGCTGTCCAGCAAACGTTGCAGGCGACGTTTATCTTCTTCCATCAACGATAGGCGCTCGCCTTTGGCGAGAATTTTTTGTTGCAGTCCGGCGAGTACGCTGGTGCGTTGTTGTCGGGTTTTTTCCAGTTGTGCCTTTTCGCGATTTTGCTCCTCACGGGTTTTTTCCAGCTTTTGGGTTTTTTGCTGAATCTTTTTTTCGACGGTGCGTAGTTCGGCGAGGTCTTCATTGATGTCTTGCATGCGTGCCAGCCGGGCACGATGAAAATAATCGTAATAGGTGAGGGTGCGGGCGACCGCAGCGGGATCTTGCTGGTTGAGCAGGATTTTCACATATTCCTGTTGGCCGATGGTATAGGCTGCACGAATTTGTTGGGCTAATGCGACACGGTGTTTGTGCAGGTCTGACTGTAATCCGCTGCGACGGGTGTTGAGTTTTTTCAGTTCGCGTTGTTGTGTGCGCAGCTGGTGTTTGAGTTTTTTCAGCAGGGCGACGACCTTGCCAATATGGCGTTCGCTGCGTTGCAGCCGGGATTGCAGGCTCTGTCTGCGTTGCACGTCAGAATCCAGCTCGCGACGTAGCACCTGAATTTGTTGTCGCAGTTGCTCCAGTTTTTGGCCATCTGCCGGGTCATTGTCACCGGCCTGTGATATTGATGGCCAGCTGCCCAGTGTAAGCAACATTAGAAGGAGTGCGAAAACAGCAGCAGCGGCGAATTTTCTGCCAGCGGTGGTCGCTGGGGTGCCAGTGGAACGACAGAGGGAATTAAGCGTTTTCATCTCCCGCCACATCGTCGTCTGTGGCCAGCGTAACCAGATTGCGTCCACCCATTTCGCTGGGGATGTCTACGCCCATGAGTTTGAGCATGGTGGGGGCGACGTCACATAGTGAGCCAGTGTCTGCAAGGCTGCCGGGGCGGCCCAGATAAATCAGGGGCACCGGATTGGAGGTATGAGCGGTATGCGCCTGTCCGGTTTCTTTGTTGTTGAGCAGTTCGGCATTGCCATGGTCGGCGGTAATCAATGCTTCGCCACCCACGGATTCCAGTGCTTCCACTACTCGCGCGAGACAAGTATCCAGCGCTTCAATGGCTTCAATAGTGGCTTCGAGGTTACCAGTATGGCCCACCATATCCGGGTTGGCATAATTGCAAATAATGGTGTCGTATTTTTTGCTGAGA
Organism: Gammaproteobacteria bacterium; assembly: GCA_021648485.1. GTDB lineage: Bacteria > Pseudomonadota > Gammaproteobacteria > SZUA-152 > SZUA-152 > SZUA-152. The sequence continues at coordinate 35,544 of JAKISS010000016.1, forward strand.
ATAGCGTCTACCAGTTTATCGGTAAGTTCCGGTGCACTCATTTCAGGCTGAAGGTCGTAGGTGGCGACATCGGGTGAGGGCACCAGAATGCGATCTTCACCGTCAAAGGGTTCTTCGCGACCGCCATTAAAAAAGAAGGTGACGTGGGCATATTTTTCAGTTTCGGCAATGCGCAATTGGCGCAGCCCGAGGTCGGCGATGTATTCACCAAAAACATTGTGCAGGCGTTCCGGGGGGAAGGCCACGGGAACGTCAAAGTCAGCGCTGTATTCGGTAAGGCTGACAAAGGCACCCAATTTGGGCATCGCGGTGCGCGAAAAGCAGTCAAAATCCGGTTCAATGAAGGGTCGGGTGATTTGCCGTGCGCGGTCGGAGCGATAATTCATGAATATCAGTATGTCGCCATCGCGCAACTCCACCGGTGTTTCGCCTGGGGGAACAATGCGTGTGGCCTGAATGAATTCGTCGGATTCATCACGGGCGTAGGCAGCATCCACGGCGGCTTGGGCTGTGGGAGCTTCAAATTCACATTTGCCCTGGGTGATGAGGTCATAGGCAGCTTGCACCCGGGGCCAGCGGTGGTCGCGATCCATGGCGTAATACCGACCGATGATGGAGGCAAAGCGTCCACCACCCAGTTCGTCAAAGGTTTTTTGCATGGAGGCAATGTAGGTTTCTGCACTTCTGGGCGCGGTATCGCGGCCATCCAGAAAGGCGTGCAGGTAGACATGTTTCGCGCCGCGTTCCACGGCCAGTTTGACCATGGCGCAGATGTGCTCTTCATGGCTGTGTACGCCGCCGTCGGAGAGCAGGCCGAGAATATGTATGGCGCGATCAGTCTCGATGCTTAAGTCCACTGCGTTGGTCAGTGTCTGGTTGGTGAAAAACGAACCGGTGCGAATGGCGCGGCTGACACGGGTGAATTCCTGGTAGACCACGCGGCCTGCTCCCAGGTTCAGGTGGCCGACTTCGGAGTTACCCATTTGCCCGCTGGGCAGGCCGACTTCCGGGCCGGAGCCTTTGATCAGTGTATGCGGGTATTTTGCCCACAGGGCATCCCACACTGGAGTGTTGGCATTGGCAATGGCGTTGGATTCAGGGTCTTCACTATAACCCCAACCATCCAGGATGATGGTCATCACGGGTGCTGGTGTGCTTGGCATGTACTCAGGCTTGCTCTTGAGAAATTAAGGATGAGGTGAATGAATCATTTTAAATGATTTTTCCGATTTGTGAAAAGTATTTACTGTGCGGGCTGATTTTTTACACAATATTTTGAGTGGTTTTGACGACGAATGAATTCAGGTTTACGTCAGAATGTCTTTTGAAGTAACCCGTGCGCCTATGGTTTTGGTGCGAATATTATTAATTGTTCAAGTTGCGGGATGCTGTATAGTTAAAGCAAGGGTAACGTCAGACCGCCCGGTAATGGTGGGCATTTTCCACTGGTTGTACAACTTTTTAGTGGGTTGTTCCGATAATATGGACGTGTCGGTAAAATCGAAGACTGCAAGGTTTTTACTTTTCGTGTTTTGAAAAGGGCAGAATGTCTTTTTTGACAGCCTATTAAAATGTATTTGATTTTATGGTGATGATGTATGAATACAACGGAGCATCTGATTACGCGTGATGAGGATATCGAAAGAGCCTCTCGTTCCATCAAGGCCATGTCGCATCCGCTACGGCTGAAAATTCTTTGTGCGCTGGGTGATCAGGAAATCAGTGTGCAGGACATTGTTGCTATGGTAGGTACTTCGCAGAGTAACATCTCCCAGCATTTGGCCATATTGCGTGACAAAGGTATTTTGATGTCGCGCAAAGATGCCAATCGCGTTTTTTATCGGGTGGGGGATGCGCGTACCCTGCGCCTGATCAGCATGATGCGCGAAGTTTTTTGTAATCCGGATTGAACGTCAAGCACAGTTTGTTTTGCTGTGCGGGGTGTTTTTGCCGGATTTTTATTCAGTCTCATGTCTGACTGAGAGTCTTATTGCCAAGCGCTTTTCTTTTTTGATCCCTGTCTATATAGTGCTCAGCCAATGCTGGATATTGGTTGGAATTCCGTATCATCACGGTACCGCATGAAGCATAGCCTGCTATCAAGTGAAAGCATGGCGGCTCATCCGGTTTTAGTACACCCTTCAAAAAATACAGGTTTAGATGAGCGTTATGCAGGAATTGGGTAATTTTGTCAGCGGTAACTGGGAGCTGTTTTTGGCTCTGGCCATCATTTTGTTTTTACTGGCGCGCACCTGGTTTGGGTCGAGTGCAGTGGTTATGGTGTTGGCGGGTGAGGCGGTAAAGCTGATTAATCATAAAAATGCCTTGGTAGTGGATGTGCGTACTGAAAAGGAATACAAGGAAGGGCATGTGGTGAATGCGCTTCATATTCCACTGGGTATGCTGGATGATCGTATTCAGGAGCTACAAGCGTACAAAAATCATACAGTGGTGATGGTCTGCCGTTCCGGTGCCCGTTCTGCACAGGCTGCAACCAAATTGAAAAAACAGGGTTTTGCCGATATGCATAACATCGGTGGTGGTATGTTGGCCTGGGAACGTGCCAACCTGCCTACCACAACGAAAGTCGGCAAGCCGCCTAAGCCTGAGCTTGAGCTTGAAAAACCCGAGTTGGGTGATGCAGAAGTTGATGAAACCACTGAAACCACTGAAACCAAAAACCCGGTACTGGTTTACTGTACCCGCGAACACCCGTTTTGCACCCGTGCCATCGAGTTGCTAGAAGCAAAAAATGTTGATTTTGACGAAGTTCGCATTGATGAAGACACCGACAAGCGCAGCGAAATGGAAGCACGCTCCGGTCAGACTTCTGTGCCGCAAATTTTTATTGGTGATGTTTACGTCGGCGATTGTGATGATATGTATGCGCTGGAAGACAAAGGGGAGCTGGATGTCCTGTTGGGCCTGCAAGATGCACCGGCAGCGAACAGCAAGTCACAGGATTTTGTGTCATGAGTGAAATAACCCGCGAAAAAAAGAAGCCTGAAACTGTTGTGTATACTGCGGCTTTTTGCAGTTATTGCGCGGGCGCAAAAAGCCTGCTGAAAAAAAAAGGTGTGGCTTATCTGGAAATCCGTGTTGATGAAGAGGCGGGTAAGCGTGAGGAAATGGAACAGCGCGCCGGGCGTGATTCCGTGCCACAAATTTTTATTGATGATCAACACATTGGTGGTTTTGATGAATTGGTTGAGCTGGATATGGACGACAAGCTTAATTCACTGCTGGGACTGGAATAAGCAGGACTTGAATAAACAGCACATTGGCCCCACAGAGCATTCATGAGCGATAGTTTGCACATTGTCTGCCCCCATTGTGATGGTATCAACCGGATGCCACAGGAGAAGCTGGCCGCAGGCGGTTCCTGTGGTGCCTGTCATAAGTTACTGTTTACGGGCGAACCGCTTAATCTTAATCAGACCCGTTTTCAACGTCATCTCACCAAAAGCGATTTGCCTTTGCTGGTGGATTTTTGGGCATCGTGGTGCGGTCCCTGCAAAATGATGTCCCCGGTATTTGCTGAGGCGGCCAGACAGCTTGAACCCGGTATGCGTCTGGTGAAAATTAACTCCGAGCAGGAACAGTCGCTGTCTGCGCAACTGGCCATTCGCAGTATTCCCACGCTGTTGATTTTCCGGCAAGGCAAGGAAATTGCGCGGTTGTCCGGTGCTCTGGATCTGCCGAACCTGCTGGCCTGGGTGGGTGAGCAGGTGCGCTAACACCCGTAACCCGTTAAAATCCTTTTTCTTTCCGCCCGTTTGGGCCTAATTTGGAATAGCATTCATGTCAGATGATAAAGAAGAACAAAAGGCCGCTGCAAGCGGTGAACAGGCAGAGCAACAATTTGCTCTGCAAAAAATTTACCTCAAAGACACCTCTTTTGAGACACCCAACTCACCTGAGATTTTCACCGAAGAGTGGAAGCCGGATGTCAATGTGGAATTGCAGACCGCTGGCAAGCCATTGACCGACGAGGTGATGGAGGTGGTGCTCACTGTGACGGTGACGGCCAAGCTGGGTGACAACACTGCTTATCTGGCTGAAGTTCATCAAGCCGGTGTATTTACCATGAGCGGGTTTAGTGATGATGAACGTGTTCACATGCAGGGCAGTTACTGTCCAAACATTTTGTTTCCGTATGCGCGTGAAGCGGTTTCTGATCTTGTCAGCAAGGGCGGCTTTCCACAGTTGCTATTGGCTCCTGTCAATTTTGATGCCCTGCTGGCGCAGCATAAGCAGCAAGCTGACACTTCAGCTAAAGAGGTTGTACACTGATTTTTCACGTTGATTTTGCACACGGTTTTTTATTTCAGGTGGTTTCATTCACATGAATTCCAGGATCATGAATGACTAGACAACAACACCCCGTTGCCGTGCTTGGTGCTGGTTCCTGGGGTACGGCACTGGCTATCCAGCTGTGCCGTGCCGGGGGTTTGGTAACCCTGTGGGGGCATGAAGCTGAGCTGATGGCCAACATCGATACCGCACGTTGTAATGAGCGCTATCTACCCGGCGTGCCTTTGCCCGAACAGCTGTCGCTTGATGCGGATCTGGGCTCGGCATTGGTGGATGTGCAGGATGTGTTGGTTGTTGTGCCCAGTCATGCTTTTCGTGCCGTGCTCACCCAGCTCCGACCGCTGTTGAAAAGTGATGCACGATTGGCATGGGCGACCAAAGGGCTGGAGTCCGGTTCCGGTAAATTGTTGCACGAAGTGGCCGAAGAAGTGTTGGGCAAAGATATTGCCACTGCGGTTGTTTCCGGCCCTACTTTTGCGCGTGAAGTGGCCGAAGGTCTGCCCACGGCGGTGACTGTGGCATCCACCGACGTTGTGTTTGCCGCCGATATGGCGGCGCGTCTGCACAGCAAAACCTTCCGTGCTTATACAAGCGATGATGTCACTGGTGTCGAGGTGGGTGGCGCAGTCAAGAATGTGCTCGCCATTGCTGCGGGCATTGCCGATGGTCTGGGGTATGGAGCCAATGCGCGTACCGCGCTGATTACCCGGGGGTTGGCAGAAATGATGCGTCTGGGTGAAACTCTGCATGGCCAGCGCGAGACTTTCATGGGGCTTGCGGGCCTGGGTGATCTGGTGCTGACCTGCACCGACAATCAGTCCCGTAATCGTCGGCTTGGTTTGGCGCTGGGGCAGGGCAAGCTTTTGGAAGAGGCATTAGCCGCTATCGATCAGGTGGTGGAAGGCGTGCAGACTGCGCGTGAAGTGCATGATCTGGCATTGAGTCAGGGTGTCGATATGCCCATCACCGAACAGGTTTATGCTGTACTGTACGAGGCACGCAAGCCGAAAGATGCCGTGCAGGCGTTATTGAACCGCGATCAAAAATCAGAACTGGGTTAAACCTGATCTGCCCCCGCAAATTCCAGCTGCCGCCAGGCTTCATAAATAATGATGGCCGTCGCATTGGAAAGATTCAAACTGCGGTTGTCAGGCAACATGGGAATACGTAACAATTGTTCGTTTGGCAGTGAGTCCAGAATATCCGCAGGCAGCCCCCTTGTCTCCGGCCCGAATAAAAAAGCATCTCCTGCTGCGTACTCAAGCCCGGTGTAATTTTGTCGGCCTTTGGTGGAACAGGCGAGCAGGCGTGTGGGTTTAACCACCTGTTCAAAGTCGTTGAGTGTGTCATGAATCTGCACTTTGGAAAATTCATGATAATCCAGCCCGGCTCGGCGCAGTTGTTTATGCGACATATCAAAACCCAGTGGGCGTATCAGGTGCAGTTGCGCACCGCAATTGGCGCAAAGGCGAATAATGTTGCCCGTATTGGGTGGAATCTCAGGTTGAAAAAGAACGACGTGGAACATAGGCTGGTAAACATACTCCGCAAGTGAGCGTTAATGAGGTAAAAAATCAATGGTGCATAAATCACAAAAAAACATGCTGGTGTCTGAATTTTGCGGTATGCGCTTCGACACACCCATTGTGTTGTTATCCGGTTGTGTCGGCTTCGGCGAAGAATACACGCGGGTCAAAGGCTTTAGCAATCGTGACGCGGGTGCCGTGTGCCTTAAAGGTACCACGCTGGAGCCGCGCCTCGGTAATACGCCACATCGGGTGATAGAAACCCCGGCGGGAATGATCAATGCCATTGGTTTGCAAAACCCCGGTGCCGCACATGTGATCAATGAAATTCTGCCCACACTGGATTTTGAAGAAACCCGTTTTATTGCCAACATTTCCGGTTCTACTGTGGAAGATTACGCGGAAGTGACCCGCTTGTTTAATGATTCCGACATTGATGCTATGGAAATCAATATTTCCTGCCCTAATGTCAAAGCAGGTGGTGTTGCTTTTGGTAATGACCCGGATATGTCCGCGCGCGTGGTGGAAGCCTGTCGCAAGGAAACCGACAAACCCTTGATCACCAAGCTTTCGCCCAACCAAACGGATATCGCTGAAAATGCCCGACGGTGTATAGAAGCGGGTACCGATGGTTTTGCCGTCATCAACACGCTTATGGGCATGGCTATTGACGTGGAATCACGCACACCGATTGTCGGTAATAACCAGGGTGGTTTGTCCGGCCCCGCCATTAAGCCTGTAGCCTTGTTAAAAACACATCAGGTTTATCAGGTTTGCAAGGGGCATGGTATTCCCATTATTGGCCAAGGGGGTATTTGTACCGCCAACGATGCCATTGAATTTATGATTGCCGGTGCTTCCGCTGTGGGTGTCGGTACAGCATTGTTTTATGATCCGCTGGTCTGTAAAAAGATAAATGATGGCGTCGTGGATTATCTGGAACGGCACGAATTGACAGAGGTCTCCCAGTTGGTGGGGACGCTGGTACTGAACGGGTAGGTTTTCACTTTTTCAGAGGGGCGGCATGAAGAAATCAAACGGTATTAACGTTGCAGGGTTCCTTATTCTGGCTTTTGTCGCTACAGGGTGTTCCACAATTGTGGCTCACTCTGAAAGCGAGGCACCGGCTCCTTATACAGGAACAAAAACCGCCATGAATAAAATGAAAAAATCCTGGCAACACTACGATGTTTACGGGCAGGTTTACCTGTATATAATCGATATACCTTTCAGCTTTATTACAGATACATTGCTGTATCCATTGGATGCGTATCGGGCTGGACAGGCGAAGCCGACACAATATCGGGATCGGGATTGATGTACTAAATGCTCTCGATGCGAGAAACAGGCATCACATCAGGTGTGGCTGGCCGATAAAAATTTCCCTCGCAAGGCTTGAATTTCCTTTTTTCACCCCTATCATTAGCGCTCACGTAACGCGAGTGCTAATCGCGAAATTTTCCGGCGACGAAAAAGTGTTGCCATGATTTGAAAAACAAAAGCTAATTCAAGGAGATAGTAAATGAATATTCGTCCTTTGCATGATCGAGTCATCGTTCGCCGTATGGAGGAAGAACGTACGAGTGCGGGTGGTATCGTGATTCCTGACTCGGCGACTGAAAAACCTGCCCAGGGTGAAGTGGTTGCTGTGGGTAAGGGCAAAATTCTTGAGAACGGCGATGTGCGTCCCCTGGATGTGAAGGTCGGCGACAAGGTGCTGTTCAGCAAATACGGCGGTACCGAAGTGAAGGTGGAAGGCGAAGAGCTGCTGGTAATGCGTGAAGACGACATCACAGGTGTCGTCGAGGGCTAGTCCTGTTCATCGAACGATAATTACCTGATCAAATTCAGTTACAACAGACAACATATAGAGGATTACACACATGTCCGCAAAAGAAGTGAAATTCAGTGATGACGCTCGCCACCGCATGATTGCCGGGGTTAATGTTCTCGCCAATGCCGTTAAAGTTACTCTGGGCCCTAAAGGCCGCAACGTGGTGCTGGACAAAGCTTTCGGTGCGCCGACCATCACTAAAGATGGTGTTTCCGTGGCCAAAGAAATCGAACTGGAAGACAAGTTCGAAAACATGGGCGCACAAATGGTGAAGGAAGTTTCTTCGCAGACTTCTGACGCTGCCGGTGACGGTACCACTACTGCTACTGTACTGGCTCAGTCCATTCTGGCCGAAGGCATGAAAGCCGTGGCTGCCGGTATGAATCCCATGGATTTGAAACGTGGCATCGACAAAGCGGTTACGGCCACCGTTGCCGCATTGCGGGACATGTCCGTGCCTTGTGAAGACGACAAGGCGATTGCCCAGGTTGGCTCCATTTCCGCCAACTCCGACGAAGCCATTGGCGGCATTATCGCTGAAGCCATGGGTAAGGTAGGCAAAGAAGGCGTGATTACTGTTGAAGAAGGCACTGGTCTGGACAATGAACTGGATGTCGTGGAAGGCATGCAGTTTGATCGCGGTTACCTCTCTCCTTATTTCATCAACAACCAGGAAAGCATGAGCGTCGAAATGGAGGCTCCTCTGGTGTTGGTGTACGACAAAAAAATCTCCAACATTCGTGACCTGCTGCCCATCCTCGAAGGTGTGGCCAAGGCTGGTAAGCCACTGTTGATTATTGCCGAAGACGTTGAAGGCGAGGCTCTGGCGACGCTGGTGGTCAACAACATGCGTGGTATCGTTAAGGTTTCTGCGGTGAAAGCACCGGGTTTTGGTGATCGTCGCAAACAGATGCTGGAAGATCTTGCTATTCTCACGGGTGCTACAGTGATCGCTGAAGAAGTGGGCCTGTCTCTGGACAAAGCCACTGTTGATGATCTGGGTACGGCGAAGAAAATCAGCATCACCAAAGAAAACACCATCATTATTGATGGTGCCGGTAATAGCGCTGACATCGAAGGTCGCGTCAACCAGATTCGTGCACAGATCGAAGAAGCGACCTCTGATTACGACAAAGAGAAGTTGCAGGAACGTGTTGCCAAACTGGCTGGCGGTGTTGCAGTGATCAAAGTCGGTGCTGCTACCGAAGTGGAAATGAAAGAGAAAAAAGCCCGCGTTGAAGATGCCCTGCACGCCACGCGCGCCGCAGTGGAAGAAGGTGTTGTACCCGGCGGTGGTGTTGCCCTGGTGCGTGCCCTGCAATCTTTGGGTGATCTCAAGGGTGCCAACCACGATCAGGACGTTGGCATCACACTGGCCAAACGCTCCATGGAAGAGCCATTGCGCCAGATCGTTGCCAATGCAGGCGGTGAACAGTCCGTGGTATTGAACAAAGTCGCTGAAGGCAAAGGTAACTTTGGTTACAACGCCGCCACTGGCGAATACGGCGACATGGTGAAAATGGGCATTCTTGATCCCACCAAAGTGACCCGTACCGCATTGCAAAACGCGGGTTCGATTGCGGGTTTGATGATTACCACTGAAGCCATGGTAGCCGACAAACCTTCCGATGATGCCGGTGGCGCTGCTATGCCGGACATGGGTGGAATGGGCGGTATGGGTGGAATGGGCGGCATGATGTAAGTCGCGCTCAGCCCAGAGCCATGCGCTGCGTTTGCAGCGACAAAACAAACCCCGTCGCCGGTCTGCTAACAGACTGTCGGCGGGGTTTTTTATTGTTTACCTGCCTGCCTTGATCAAATGCCTGGCCAGGGTGGATGTATCGTTTGTCCGCATCCCGGTAATATCCCCCGCAAACGGCTCGGAAGATAGCTTGAAATAGGGTAAAATGGCACCGTTTTCAAAGGCTTGGATTATCCTGAGTTCCCCTGAGTTCTGAGTTAATCAACTGATTATCGTTTGTATTTTTTAATGTTATCCCATATTTGGACACTCATGAAAAAACATTCCATTGCACTATTGGGTCTTGGGTTATTAACACTGGTGCTGGTGACGGCGATAGTGGTGGCTGCACAAACCTCAGCACATGCGCTGTCCTCTCCGCTAACCCCGATGGCGATCCATACCAAAGATGTGAGTGCTGACACCGTGCGCGCACTGGACAGCGTATTTAAAAATATCGGCTACAACTGGCCGCCTGGGGGACAGCAAAGTATACCGCCGCTGATGCTTGCAGAACTGCCTGATGATTTTGACAAAATACGCGATGTTGATGAACGTCGTGAACTGTTTTTGCGTGTTCTGTTGCCCATTGTGCTTATCGAAAACCAGCGCCTGCGGGAACAGCGGGAATTGGCCGCCTGGTTATTGGAAAGTGGATTGCCTGCTGATGGCAGCCTCACGCGCGACTGGCTGAATGAACTGGCCAAACAGTTGCGGGTGCGAGGTGATCTTAATGAGCCGTCTGTGCGTGAAAAAATTCTGCTGCGTCTCGACGAAATCCCCCCCGCCCTGGCGCTGGCACAGGCGGCCATTGAAACTGGCTGGGGTAGTTCGCGTTTTGCGTTGGAAGGCAACAGCCTGTTCGGACAATGGACTTTTGGTAAAACCGGCGGCCTGACCCCCAATAGCCGCGATGCCGATGCGACGCATCTGGTGGCCAGTTTTCCGGATCTGCGTGCCTCCGTGCGTGCCTATATGCGTAATCTTAATACCGGCAATGCCTATCACGAATTCCGTACCGCCCGTGCTGCGATTCATGCCGCCGGTAAACCGCTGGGCGCTTACGAATTAGCCGGTTATTTGCATCGTTATTCTGCGCGTGGCGAAGATTACATTACAGAGATCCGGCGTATTATCCGTAGTCCGGCTATTAGCGCACTGGCTGAGGCCAGTCTGGCTTATGGTACGAAAGTTCTGGAGGGAAATGAGCGTAGCGAAAAACTTGATCATCACGGGTGATTGTAGAAATGAAATCGTTCAAGCGATACTTGGCGTAACAATCACATTATTTCGGCAATTGAGTGAGCGAGAGCACGCCCCAACAAGGGAGGGACAGCGTTGCCTATTTGTTTAGTAATTTGTGTGCGAGAACCAAAAAATTCAAAATTATCATCAAAGGATTGAAGTCTAGCCCCTTCTCTTGGGGTGAGTGCTCTATTTAGCTTGGGGTGTATGCAGCGGTTGGATGCGGGGTGAACAAAGTTTACCGTTATCGTCACTGCTGGTTCATCTGCATCTAAGCGACTGTAGCAACTACTAAAGCCGCTGGTTATTAGATGCTTCGGGATACAGTGAATATTCTTGCCGGAATGCCTGATGATTTCCAGCATCTTCTCTGAATGCTGAGTAGCTATGTGCAATTTTAATTCTTTGTTTTTTTTGCGCCGGTTTTTTTGATATTCAGAAGAGGGTTTTGATAAATATTCAATTCCCGATTCACCGGATTTAATGGGGGGGAGATCTCCAATAGCTTCCATTGTAGATATGGCAGGTGTCAGGTTGGCTTCCTCAAAGAGATCATTTTCAACGGGCTCCAAAATGCGAGAGCGATCTTTGTAGCCAATTGTCGATCCGTTGTATGAGTGTGTAGGCTTGGGAAAAGAAGGGATTGCTCCTCTTTCAACACCAATCATTACAAAACGCTCTCGTTTTTGTGGTACGCCAAAATGTGCAGCATTCATGAGTCTCCAGTCGGTTTCATACCCAAGGTCATGAAAACATTGCTGCATTATCTCTAATGTGATTCCTTTTTTGTGGGTAGCCAGACCTACAACATTTTCGAGAATAAAAATTTTGGGTCTGAAGTAATTAACAAATGATGCATACTCTTCAAATAAACTATTTCTTGGATCATCATCGTTTGTTGATCTGAAAGGCCTGATTGATGAAAAACCCTGGCAAGGAGGCCCGCCAACGAGGACATCCAACGCCCCCTTTTTTATACCTGTCATGGATTCGACTTCATGCCTTCGTACGGTGCGAATATCTTTGGCTAAGCCTACAGCTCCTTTGTGATTCAATTTGAAGGTTTCAACAGAGGCATTTAATAGGTCAATGCCAAAAACGACTTCAAAGCTGGCCTTGTCTGAGTTTTCTAATCCCTTAGAAAAGCCGCCAGTCCCACAAAACAGGTCGAACACGTTCATTCTGAAATATCCCCCCAACTTTATCCGGTGGAGACTATAGTCTCGTAGATGTCGATTGTCAACCGACATAACATTAGATGAGCGACAGGTTATTGAGGTTATACAGTGCGAGATACAGGAATTACATCAGCTTTTGTGAGGCTGACTAAAAAAATGAGGGAGCAACAAGGGTTAACTATTGAGCAATTTGCAGATATGGCTGGAGTTCATCGAACGACAATAGGATTGTTGGAGCGTCAAGAACGAACGCCAACGCTACAAGTTGCGACACAGATTGCAACCGCACTAGGTGTTCCGCTTAGTGAATTAATCCAAGAAGCAGAACTCATTGACAAAGGAAAGTCCAACATAGATGAACTGGTTAGTTTTCACAAAAAGCGAAAGCCATTAATGTCGAGCATTAGAAACGAAGATAAGCTTATTGAAATTACAGGGATTGACGGCAATACTCTTTTAGGCGCTATAGATTCGTGTTATCAGGTACTGGATACCATTGATGAACAGTTAATGGGAAAGGGAGCAGAGCCAATTGCACACTTAGTTGAACTAGCCAATCTATCATCTATGGTTGGAAATATGATTGGTGGTGGAATTGCTGATTGTTCAAATGGGTTATATGTGAGAAATAAACCGCATACTTATCCAGACCTTTTACCCAAAAGTCCACCTGCTGTTAATTTAGAATTAAAAATGGCTTTAGAAACCAATAAACCAAAAGGACACCTGCCAAAGGCGGGTACATATATCACTTTTAGATATGTCTTAGGGAATAAGCAAGGCGCTTATGTTCGAGGAAAAGATAAAAGGGGAAATACTGTATGGATCTGGGAAGTTAAGGTGGGAAAATTAACGGAAGATGATTTTTCTTGCAGCAATACTGCTGGCGATTCTGGAAAAACAGCTGTTATAAAAACGGAAATACACAATAATATGTATCTTGTGTATTTTTCCCCAGATCATCTCCCTTATGCGCCAAAATTAAACGGCAAGTATGTGGGGTATAATTAATGTATATCCATAAGTAGATTTTTTTAAAATTATGCATTGACAATAAAGCCAAAGCCAATTGCAACATTATTTTGTTAAAAACTACTTATAATGGCATTATTCCAAGTGGTTTTTTTATGAGTTATCCGCGCTAAGCCATTAACTCAAAAACAACTGATAAGCCGGATTATCCGTCTCTTCCTGTGCCTCATATCCCAATTCATCCAGAAATACCTGAAACTCGTCAGCATCTTCTTTCGGTACCTGAATCCCCGTCAAAATCCGCCCATAGGCTGCACCGTGATTACGGTAATGAAACAGACTGATATTCCAGCGTTTTCCAATGCGCGTTAAAAACCGCAACAGCGCGCCAGGGCGTTCAGGAAACTGAAAACGAAACAGGCGTTCGTTGGCAACGTGTCCGGCACTGTGACCACCGACCATGTAACGAATATGCACTTTGGCCATTTCGTTGTCGGTCATGTCTAACACGGAATAGCCGCTTTTTGTCAGTTCATTAATGAGCACATCTTTTTCCGTGTCACCGCCGTGCATATGTACACCGACGAAAACGTGGGCCTGCGTGTCATCACCGTAACGATAGTTGAATTCGGTGATGCCCCGCAGGCCGACAATGCCACAGAATGTGCGAAAGCTGCCGGGTTGCTCGGGAATGGTGACGCTGATTAGTGCCTCGCGGCGTTCACCCAGTTCGGCGCGTTCGGCGACATGGCGCAGGCGGTCGAAGTTCATATTGGCACCACTGTCGATGGCGACTAAATCCTGGCCATGAATGCCTTCGCGTTCGACGTATTTTTTCAGTCCGGCGACCGCCAGTGCCCCGGCAGGCTCGGTAATGGAGCGGGTGTCATCGAAAATATCCTTGATAGCGGCACAGATTTCATCGGTTTTGACGAGAATGATTTCGTCCACGGTTTCGCGGGCAATGCGAAACGGCTCTTTTCCGGCCTGACGCACAGCAACACCATCAGCGAAAATACCCACCTGATCGAGCAGCACACGTTCGCCCGCAGCCAGTGCGGCGTGCATACAGGGTGCATCCTCGGGTTCGACGCCAATAATCTTGATTTCCGGGTGCAGGGTTTTAACGTAGGCGGCGATACCGGCAATGAGCCCGCCACCGCCGACAGGTACGAAGATGGCGTGAATGGGTGAGGTATGTTGGTCGAGAATTTCCATGCCGACAGTGCCCTGGCCAGCGATGACATCGGGATCATCGTAAGGCGGGATAAAGGTCATATTGCGCTGTTTGGCAACTTTTGTGGCATGTTCGAAGGCATCGTCATAGGCATTGCCGTGCAGAATCACTTCGCCGCCCAGTTGCTCAACGGCACGGACTTTGATGTCCGGTGTGGTTTTGGGCATGACGATAAGCGCGTCCAGCCCCAAGCGTTGGGCGGCCAGCGCGACACCCTGGGCGTGATTGCCTGCCGAAGCGGCAATGACACCCTTTTGCTGCTGGGCTTCATTGAGACCGGCAATTTTGTTGTAGGCACCCCGCAGCTTGAACGAAAACACGGGTTGCAGGTCTTCACGCTTGAGCAATATGCGATTGTTGAGGCGTGCCGACAGGCCCGGCGCGATTTCCAGTGGGGTTTTTTTGGCCACGTCATAAACACGGGCGTTGCGGATTTTTTCAGCGTAGTCTTTGAACATGGGCGTACGGTAGCAGCTTGCTGTTATTCTGTATAATAGTGAGGAGATAAAACCCTGTCTCTTCGGATAGCCAAGGATACCTACAAAAAATGAATCAAGACGAAATGAAAAAAGCAGTGGCCAAAGCGGCTCTTGAATACATCAAGCCGGGCATGACGGTAGGTGTCGGCACCGGCAGCACGGCCAATTTTTTTATCGATGAGCTGGCAACCATCAAAGGCCAGATTGAAACCACAGTGGCCAGTTCCGAAGCCTCGGCTGAACGACTCAAAGGGCACGGCATTCCGGTGGAAGACCTCAATATGGTGGACTGCATTGACGTGTACGTAGACGGTGCTGATGAATCCAACAAATACCTGCACTTGATGAAAGGCGGCGGTGGCGCGCTGACCCGCGAGAAAATTGTCGCCGCAGTATCGAAACAGTTTGTGTGTATTGCTGATGAATCCAAGCTAGTGGATATCATGGGTGAATTCCCGCTGCCTATTGAAGTCATTCCCATGGCGCGCTCTTATGTGGCGCGGGAAATTGTGAAACTGGGGGGGCAACCCGCCTATCGCGAAGGCTTTGTTACGGATAACGGTAATGTGATCCTCGATATACACAATCTGCAAATCATGAACCCGGTGGAACTGGAAAACCAGCTCAACAGCATTGTCGGTGTCGTCACCAACGGCCTGTTTGCGGTGCGTCCGGCGGATGTGTTACTGCTGGGCACACCCGACGGCGTTAAAACACTCACGTAGAGGGTTAATGCTCGTCATGCCACGACTGCTCATCACTTTAGGTGTTCTTCTCGTGGTAGTGGGGTTGCTGTGGCCGTGGCTTTCCAAACTGGGGCTGGGGCGTTTGCCCGGCGACATCGTGGTGGAGCGGGAGAATGGCCGGTTCTATTTTCCGCTGATGACATCACTGATTATCAGCCTGGTGTTATCCCTGTTGTTTTGGTTGTTTCGCCGGTAACCTTTTTCTCATGCCAAAAAATTACCCATGAGCATTTTCAAACAACTGCGGATTTTGGTTCTGCTGCTGATCCTGTTTCTGGTGGCAGCGGGCACCTGGTTGAGTCAGTGGCGCAGTACCAGCTGGGATAAACCGCTGGTGGTCGCCATTTATCCCATTAACGGAGACGACAGCACGCAGTCAGCGGCCTATATCGAAAATTTGTCGCTGGATACTTTTGAGGATATCGAAACCTTTTTTGTGGATGAAGCAGAACAGTTTCGATTGTCACTAAAGCAGCCAGTGGACATTGTATTGGGGCCCGTGCTGAATGAACAGCCACCTGCACCGCCAAAAAATCGCAACCCGCTGAAAGTCATGTGGTGGAGCCTGAAAATACGCTGGTGGGCCTGGCAGGTAGGGCGAGATGCAGGGCCGCCAGCCAATATTCAAGTATTTGTGCTGTACCATGACCCCAAAACCAGCCCCCGGTTGGCGCATTCCCTGGGACTGCAAAAAGGACTGTTAGGCGTAGTGCATGCCTTTGCCAGCCAGCGTCAGACGGCGGGCAACAATATTGTGATTGCCCATGAATTGTTACACACAGTAGGTGCGACGGATAAATATGATCCGCAAACGAATCAGCCTGTTTTCCCCACCGGCTACGCAGAGCCGGACAAGGAACCCGTGTTGCCGCAGGAATTTGCAGAAATCATGGCAGGCCGAGTGCCGTTAAGTGACACGCAATTCCGACAGGCTCAGGGACTGGGTGAAGTAATGATCGGCGAGTACACAGCGCAGGAAATCCGTTGGGTAAAGTGATGGGCAGGCGATCATTAATGACGTTGAATCGTGGTCTGCACTCTGTTTTTGCATAAATGTTACAGTGCAAGTCCTGTCTTTAAACGCGCATGTAACGCCTGGAGGTTTTCGTCAAGTTGCTTGCCATAGTCCTTGAACGTGATTCCGCTCAGGCCCGGCGCGCTGTCTCGTTTCAATCTCCAATAGGCTTCTTCGAGAAAGGCTACATCCATGTAGTGACACAGTGAGGTAAACACTCTGTCTGGATAGCTTTTCGCTTGCTCTGCAATTTGCCGGAGTTTCGTTGATATGATTTGTGATC
>JAKISS010000101.1 GCA_021648485.1 Gammaproteobacteria bacterium
TTCAGAAAACCGACCGATATCAATTGATTGGCAAAACTATCTATCAAAAAGAGCGTTGATAACATCATGACGTTATACACGGAATGTTGGCGAGGTCTGTTATGACTGCTATTTGCTCAAATCAATCCCCCACCTTACCGCGTGCCTTGCGTGGCTTTGGACATGTCAAACGTTACTGGAACAAGAACAATAACACGATCACTGCACAAATATTGCCTGGTGAACTTTATGTCACCAAAATTGATGAAATGATCACCACCGTGTTGGGTTCGTGTATTTCTGCCTGTGTGCGTGACTTTTCTTCAGGTATTGGTGGCATGAATCATTTTATGTTGCCTGCATCAAAAAATATGAATATTACCGATGGCAGTGCGGCACGTTACGGCAACTTTGCCATGGAACAATTGATTAACGAAATATTAAAAAATGGTGGCCAACGGAAAAACCTTGAAGTCAAACTTTTTGGTGGTGGACAGGTGTTGGCGCACATGACCGATGTGGGAAAACGGAATATTGATTTTGCATTGGAGTATTTACAACTTGAAGGTCTGAAGTTGATCGCTGAAGACCTGGGTGACCGCTATCCACGTAAGGTACAGTATTGTCCATCCTCCGGCGCAGCACGAATGAAAAAATTACGTGCTGTACACAACCGTACAGTAACAGAGCGTGAAGAAGCCTATATGCATGAAATTGAAGAAACGCCAGTAGCAGGCGATATCGAATTATTTTAATGCAGGGTTTTAAAAACATAAGGGTTTAAAAAAGTTGAACATAAAAACGGGACTCAATATCAATGGATAAAATAAAAGTCTTGATCGTGGATGACTCTGCACTGGTGCGTCAGATGCTGTCAGAAATATTGAACAGCGCACCGGATATCGAAGTGATTGGTGTTGCGCATGACCCGATTATGGCGCGGGATAAAATCAAGGCATTGAATCCTGACGTATTAACACTGGATGTGGAAATGCCACGTATGGATGGTGTTACCTTTCTCAGAAATCTGATGCGTTTGCGGCCTATGCCTGTTGTGATGGTTTCATCACTCACAGAAAAAGGGGCTGATATTACACTGGAGGCACTGGAGCTGGGCGCTATCGATTTTGTTTCCAAACCTAAAACAGATTTAGCGCATACCCTGGAGGATTACTCGGAAGAAATTATTGAAAAAGTACGTGTTGCATCCAAAGCCAGAGTGAAAGCGCTCGATCTTAATTCCACCCAATTAAAGCCTGCTGAACGCCACAGTGCGGATGCCATACTGGCAAAGCAGGCTTTCAGTAAGCATTTTAAAACCACAGACCGTATTTTGGCGATTGGTGCCTCTACAGGGGGTACAGAAGCGATAAAGGATGTCTTGATGGAATTGCCGCCGGATACGCCGGGTACGGTTATTTCCCAGCATATTCCGGCGGCTTTCAGTGGGCCTTTTGCTCGACGGATGAATGGAATATCAGCAATGACGGTTTGTGAAGCGGTTGATGGACAACAAATTGTCACCGGCCATGTATACATTGCCCCGGGTAATCGTCATTTACTGGTTGAAAGGGATGGTGCACGATTTATCTGCCGCTTAAATGATGGCCCTGAAGTGAACCGGCATAAACCATCAGTGGATGTCATGTTTCGTTCGGTTGCACACAATGTGGGCCCCAATGCGATTTCCGTCATTTTGACGGGCATGGGAAATGATGGTGCGCAAGGCATGCAGGAAATGCACGAGGCGGGTGCGCCAACCATTGCACAGGATGAAAAAAGCAGCGTGGTTTGGGGTATGCCGGGTGAGGCGGTTAAGCTGGGTTGTGTGGATACGGTAACGGCACTGAATAGAATACCGCAGGCGATTATCGCATTGATAAAGAAATAAGGACGCGCTCCACTGTCATTACGTTAAGAAATGAATACTTGTTTAGGTCGGTTAAGCAATATCAGGAAATCAGTTTGCGCCCGTGGCGAATGGGGTTTAGAGGTCCAGCGCGTCAGGTATCTCCATTTATCGTAAGGGTTTCCAGGCTTCCTTTATCTGGGTTGATCCACAGACCAAGTGCGCGTAACTTGATGATCCTGGGATGCACCCGAAATAATATGCCGATTTGACGCTCAGATTTAGTCTGTGTTTTACGCCAAAAAGTCGATATTTTCTTTCCCTTCAGCCCTCTAATGGAATGCCCCATCGGTTGCCATTGTCTTTTGCCCGTCGTGCGGTTAACATTTGCGCCCTGATTTTCGGCTGTAGCGGCCCGTCTGTAGCGGCGCTGTAGCGGCAAAAGTGATAAAAAAGGAAATAAACGTATGCGTCAAACACTGGTAGCGGGTAACTGGAAAATGAATGGTTCATTGGACGCTAACCGGCAGTTGCTGAATGGTATTAAAGCTGGTGTTGCGGAGGGCGTTAGCGCCAAAGTGGTGGTCTGTCCGCCTGCCATTTATATTCCACAGGCCGCGAGTTTGCTGAATGGCAGTGACGTTTCCTGGGGTGGTCAAAATTTGAGCCCGGAAAAATCCGGGGCGTTTACCGGCGAAATTTCTGCTGATATGTTGTTAGACCAGCAGTGTGAATACGTGATTGTTGGGCATTCTGAGCGACGCGCGCTGTATAGTGAGGGCGACGAGCTGGTGGCACAAAAGTATGGCGCGGCACAGGCTGCTGGGTTGATTCCTCTTTTATGTGTTGGTGAACTGTTGGAAGAGCGCGAAGCAGGTAATACAGAGTCCGTGGTCGCACGTCAGCTGGATGCTGTCATTGATAAAGTGGGTATCGCTGCTATTGCTGCGGGTATTATTGCTTACGAGCCGGTTTGGGCCATTGGTACCGGCAAGACGGCCTCACCACAACAGGCGCAGGATGTGCATGCCTTTATTCGTCGGCGCGTGGCAGAAAAAGATGCCGGTGTCGCAGAAAAGCTACAAATTCTTTATGGTGGCAGTGTGAAACCGGACAATGCTGCTGAGTTATTTGCTATGGCAGATATTGATGGTGGGTTGATTGGTGGCGCATCATTGGATGCCGAAGGTTTTCTGGCAATTTGTCGGGCAGGTTAACGCTCCCGACCACCGATCCGCAGGATAGTGTACGATATCCTTTATTTTTATTTTAAGGTTTTTATTTTAAGAACGTAGAGCAGAAAAATTATGCAAACAGCATTATTGGCAGTACATATTTTAGTCGCTATCGCCGTCGTTGTTCTGGTGTTAATCCAGCACGGAAAAGGCGCAGATGCAGGCGCGGCTTTCGGTGCGGGTGCTGCCGGTGGTGCATCCGGTTCGGTGTTTGGCGCACAAGGTGCGAGCAACTTTCTTTCACGCACCACTGCGGTTTTAGCCACCGTTTTTTTTCTGACCAGCCTGTCCATGGCTTATATGTTTCGGACAGTGGATGCGCCAACCAGCCTGATGGAGCAGGGCACTGCGGTACCAATGACACAGGATGCGCTACCCCCCGCTGTTGATAATAATACCGATGCACCGGTTATTCCTGCTGCTCCTGAGTCAGTAAAATCAGACGGGATCAGTGACGTACCTGAAAACCCATAATACGTTTACCTCGTGCTGGGAATCAGGTGCGATACGTTATAAGCAGCACCTGACTGATACACCGATTAAAAATTTGATGCGCATAATAAATATATGCGTTGAAAAATATATTGCCGATGTGGTGGAATTGGTAGACACGCTGTCTTGAGGGGGCAGTGGCGAAAGCTGTGCCGGTTCGACTCCGGCCATCGGCACCATTTTATTGCAAGTAACCGACAGCTTGCACGCGGGCATGCCCGGTTTTGGTGCAAGTATCAATGGCCAACTGCAAATAACACGTTGATTCTCATGGGTTATTGCGAAATTATCCAGCCTTGACAAGCTCTTTTGAACTAGCCTAGACTCGGTGGTTCGCGCGAATGATTTGTACCGGATCGTTTGGGGGGCCTGGGTGGAACTGCGTAGGGTTGTGGAGGACTATGGAAAAGCGAAGCGTAGCATTAAATTTGACTATCGCGATAGTTGGTATTTTATGTTTTTCATCTCTGTCTTACGCAAAGCTCATGCCTTCCGATTTCTCTGATCTTGTAAAAGAGAGTGATTTAATTGTAACGATCAATGTCTTTGAAATTAAATCGCAAGGAAAATCTATGCCGGGTATGGCATCTGCGACGATTAATAAAATAATAGCTGGCCACTCAAAGAGTGAGTTATTAAAAATACGATGGAATGGAATTGCGATAACTGGGTTGGGTGAATGGATTGTTTTTCTGACTAAAGACCAAGATAGAGGCGAAGGTCATTATAAACCTACCTATGGTGCGAGATCCTTTTGGAAAATCGAGTATGCCGATATAAAAAATAAAAAATGCTGCTCACAATTTGTGGTATTACGACAACAGATCAGTATGCTTAAATTTGATTCATCATTACTTGGTGAGCAATTAACGTATCTGGATGGGGTTCCAAGTGTTAAAAACCCGATTAAGGTTCGAGGACTTTTACTGGATAAATTAGTCGCCTATATCAAAAAAGAGATACAAAATGAAAATAAACTCAGGTGATATAGCAAAATATCCAAAGTTTCACAGTTATGTGAAAAATGATATACCGAAGCTTGTTCGTGTAAATCAGATAGTAAACACAATCAGAAAATTTTCCGGCAGCACAGCTTTAGCGACAATAAAACAAGGCTTAATATGGGACAGTAATCCGATAATTGAAATTGTACCGACATTGCGATGTGGGGGAGTTCGTGCTTATGGTTGCTACCCAATTTGGGGAGATAATAAAATCCAAATAGATAGGGCATTAGTGCGGGCGTATGAGGCGGGAACAGACAAGAGGCCTACAACTGCGGGGCTTTTGGTTCATGTTACTGGTGTTACATTGCTACATGAATTAACACATTGGGCTGACGCAAAAGATGGTGTTGATAACTCTGTTCCGGGCGACCCATCAAATGAGGAAGGAAATGCTTTTGAGTTAGAGATTTATGGGAAAATAATAACATTATAAACATTAGTGAGAGTCCTGATTGGCACAATACTAGGCGTATCAAAGGATAAGAAGACAGATGCTGCGGTTTTTGCGCAGCTGTAAGAACATACACCTTCGTTTAGTTTTATCGCTGAAGTCGGTGTTAACTACATTAAACTACAAGATAATAATATTTCACGGGTAGGATTCGAACCTTCATGCTTGAAAATTATGTACCGATATTGGTGTTTTTATTGCTGGGTCTGATTTTTGGCATTGCGCCAATCGCCATGGCTTACATGCTGGGGCCACAACGACCCGATGACGCCAAACTGTCACCCTATGAATGTGGCTTCGAAGCTTTCGAGGATTCGCGCATGAAGTTTGATGTGCGTTTTTATCTCGTGGCGATTCTGTTTATTATTTTCGATTTAGAAATTGCCTTCATGTTTCCCTGGGCTGTAGTACTGGAAGAACTGGGTGTGTACGGTTTTTGGGTTATGTTTGTCTTCCTGGCGATTCTGGTCGTGGGTTTTGCCTACGAGTGGAAAAAAGGAGCTATGGAATGGGACTAGAAGGCGTACTTGAAAAAGGGGTTGTTACCACCTCTGCCGACAAACTCATCAACTGGGCACGTACGGGCTCGTTATGGCCGATGACTTTTGGTCTGGCGTGTTGTGCGGTGGAGATGATGCACGCGGGTGCTGCGCGGTATGACCTGGATCGTTTTGGTATTATTTTTCGCCCCAGCCCCCGACAATCCGATGTAATGATTGTAGCCGGTACGCTGGTGAATAAAATGGCACCGGCGCTACGCAAAGTGTATGACCAGATGTCGGAGCCGCGCTGGGTTATTTCCATGGGCTCTTGTGCCAATGGCGGTGGTTATTATCATTATTCCTATTCGGTGGTACGGGGTTGTGATCGCATTGTGCCAGTGGATATTTATGTGCCGGGTTGTCCGCCCACAGCGGAAGCATTGTTGTACGGTATTATACAATTACAAAATAAAATAAAACGCACAAACACCATTGCCCGTTGATGCTTCTGGCCGGCTGGCCGGAGCAGAATGGGATGTGCGCAGTAAGAAATGCGTGTTTGTGAAAGTCAGAGAAGTAGAGAGGGTGAGGGATATTTTTGCTGATGAGTGATGCTGTGGACAAACTTGTTGCGTGCCTGCAAGACCGTTTTGGTCGTGCGATTTCTGTGGGTGTTGCTTTTTCCGAAGTGACCGCTGAAATTGCCGCCAAAGATGTTCTGGCGACATGCATGGCTTTGCGTGATGAAACGGATTTTGCTTTTACGCAACTCTCGGATCTTTGTGCTGTGGATTATCTGACGTTTGGCCAGGCCGAATGGGAGACCACAGGTGCAACCGGTAGTGGTTTCAGTCGTGGTGTTGATGAACATGAAGTACCCCCCAGTACTGGTGGAAACGAACGTCGCTTTGCCGTGGTCTATCACCTGCTGTCCATTACTCATAATGTCCGTCTGCGTCTCAAGGTTTATCTGAATGAAGATGAGCCTATTATTGATTCTGTGGTGTCAATCTGGACAGGTGCCGACTGGTTTGAGCGTGAAGCCTTTGATCTCTACGGTGTCATGTTTGCAGGGCATCCGGATTTGCGTCGTCTGTTGACAGATTATGGTTTTATTGGCCACCCCTTCCGTAAAGACTTCCCGCTGATCGGTAATGTTGAAATGCGTTATGACGCAGAAAAACGCCGTGTTGTTTATGAGCCTGTCAGTATCACACCGCGTACTCTGGTGCCCAAAGTGATTCGTGAAGACCAGGCAGATCATCTGACCGGTAATCAAGGTGATCGTCACAATGCCTGAAATTAAAAATTACACCCTGAATTTTGGACCACAGCACCCATCGGCGCATGGTGTGTTGCGTCTGGTGCTGGAAATGGATGGTGAAACCATTGAACGCGCCGACCCGCATATCGGCCTGTTGCATCGTGCCACCGAAAAACTGGCAGAGTCCAAGCCTTATAATCAAAGCATTCCCTACATGGACCGGCTCGATTACGTTTCCATGATGTGTAACGAGCATGGCTATGTGCTGGCGCTGGAAAAAATGCTGGGCGTTGAAGCGCCGGAACGCGCGCAATATATCCGTGTCATGTTTGATGAGATTACACGCATTCTGAATCACTTGATGTGGTTAGGTGCGCATGCGCTGGATATTGGCGCGATGACTGTTTTCCTCTATGCCTTCCGTGAACGCGAAGACCTGATGGATATGTATGAGGCCGTATCCGGTGCGCGTATGCATGCTGCGTATTATCGTCCGGGCGGTGTGTACCGTGACCTACCGGGCAGCATGCCGCAATACGAGGCATCCAAATGGCACAGCCAGAAAGAAGTCGATGTCAAAAACAGCAATCGCCAGGGTAGTCTGCTGGATTTTATCGAAGACTTTGTACAGCGCTTTCCCAAGTGTGTTGATGAATATGAAACCCTGTTAACCGATAACCGTATCTGGAAACAGCGTACAGTGGATATTGGTGTGGTGAGTCCTGAACGTGCTCTGCAACTGGGTTTTACCGGGCCCATGTTACGTGGCTCCGGTATTGAGTGGGATCTGCGTAAAAAACAACCGTATGCCGTTTATGACAAAATGGATTTTGATATACCGGTAGGTCTCACGGGTGACAGTTATGACCGCTATCTGGTGCGCATCGCAGAAATGCGCCAGTCAAACAATATTATCAAACAGTGCATCAAGTGGCTGCGTGAAAACCCCGGCCCGGTCATGTTGGATAATCATAAATTAGCACCGCCTGATAGAGAACACATGAAAGGCGACATGGAATCATTGATTCACCATTTCAAGTTATTTACCGAAGGCTATGCCTTGCCGGAAGGTGAAGTATACAGCGCGGTAGAACATCCTAAAGGTGAATTTGGTGTGTACCTGGTTTCAGATGGCTCAAACAAGCCGTATCGTCTGAAAATTCGTGCGCCGGGTTTTGCGCATATTTCTTCGTTGAATGAAATGACCCAGGGCCATATGTTGGCAGATGTGGTGGCGATCATTGGCACACAGGATATTGTATTTGGTGAGGTGGATCGTTAATGGCAGCCGTAATGAATCAAGGTGACAATGTGCTTTCGACAGAGTCTCTCGCTGAAATTGATAAATGGGTTGCAAAATACCCTGTTGAACAAAAGCAGTCTGCGGTGATGGCAGCATTGCGTATTGCCCAGGAAGCCAATGCTGGTTATCTCACCACTGAGCTAATGGATGCTGTGGCAGACTATCTCGACATGCCCCGTGTGTCGGCTTATGAAGTCGCAACGTTTTATTCCATGTATGAACTGACGCCGGTTGGCAAACACAAAATCTGTGTATGTACGAATATTTCCTGCATGCTGTGCGGTTCAGATGACGTTGTTGCCCACTTTAAAAAACGATTGGGCATTGGCCTGGGCGAGACCACGACGGATGGCCGTATTACTTTAAAAGAAGTTGAATGTCTGGGAGCCTGTGTCGGTGCGCCTATGTTGCAGATTGACAGGCAGTATTTTGAAAATCTGACACCTGAAACGATTGATAAAATTCTGGATGGCTTGGATTAGCCGGGAAACTGAATGTAATGGCCAATGAAGTCTGTTTTAAAAACCTGCACCTGGACAAACCCTGGACCCTGGGGGTCTATCAGAGTGAGGGTGGTTATGAGGTGTGGAAAAAAATTCTGGCAGAGAAAACCTCGCCGGAAGATATCATTGCGGAATTAAAAACGTCTGCGTTGCGTGGCCGTGGTGGTGCGGGTTTTCCCACTGGTCTGAAATGGAGTTTCATGCCACGTAATACGCCGGGCCAAAAATATATCGTCTGTAATTCTGACGAAGGTGAACCGGGAACCTGTAAAGACCGGGATATTTTGCGCTTTAATCCTCATGCACTAGTGGAAGGCATGGCCATTGCGGCTTACAGTATTGGTGCGACAGCCGGGTACAATTATATCCGTGGTGAATTCTGGGAGCCTTACGAACGTTTTCAGCAAGCGATTGATGATGCCTATGCTATCGGTCTGTTGGGCAAAAACATCATGGGCTCCGGTATAGATTTTGATTTACATACTCACCTGGGGGGTGGCGCGTATATTTGTGGTGAAGAAACTGCTTTGCTGGAATCCATCGAAGGCAAAAAAGGACAGCCCCGGTTTAAACCTCCGTTTCCGGCGAGTTTTGGTCTGTATGGCAGGCCGACCACAATCAATAACACCGAAACACTGGCTTCCGTGCCATTGATTCTGAAAAATGGCGGGCAATGGTTTCTGGATATTGGTAAGCCCAATAATGGTGGCTCAAAGCTTTTTAGTGTCAGCGGTCACGTGAATAAACCCGGAAATTATGAAGTGCCTATGGGAACACCTTTCCCGGAGTTACTGGAAATGGCGGGTGGCGTGCGGGGTGGCAACACACTCAAGGCCGTGATTCCGGGTGGTTCATCAACGCCGGTTTTAACCGGTGAGGAAATGATGGATGTCACCATGGATTATGACTCTATTGCCAAAGCGGGCTCAATGTTGGGTGCAGGCTCGGTGATCATTATGGATGAAACCACTTGCATGGTGCGCGCATTGAGCCGTATCTCACATTTTTATTATGAAGAATCCTGTGGCCAGTGTACGCCTTGTCGTGAAGGAACCGGCTGGTTGTCACGGGTGGTACACCGTATTGAACATGGCCAGG
>JAKISS010000102.1 GCA_021648485.1 Gammaproteobacteria bacterium
CCTCAACAATCGCCTTGACCGCATAGATTTGATAAGGGCGCATGATGAGCATTTTTTGCTCGCTCTGCACCAGCACCATGTAGCGACTAATCAATTTGCCCAGGGTGCATTTGGCGAGGAAGTCGTCAGCAAAATCATGCAGGTGAGCGATTTTTTTATTGTCTTTGTCGGCATGCTGGTAGATAGGCAAAAAGCGTTCTTCCGCATTAAAGCTGAAGTGCTGGTTGGGGTTGTTAGCGAAGTAGCGAGTGTCGCTTTCGTTACTGACAATAAACAACTGCATAAAACAGAGCAGCGTATTGCTATAACCGTTGCCGGGGTCATTTTTGTAGGTAACGATCTGCTCCATGGCGCGGCGCGGGCTGATTTGCAGGGTTTTCAGTTCGATCTGCACCACCGGCACGCCGTTGATGAGCAGGATGACATCGTAACGCTGGAAACTGTTGTCAGTGTTGATGCGAAGCTGATTGATGACTTCAAAGTCGTTTTTGCACCAGTCTTTGATATTCACCAGGGTAAATTCCAGCGGCGTGCCGTCTTCACGCAGGAACAGGTTCTTTTCGCGCAGTTTTTGCGCTGCCGTGAAAACATCGCCGGTGATGATTTCATCGCGCAGGCGAGCGAATTCGGCATCGGTGAGGTTGACGCGATTGAGTGCCTCGAATTTCTCGCGGAAGTTTTGCTCAAGTGTCGCCTTGTCGCGGATGTCTTCGCGATAGGTGTATTTGAGGTCTTTTAGCTTGGCGATCAGACTTTGTTCTATTTGGTTTTCTTTTGTCGTCATAACTGCCCTAATTGCGCTTTTATATTAGCCATGAGATTTTTAACTATCCTTAACGCATAAATGCAGGATGGTCGGGGTTTTTACCGGTGAACCTTT
Organism: Gammaproteobacteria bacterium; assembly: GCA_021648485.1. GTDB lineage: Bacteria > Pseudomonadota > Gammaproteobacteria > SZUA-152 > SZUA-152 > SZUA-152. Next base: position 881 of record JAKISS010000102.1, read on the forward strand.
GTTGAATTTCATGCTTAAGCACCCATTCATATCACCGTAATCTCATGCTAAGTACTCGATAATATCCATGCGTTGATGGGGTATGCCAATGATCTCAACACGATTGTTTTTTATAATATAGAAAATAAGGTGCATGCCTTCGGGAAAACAAAAGTACCCCTGTTTAATATCATCCCGTGGTTTGCCCAGTGTGGGGTTTTCTGCCAGCCACTCAAAGCGTTGTATCACTGATTTAAGATAAGTGTCAGCCTGCGCGGTACCCCACTCTTCACAAGTATAAAGCCAGATTGATTCAAGGTCGGCCTGAGCAAGCGTTCTAATACGATATTTTATCGTCATTTGCTAAATGGTCATTTGAGGTGCTTTTTATGTAGCGCCTCAATAAACTTTTCACCATTAAAGCCATCGACCAATGGGCTATCCTCTCCCGCTTGCAGCTTATCTCTTAGCGCTTGCAGCTTTATTTCGTCTTCTTCTAACTTGCGCAGGCCTGCACGCACAACCTCACTCACGGATTGAAAGCGCCCAGCATTGATTTTTTCATGCACAAAATCGTCGAAATGCTCACCTAATGTCACTGATGTATTTCTTGCCATGGCATTAACCTCATCAACTGTCAGTATTAAATATTAATATAGCATAAAAGTGATATTATCAAGAATAAGCGGTGGCTCAAAAGGCGCTTATTGGGGTGTGACTTTTATTTTTAGTAGTACTGATAGTAGTACCGGAGAATAGGCAGTCTAATTATTTATTTATATATCAATTAGTTAATACGGTAGTTATGTTCCCGCCAGTGCTGTCCTAGGGCGGCTTTTTTTGCGCCTAAAAACAATGAGTTAGCCTTATTTTACCGCCTATAGCGCACTAGCACATCCCAGTAGAACCCACTTTTTTAGTAGTACTCATTGTAGTGCCATGCCAGCTGCTGCGTGGCCCATTGGCGAAAACGGGTCGCGGTGTGGTTTTGCACCCGATAACCCACCGAGATAATCGCATCGCGATTGTAGTGTTTGGTGCGATACTACTTGCTATCGGCGGCAGTTGTAAATAAATCCTTTACAACTGAATGCTCGACAAGCTCTTGTTCAATAAAGATATTCTTCATATGCTGGCCAATATTCTGCTTGCTGGTGCTAAACAACTCCGCCATCAATGCCTACAACAGCCACACGGTTTCATCCATAAAACACACATCCGGTCTGGTTTGCCCATCTTCACTTTGGTAGATGATAAATTATGAAGGGTTGATATCGCTCATGGCGAACCGGCCTCTTCCGTTTGTTCAGGGAACAGCTCGGGGTTGAAGCGGTAGTTCTCCATAAAGCCGTTTTAATATGTTTAACCTAAATTCATCAGTTGAGCCGTAGCGAGAGCGGCTAAGGTGCTCAAGATCAATAACTTTTTCGGTTATTTTGAATGAAAGCGTATCACCCATACGGTGAGTTCAGAATGTTCGAAAAAGTTCTTTAGATTGAGTGTATTAGACGTTCGCAGTAGGCTCAACTGATGAATTTAGGTTTAAGGTTTGTTGACGTTTTTCATCTTTATCACGCCGGAATTAAGTCTCACTTTTTGCATCAGCGTTCATTGTCCCTCTACCCCATGAATAGTGCGATCCAAAATAACTCCCAAAAATATGAATTTCAATCGCTGGCGGTATATTTATTTCAATTCCGGCGGGTATTCGGAGCAACAAGCCATAACCGCCGGATACCTTGCTTCACATCTTCCAGAATCCGATAACCTGTGGGAATTAACAGTAGTGTTAAAAACGTTGCATACAAAATACCAAACCCCAGTGACACCGCCATGGGAATCAAAAACTGCGCCTGGGTGCTTTTATCCAGCAACAGTGGCGTCAGTCCTGCAAACGTTGTGAGTGAAGTCAGCAGGATGGGGCGAAAACGTGCGCCTCCGGCCGTGCGTAGTGCTTCATCCAGCCGCATGCCTTCACGGCGTTTGCGGTTGATCCAGTCCACCAGTACCAGACTGTCATTAACCACCACACCCGCCAGCGCCAGCATGCCCAGAACACTCAGAACATTAAGACTCAGCCCCATTACCATATGCCCCAGTAACGCGCCGACAATGCTGAACGGGATCACAATCAATACCAGCAGTGGTTGCACGTAGGAACGAAACGGAATAGCTAACAATGCATAGATGGCAAACAAGGTAAACATCGCGCCAGCGATAAGACTGCCAAAAGTCTCACCCTGTTCACGTTGTTCGCCTTCGAGACTGTAGGACACGCCGGGATATTTCAGCAGCAGCCCGTCCATGAATCGGCGCAGATCATCTGCAATAGCACGAGCATCGGTGGTCTCTTTGTCAAGATCGGCGGTCACGTTCAGCACCCGCTGCCGGTCAACACGTCGAATACTGGAAAAACCATGGCCCATTTCTACTGCCGCGACATTGCCAAACGGTACCTGCGTGCCGTCAGCAGTACGAATACGCATGGTGTCAAGACTGCTCAGGTCACGACGCTCCACTTCGGGGTAACGCACTACCACCCGCACATCATCACGACCTCGTTGAATGCGCTGTGCCTCGGCACCCAGAAAAGCCTGCTGTACCTGTCTTCCCAGTTCACTCGTAGACAATCCCAACAATTCCGCTTCGGGTCGCACGGTGAGCTTGATTTCCGGTTTGCCATCTTTGAAACTATCGCGAATATCGTACACTCCCGGATACTGACGCAACTGAGTACGCACCACGCCCGCAATTTCCGTCAGCACGGCAAAGTCCCGCCCGACAAGCTGCACATCGATGGGGTCACCGCCGCGACCAATCTCGGCACGATAAGTCAGCCCTTTGGCTCCCGGAATTTCGCCAACGGCACGACGCCAGGCATGCACCAGCTCGCGGGTCGATACTGCCATTTCCCGTTCTTCCGGCGGTACCAGTGCCAAACTCACCTGTCCCAGTTCCGCACTGCCCACGAGTGGCAAACCACTCTCGCTGCCATTGGTCGATGGCGTACCGCCACCGCCACTCCAGCCGGTGTTGATCATAATGTTACTGATCACTGAATTGCCATCGTTATCCACATAGCGTTCACGTAGCACTTCGGCAGCTTGCGCCATGGTATTCAGGTGCTGTGCGGTCACCTGCCCGGATGTGCCGGGCTGCATCACCAGGGTCGCATATGCAATTTCACTTTCCACGCGCGGAAAAAAAACAAATGCATAACGGCCACTCATGGCAAAACTGACCACCACAAACGATACGGCGATAAAAAGTGCCAGTGTTAAATAACGCTGCCGTATCGCAGCAGCCAATAATGGCTGGTAAAAATGTATGACCACATATTCCAATCCATTCGCCACTTTGCGTTGCAAGCGCGATAATGGATTGAATTTTTTCTGTTGATATTCAATGCGTACATGACGCAGGTGCGCGGGCAATATCAGTTTGGATTCTATCCAGGAAAACAACAGCACCGGAATCACAATGGTGGGAATCTGCGCAAAAATCAGCCCACGATACCCATCCACAAACAGCAATGGCGTAAAAGCCACTATGGTCGTCAGCAAACCGAAAGTCACGGGCACAGAAACTTCCTGTGCGCCGCGCACCGCTGCTTCCACGGGATCTTCTGAACGTTTGAGATGACTGAAAATATTTTCGCTGGTAACAATGGCATCATCCACCACAATGCCCAGCACCAGAATAAATGCAAACAGGCTGATAATATTGATGGTGACACCCAGTTCCGGCATCAACCATAGTGCGCCCATAAAACTGACGGGAATACCCACGCACACCCACAGTGCCACCGAGAGACGCAGAAACAACGCCAGAATAAGAAAGATCAGCAACCCGCCCTGCCAGGCACTGTTCAGCAACGCCTGTAAACGCATCTTGACGATGTGTGAACGATCCTGCCATTGTCCCAATGATACATTGGCTGGCAACTGTGCATTTTTTCCGGCGATGTAATCCCTGACCACCTGACCAATAACCAGCGTACTTTGCTCACCCGTACGAAACACTTTGACCAGCACACCGGGTTTGCCATCAAAACTCATGGCCAACGGGTTCTGTTCAAAACCATCAACAATACGTGCAACGTCGCCCAGCATGAGTCGTGAACCATCGGCGCGCGCGCGCAACACAATGGCCGCAAAATCATCACTGCCATAGGCTTGTCCCTGGGTGCGCAATAAAATCTCACCGCCCTCGGTACGAATGGAACCGGCAGGCAGATTCACTGATGAGCGTTGAATGGCCTGCACAACCGCATCAAAGGTCAGCCCGTAGCGATTCAACGCCTGCTCACTCAGTTCGATGCTGATTTCCGGCGAGCGCACCGCATTCAGTTCCACCTGATTCAACATTGGCAAGGCGGCAAGTTCATCGCGCACTTCCTCACCATACCGGCGCAACTCATGCTCCGACAATTCGCCCGACACCACTACACCGATGACGGCACGGCGAAACTCCACCACGTTGAATGTGGCACGTTCCACACCAGCGGGAAAGGTGGTGATAGCATCCACCCGCGCTCTGATGTCTTCCAGCAGCTTATGCGGATCAATACCCTTGAGCACTTCGACACGAATACGTGCCCTGCCTTCATCCGCCACTGCGGTTATTTTTCTGATGCCATCCAGGCTGATGATGGCTTCCTCGACACGCATCACCAGTGACTGTTCCATTTCAATGGGCGTTGCACCCCGGTATGTAAGGCCGATGCTCACCATATCGCTTTCAAATGATGGGAACTCTTCCAGCAGAACACGATTAAATGTTGCATATGCGCCCAGCGCGAGAATGATCACCATCAACAGATTGGCAGCCACCGGATTACGCACAAACCAGTTGATCATGCCGTACATGCTTAACCTGTGTCTCTCGGCAGACAAATTTCAGTGATATAAAAAACGGGTTTCAACATACTGTACTTTCAGACTTCGGCAAGAAACGTGAACCAGAGGGTGTTAACCATCATTTTGACAGTCCTGTCGGCGCTCATTTGGAATGACCAAACGTCTCTCCTCTCGCCTTGCCTGACGATTTTTCAGGCACAACAGGATTGTCAAAATGATGGTTAACACTCCCTAACGTTCCAGAGCGGGCACTGTGGAATAGGCAATATTGTCTTCACTGCTTTTTTCGCCAAAAACAGCAACAATCGTATCTTCATGAGCAAAAGGCATCGGTGTCAGAGAAATGCGTTCTCCGGCCTGCAAACCAGCGCTAACGACAACGTGCTCGCCTCTGCGTAAAACCACCTGTACCGCACGACGCTCAATACGCCCGTCTTTCTTCACCATTAACACCGTGTTGCCAATCTCCACTGCTGAACGCGGCAGCACAAACACATTCTGCAATTGCTGTCCCTGAATGTCCGCCTCCACAAACTGGCCAATCTTTAAAGGCGGAACATTGCCATTACTTTGCTTTTTATATTGAAAGGGGTTATCAATTTGTGCCACTACAAACAATTGCCGACTGGCGGTATCAATCGCGCCATCGGTACGCACTAACCGCCCCTGCCACTGGTACACCCTGTTACCCACACGGTGACTGAGTGTGACGGGAGCCTTGTGTTTACTGTTTTGCTCACCGATACCGGGCAAATCCACAAACGCCAATTGGCTGTCAGTCAGCGGTAAACGCACTTCGGCAGCATCCATGGCATAAATGGTGGCCGCCACAGTACCGGGAGCAACGTACTGTCCCACATCCACCTTTTTCGCCAACACCCGTCCCGCATACGGCGCACGAATTCTGGTACGCGCCAGATTGGTTTCAGCCTGCTGTAAGCGTGCCTCGGCGGCCGCCATGTCGGCACGGGCGCTGGCAACTTGCGGTTTGTTCAGCGTCAGATCAGCAGGCTGCTCCGTGCGACCCAGTTTTTTCCAGTCATTCAGTGCGTTCCGTGCCAATGCTTTTTCCTGCTCCAGGGCCAGATAAGCACGGGCCAGATCGGCACGGGCAATGATGATGGCATTCTCGTAATCCGTGGGGGCGATAACCAACAGGGTTTCACCCGCAGCGAACGAACCCCCATTACGAAAATTGGTGGCAATGGAAACAATGCGCCCCGCCACTTCTGGAATCAGCGTACTCTGCGTTCGTGGTGTTACCGTACCCTGGGTGCGCAACAATACCTGATAGCTTTGCGGCTGTACTATGTGTGTTTCCACAACCGGTAATGCGGGAATTGGTGAGCGCAATGTCGCTTCCGGCCCGGTAGCCATCAACATCAAACCGGAAAAAATACCGAGACCCAACACCGCAGCGGGTAGAAAAATACGTGATAAACGATTCATGATGCCTCCCTGTCACTACAGCAACGCCGGGGGCAGAACGAACCCGTCATGGTAACAAGGAAAATAGTATTTGATTTGATAGCAGTCATCATCCATGAACAGGCCCGTATCAGCACCCTGCTTATTATTTTATATGTCACCCTGTGACCAAACCCTGGTCAACGTCTCCTGTAACGTTCGCCAGCATAACATTAATTCGCAGTCTCTACCGGCATGCCCGCCCGTTTCCATTCGGGAAAGCCATCCTGCAAGCGCCGCGCATTTAACCCTTTGGCACGCAACCGTGCCACAGCCTCAAAAGCCAGCACACAATAGGGACCACGGCAGTAGGCCACTACTTCCTGATAGGGGTCCAGTTTCTGTAAATAACCCTCCAGTTCAGTCAGCGAAACATTCACTGCCCCCGGTACATGTCCGGCGGCAAACTCCTCGGGAGGACGCACATCCAGTACCGTCACCTGCCCCTGCCGGGTACGCTCCAGCAATGCCTCACGCGAAACAGGTTCCAGTGCATCCTTCACAGTAAGAAAGGTATTCAGCAATCGTTCCACCTCGGCAACGTGATGCCCCGCCACCACACGTAAAGCCTCGAACAAATTCAACACATCGTCACCACTGAGCCGGTAAAAAACCCTCAGTCCCTGCTTGCGTGAGACAATCAACCCCGCCTGGCGTAACTGTTGCAGATGCTGGGACGCATTGGCCACCGCCAACCCGGAAACCCTGGCCAGCTCATCAACACTGCGCTCACCCTGAGCCAGTAACTCCAGCAGCTCCAGCCGGTTACCATTGCTCAGCGCCTTGCCCACCCGAGCAAACTGAGTAAACAGCGCCTGTTTAAAGTGAGACGCTGTGGATGAATCAGCGCCTGTAACGGCAACGGGCTTGATTGTTTTGGACATAGGCACCTCTGGCTCGACCGTTAACACGACGCGATAATCCTAAATTAATCAGTTAAACCGTAGCGAGAGCGACTAAGGTGCGGAAGATAAAGCGTTTTTCAGGTTATTTTGGACGAAAGCGTATCACCCATACGGTGAGTTCAACATGTTCTGAAAAATGCTTTAGATTCTGTGCCTTAGGCGCTCGCAGTAGATTTAACTGATTAATTTAGGTTAAACCACCACCCCAGGCCCGGTATCAAAAAACCCGAAGAGACCCCCCCATGACTTTCCACGACTTTATCCTGCAAAACGAAACACCCATTCGCCTGGGCTTCTTTTTTGGTGTTTTCGCCATAATGGGATTGTGGGAGGTGCTTGCCCCACGCCGCGCATTGACGGTATCCAAAGCGGTGCGCTGGGCCAATAATCTGGGACTGGTGTTTTTAAACAGTGCCATTCTTCGGCTGATCTTTCCCATGGCAGCGGTGGGTGTGGCCGCTTTCGCTGCCGAACAAGGCTGGGGGTTACTCAACTACTTCCAACTGCCCTTTGCATTCAGCATATTGCTCGCGATTGTGGCTCTGGACTTCATCATTTACCTGCAACATGTACTGGTCCATGCGGTACCGGCACTATGGCGACTGCACCGGGTACACCATGCCGATCTCGATTATGACGTAACCACCGGCGCTCGCTTCCATACCCTGGAAATCATTCTTTCCATGCTAATCAAGTTCGCCACAATTCTCGTCCTCGGCCCACCAGTGGTTGCTGTGCTGATCTTCGAGGTGGTGCTCAATGCCATGGCCATGTTCAACCACAGCAACGTGAGCCTGCCTTCCCGATTGGATCGTATCGTGCGCTGGTTTGTGGTTACTCCTGACATGCATCGCGTGCATCACTCCGTGGAAGACAACGAAGCCAATAGTAACTTCGGGTTTAATCTCTCCCTCTGGGATCGCCTGTTCGGCACCTACATCGCGCAGCCCCGTGAAGGCCATGACAATATGATCATTGGTATTCACGGATATCGTGACCCAAAACAGGTAAACCAGTTACCCGGCATGCTGACACTGCCTTTCGTGGGCAAAATAACCGGGTATGCGATTAACCGCCGGGAATGGAGCAAACCTGATAAAAAGCACTAAAATGTGAATTAAGCGTGAAAAATATTCAACAGAACAGGATGTTTTAGCCCTTAATTCACATTTAAAGAGTGTTTACACGTTCCATGTGCCCTGTTTGAGATTCACCAACCCGGTCAAAACTTGACCAATGCCACCTGAGCAACAACAATAATCAACACACCTTGCGTGAAGCCGACAGGACACCCGAAGCCGTTGGCGTTTCCACGACTAAAGTCCTGCACCGCAAAGCCGTTAGCTTCAATCTACAGACCCTGAATCTATCAATAGAGAAAATACAAACAGGACATTTCCACCCAGCACAAAGGACAGACGCAATGAACAAACTCGAACAATTACGCAGCATGACCACCGTGGTCGCCGACACGGGTGACATCGA
>JAKISS010000017.1 GCA_021648485.1 Gammaproteobacteria bacterium
CGATGAACATGATGTTCAGTTCTTTGTTCGGTGTTGGCTATGTCATCGTGCGTTATCGTAAAAACGGCGTTCTCAAGCGTCTCCAGGCGACACCTCTCAGTGCGTTTGAGTTTCTCTCCGCGCAGGTTGTTTCACGCCTGTGGCTGATTATGGCTATTTCCATCATGGTCTACGCGGGTGCCAATCTGTTCATTGACTTCACCATGTTTGGCTCTTATTGGAATCTGCTTCTGGTTTTCTCTCTTGGTGCAGTCAGTCTTATCAGTATGGGGCTGCTGGTGGCAGCGCGTATCCGCAGCGAAGAGCTGGCGGGTGGCATCCTTAATCTTGTCAGTTGGCCGATGATGTTTCTTTCCGGAGTGTGGTTTTCATTGGAGGGGGCCAATCCGCTGATGCAAAATCTGGCATTGATTTTTCCGTTGACTCATATCATTGATGCGGCGCGAAGTATCATGATCGACGGAGCAGGTTTGGTAGAGGTGAGTACACAACTGGTGGTGCTTGCAGTGATGAGTGCGGTTTTTTTGTTGCTGGGTGCGGTGTTGTTTCGCTGGAAATGAGTAAATCAATCCTGCTCTCTCTCTGACATTATCAGGGTTCGTCGGTATTGCAGACACAAACGGCTGAACCTTCTGTTTTGTCGCCCGCCCCCCTGTGCCGGAATAATTTACACCATACCCGATAACCATTGGGTTTTTACCGATTAACAACACACAGTTTAACCGATATCCTAACCAGAGTTTGCTGATATTTTATCATCATCGCTGGAGTTGCTTTTTTTCGCCCTGCTAAGGAGGAAAAACGCTGTAGGGCGTAACGTTAATGGCTGAAAGATATGTGTTCAGCTGAGCCGTTACAAAATCAAAAAAACAAGGGATTGGAGGAAGGATGTCATGTCGTCAATGAAGTGGATTCAAGGTATTGTTATTTCTTTATCGTTGTTATTGGGCGCTTGTGGAGAAGAGAGTGATCCCGATGGAGGCGACACGTCCAACTTAGCTCCCACAGCGGTGATCACCAGTCCGGCGAATGGAAGTGTTCACTCAGAGGATCGTAATGTCCTTTTCGTTGGTAGAGGTATGGACGATGAAGATGGCGCATTGACTGGAGCCCGCCTCGTATGGTCTTCCCAGATTGATGGTCAACTGGGAACAGGTACAGATATTTTCTCCATGCTTTCCGCCGGTAGTCATACCATTACGTTAAAAGCCACAGACAGTGACGGAGCGACAGGTACCGATACCATTGCAATCACTGTTAACGCGGTTAATACCGCACCAGTTATTGACAATGTGACGGTAAGCCCGGTCAGCGTCAATGTTGGTATGTCAGTGACAGTTAGCTGGAACATTACCGATGCAGAAGGTGATACGCTGATTTGTAATCTGGATATTGATGCGGATGGCTCAAACGAGTACACCATTGATGATTGTGCCAACAATACCTCGCAAATACATACCTACACACAGGCCGGGGATTATCAGGTACGGCTGACCGTTGTGGATGATATTAATGCGCCGGTACAACAGAATGTGAACGTGACGATTACTGAGCCGAACATCACTTCGCCTCCGAAAATTACGCGCTTTTCCGTAACACCTGAGGCTCCAGAGACTGGCAGTTCCACGGTCTTTGGTTGGGATGTCAGCGATGGCGATGGTGGCACATTAACCTGCAAACTGGATGTCGATGCAAATGGTACAGATGACTACATTATTAACGATTGCGCCAGCAATACCTCACAGACGCACACCTATACCCAGGCAGGCGTTTATCAGGTTCGTCTGATGGTTGAAGATGGTACGAGTGCTCCGGTGCAAGCATCCATTGAACTGACCGTGTCATCGGTACCACTGGTCATCAGCCAGTTCACCGTAGATCCGGACCCGGCGTATTCGACGATAGCAACCACTTTTTATTGGCAAATCAGTGGCCCGGAGGGTGCTGCACTGACCTGTGCGCTGGATATCAATAATGACGGGACGGATGATTACAGTATCGGTGACTGTGCCAATATTGCATCTCAGGAGCACACTTATACTTCAAGTGGTGATTTTACGGCGCAGCTGACGGTTCGTGACAGCAGTCGTGAGATAAAAACCACATTACCGTTGGTGGTCAAACCACATCTTTTGCTGGATGTCGCTGTGAATGGCCCGGTGAGTTCGGAGGGAAGAGCGCTTTACACGATGACGGTGAGTAATGTGTCAGCGCAGCCGGTTAATGATGTCTCGGTAGTGTATACGGTACCAGCGGAACTCCAGTTTGATGCTGAAAATGATGCTGAGCCAAATGCAGAAGGTTGCGGAACACGATGTGCCGATGGCGTGGAAGCTTCCTGGGCACTGGGTGTGCTGGCTGAAGGTGAAAGTCGCACTATCACCATCAATGCACAGGTTCTCCCGGGTGTGTTGGCAGGCGAGCAGGTCATCGCATCTGTACGGGCCAGTTCTTCCAGCGTCATTGATGTTGTCAACGTGTCCAGAACCGTGGTGGTGAACAACAATCCAGGCTCACAGCTGGCTGTGAGTGCCTCGAAGGAGCCGCTTATACCGGGTGATAGCCTGACTTTCACCGTTGATGTCGGCAATATCGACAACACAGCACTTGATAGCCTGGAGTTGCGCATCATTCTGCCTGCGGGGGTGAGCGCGAACAGCATCAGTGATAGCGGCACCGAAGACGCCGTCACTGGCGACATTGTTTGGGATGTCAGCAGTCTCTCTGTAGGCGACACCCTGCGGCGTACCATTGAGGCCAGCGTAAGTGCGACTGCCATCGCTGGTCAGATCCTCTCCATCCGCGCCGAGTTGCGTCATGATGGAGGAGCAAACCTTGATGCCAGCGCCGAGCAGGTGGTAACCATTGTCGAAAAAACGTTTCCCCTTACGCTCGATATCAGTGCCACTCCCGATCCGGTGGCGGCGGGTGAGCGTTTGCGTTATGAATTCAGCATCAGCAACGTATCTGCCGCGCCCGTTAATGACATCAGCGTACTGCTTCGCGTACCGTCCGGGCTTCAATTTGACGTTGCAAATGATGCCGAGCCAGATGCGACAGGTTGTGGGGCGGCGTGTATCGGTAGCCAGGAGGCGTTCTGGGTATTGGGTACACTGGGCAGCGGCGAAAATCGTACCATTACGGTGGATGCTTTGGCGGATATCGGGCTGTTGGGTGGAAGCCTGATAACAGCCCCTGTCCGTGTTACTGCGCTGGACTCAGGAGATGATATCGACCGTGTGAAGACAGTAGCCGTAACCGCTGAGCCTGTTGTTGGTGACCTTGCTTTGGCGAGGGAGAGTGGTTGTCTGGCATGTCACAGTATTGATACTGCGTTTTTTGGTCCCTCATGGAGAGCTATTGCCGACAGATATAAAGATACCGCTAATGCAAAAGCCCTATTAGTTGATAAAATTAAAAATGGTGGAAGGGGCAATTGGGGCAATGCAACAATGCCTCCCTACTCGCCGCGCGTATCCGATGTAAATATTGAGGCTTTGGCTGATTTTATCCTGGGTCTGTAATTCACCAGTATGTGTCATGCAACAATAGATGGCGTTTTTTTGTCAGATGAATGCTATCGTGACAGGCCTTCCCCGGTTGAATTACACCGGGGAGGCCGTTACTCATGGAAAAAAGAGGTTGCTGGTGGTCATGTCTTGTTTATGCTTGGCATGATGTCGTAATGCCAAAACATTTTTAACCCGGATGTCCCATGTGTCGGGTTGTGTTCCCGCTTCAAGCTTTCCTCCTTCTACCCATCCAATTTTCCCCGGGTGTTCTAATGCGCCGTCCTCGTAGTTTTCTTCGGCTCTGCTCATAGGCGTAATAATTTTCCTGTGCGCCTTTAATGGGCTTGGTAGAGGGCAAAAAGCGTGTGGATTATCGAAACTAAAAGCCATCAGGTTAATGATGTTCTTTGAAAAACCTTCTGTCTCTGGATGTACTACAATCTGAAATCTGATCCCTTTTTATTTTGGTACGAAAAGAAAATAACAATGGTTTTATGGTTGATGGGGGTGGGTGTTCTAATCATTACTCAACGTATATTGCGTGACAGGTGTTTTGTGGGGTTTCAGTAGTGAATAATCTGATTGTTGTTAATATTGCAGAGCAGCGTTTACAATTATTCATGGACGATATGGTAGCCATGGATGTGGCGATTGCCAGCGCAAAAAACGGGGTGGGTGAACAGGCGGGTAGTGAGCGTACCCCCCGTGGGTGGCATCAGGTGAGGGCAATGATAGGTGGTGACGCAAAAACCAATGCTGTTTTTGTCGGGCGGCGTAATACCGGTGAGATTTATTCACCAGATCTGCGGCAGGCATTTCCGGGTCGTGATTGGGTGCTGACACGTATTCTGTGGTTATCGGGTCTGGAATCTGGTAAAAATCGTCTGGGTGCAGTGGATACCATGCGTCGTTATATCTATATCCATGGTTGTCCCGATGAGGATGAGATGGGTGTGCCCAGTTCACATGGTTGTGTGAAGATGCGCAATACCGATGTTATTAAATTGTTTGCTGCTGTTGTGCCAGGTACGCAGGTGTTTATCGGTGAAAATGGTTTTTCCGGTAATATTAAATAATAATATTTAATGACGCTTGCTAAAACGGATTATCAGCGGAAATTTATGCCAGACACGGAACAAAAAGAATTAAGAAACGATGGCTTGTACATCATGCTTGTCAGTATTCACGGGCTGGTCAGGGGTCACAATTTAGAGTTAGGCCGGGATGCCGATACCGGTGGCCAAATAAAATATGTTGTCGAACTGGCGCAAGCTTTGGTAAAGCATTCAGGTGTAGGGCAGGTGGACTTGCTCACCCGTCAGGTGTTTGACAGCAAAGTGAATGATATTTATGCCGAGCCTTTTGAAGTATTGACTGATTCTTCTGGCGTTAATAGCAATGCACGCATTGTACGCATTCCCTGTGGGCCCCGGCGGTATTTGCGCAAAGAAGTGTTATGGCCACACCTTGATGCCTTTGTTGATAATGTTTTACAGCACATCCGCCGAGTTGGGCGCATGCCGGACTTTATTCATGGCCATTATGCCGATGCGGGTTATGTAGCGACACGTCTGGCCCAATTATTAGGTGTGCCTATGGCCTTTACCGGACACTCATTGGGCAGGGTAAAACAGCAGCGCCTGTTAGAAAAAGGATTGAAAAAGTCCAGTATCGAATCACACTACAACCTTATTCAGCGTATTGAGGCTGAAGAGGTTACCTTGGGCAATGCCAATTTGATGGTCGCCAGCACCAATCAGGAAGTGGAAGAGCAATATCAGATTTACGAAAATTATCACCCGAGACGTATGACGGTGATTCCTCCCGGGGTGGATGTAAACCGGTTCCGTAAACCCGGTACACAAGAAAGCACTTCACCCATGGCCGCCGTGCTTTCACGCTTTCTGAACAAACCCAAAAAACCCATGGTGCTGGCGATTGCCAGGCCGGATGAGCGCAAAAACCTGGAGACACTGGTACGGGCCTTTGGTGAAAACAAGGCCTTGCGCGAAATGGCCAATCTGGTGATTGTGGCAGGTAATCGTGATGATATCGGTGAGTTGGACAAAGGCGCGCGTGAAGTGCTGACACAATTATTATTATTGTTCGATAAATACGATCTTTATGGCTGCGCCGCCTATCCAAAACATCACCAGTCAGAACACATTGAAGACCTGTTCCGTATGGCGGCAAAAAGCAAAGGCGTGTTTGTAAACCCTGCATTAACGGAACCTTTTGGATTAACACTGATTGAAGCCGCTGCCTGCGGTTTGCCGATTATTGCCACTGAGGACGGAGGGCCGCGCGACATTATCGGTTTGTGTAAAAATGGTGTGCTTATTGATCCACTGGATGTTGATGCACTGGGAAATACTATTTTGGATGCCTTACATAATAAACGTCGTTGGCGTCAATGGTCAAAAAACGGGCTTGATGGTGCATATAAATATTTTTCATGGGAAAGCCATGCAGACAATTATGTGCGAATCATTCAGCGGGTTATTAAAAAGCCGCGCCGTGCCAACCATCAGGTTTCTACCCGGAAAAAATCCCACCTGCCGATTCTTGATCGTATTTTAGTGTGTGATATCGACAACACATTACTGGGAGATGATGAGGCACTTAAAACACTGATCAAAACGATCAAGGAGGGACGGAAATTAAATGGTCACCATAAAATTGGCCTGGCATTCGCTACCGGGCGAAAACTGGAAAGTGCGCAGGATGTTATAAAGTCAGAAAACCTGCCATGCCCGGATTTTTTAATCACCTCGGTCGGGAGTGAAATTCATTACGGTCATGGAATGTTGGAAGACTACGCATGGAAACAGCATGTGGATTATCGCTGGAAACCCAAAGAGCTGCGTAAAGCATTGGTGGATATCCCGGGTTTGAAAATTCAAGCTGACAGCGTTCAGCGCGAACATAAAATCAGTTATTTTATTGATCCCGAAAAAGCGCCCACAGTGCGAAAAATTCAGGCGCACTTACGTCACCTCGATCTGCATGCCAAACTTATTTTTTCACATGGCGAGTTTCTGGACCTGTTGCCTGTGCGTGCATCAAAGGGTTTGGCCATTCGTTATTTATCGATTAAATGGGGACTTCCCCCGGAACGCATTTTAGTTGCGGGTGATTCCGGTAATGATGAAGACATGTTACGTGGTAATACGTTGGGACTGGTAGTAGGTAACTACAGCCCCGAGCTTGCGCGACTCAAAGGGCGTGAACGAGTGTATTTTGCGGAAAGCTGTTTTGCCTGGGGAATTCTGGAAGGCATGGCACATTATGATTTTCTGGGTGACATCGTGATTCCCGGTGAATAAATCAAGGCAGGTGTAAATAATGACACAAGCTCGCCCCGTTATTTTTGGTGAAGTGCTGTTTGACTGTTTTCCTGATGGCCAGGCGGTACTGGGTGGCGCACCGTTTAATGTTGCCTGGCACTTGCAAGAGTTTTCCTGCGCGCCATTGTTGATTAGCAGTGTGGGGAATGATCGTCATGGAAATGACGTATGTGCTCGCATGCGTGAAAAAGGCATGGACATATCCGGCATACAAATCAGCGATTGTTATCCCACTGGTCAGGTTGTGGTGACATTGCAGGATGGTCAACCCGGTTATGAGATCGTAACAGAGCAGGCATACGATCATATCCATGCGCAGGCTGCATTGAATGCGCTGCCAGAACACGCGCCGGCACTGGTTTATCACGGAAGTCTGGCATTGCGGACACAAGCATCAAGAAACGCACTGGATATTTTGTTGCAAAAAACAGGTGCGCCCGTTTTTCTTGATCTGAATTTGCGTGAACCCTGGTGGGAAATGTCCCTGCTTGAAAGTATTTTACAGCGTGCCACCTGGGTAAAACTCAATGACGAAGAGTTGTGTGAAGTGACCCGCCGGGCAATGAGTGATGGTCCCGAATTACAGGTTTATGCAAAGGAGTTGTTTGCAGGCTGTCAGTTAGAGCAGCTTATTGTCACACGCGGTGCGCAAGGGGCTTTTGTGTTGAGTAAAGAGGGCATCGTGGAAGGTCAGTCTGTGCCGGTAAAAAATATTATTGATACTGTTGGTGCAGGTGATGCCTTTAGTGCCGTCACTATTGCCGGAATGTTGCAGGGTTGGCCAATAACAGAAACATTAAATGAAGCGCTGAAATTTGCTGCACAGATTTGCCAGCAGCAGGGAGCCACTGCCTAATCATTTTGGTTGTATTTTTTGCGGGCATACTGAACTGAATAATAAATTATTTCACCTGCCAATACGCTATATATACAAAGCATATGTAGCTGGGAGGTTGTTATTGGCCCTATCTGTCAATTAGTTGTGGCATATTCATTCCTCAGGCGAAAATCTTTAGGTAAAGTATCACTGGAACCAGGCAGTACGGGTATATGTCTCTCTGACAGAGATTTTGCCCACACCCTGCAAAGCAGGTCTCTGCGCAGGCACAAAAATATGTCATTCTTTTGAGGTTGATGGGTTGAACTTATATTAAGGAGGCTGCTATGAACTGTTATCAACATATTTTATGTGCAGTTGATTTAAGCGCTGAAAATGTTGCCGTATTTTCACGCGCAGTGGAGTTGGCCGAGCATTATCATGCTCAGCTGAGCTTGTTGCATGTGGTGGAATATATTCCTGTTGACTTGGCCAATGAGCTGGTTTTGCCAGAACAGCAGGAAATTGTGCAACAGTTAATCACTCAGGCGGAAAAAACACTGACAAATCTGGTGGGGAAATCAACGCATATTCAGGTTAAATCACTGGTTGTGCAAGGATCAATAAAGTCAGAAATTATTGAGTACGCAAAAGATACCGGGGTTGACTTGATTGTTATCGGCCGACACGGACGCCATGGCTTGTCGCGCTTGTTAGGTTCGGTAGCAAATGCTGTGCAACACCATGCCCCGTGTGATATTTTGACTGTGCGCATTGACGGCTAAGCGCGTGCAAATTTATCGCATTGTCGCTGTATAAATGCACTGACTTGGGGCGATTTGACCAGTGATAGGTGATGTTGCACGGGTGGTTGCACCAATGCGAGGCGGTGACTCTGTGCGCGAAATATTTCCTGAGCTTTTTTCTTATGAATTGCGTTGACATGCCCGCTGAGATTGGTCTAGCATCGTCCGACAGCAGGATAAAGCTGACAACAGATTTTGTTGGATTAATAATAATATTCTGATATATAGGTTGTGATAACAACTTAAAGATACGTTTCGATTAGCCAGTTCGGTTCAGGATGGTCTCTGTAGGATGTGCCAGGTGCCCTTCAGACAGAGCCAATAAGAAACTGCGGCGATAACGATGATAGGCCGAGGAGAGTGGCCTGTTTAAAATAACAAGCGGATACGATCCGCAAAGAATTGAGGGAGAGCAAGCGGCTACTTCGGCTGGCTTGATTTAGCAGAAGTCTAAAAATTCCCATATTGCGGCGCGAGCTGTGTTTAAAGAGCATGTTTTGCCAGTTATTTGTCTGGCAGGGCAGTGTTTTCCACGTTTTAACCCATTGGCTTTGTACCGGGGTTCGTGGAAACATTGGTGAAAACAAAAGTTGATAAACAACAAAATGTATCGAGGAAGAAAATGGTAGTGATGAACCGTTTGATCAATCCGGGCGCAGGCTTTGCCAGGGCTGGACTTGCCGGGATGGTGTTCCTGGCGATGTTGCTGATGTCCTCCATGGCAATGGCTGTCAAGTATGATGTGGTACCGCCGAGTGGCACGCACACGGGTGAAGATGTGCCCCAGCCAATCGAGTTTCCACACGACATTCATGTCAAGGACAATGATATTAACTGCATGTATTGCCACACCTATGCACGCCGCAGCAAGGTGGCAGGTATCCCGCCTACCAGCAAATGTATGGGTTGTCACAAAGTGATTGCGACTGATAAACCACGCATTCAACAGCTGACAAAATACTGGGAAGATAAAGAGTCCCCCCCCTGGAAAAAAGTTCATGATCTTCCGGATTTTGTACATTTTACCCATGAAAAGCATTTGAAAACCCTGGCGTTTGACCGTGATTTTCCAGTGGAGGATGTCAAGGAAATATGCGCGTTTTGTCATGGTGACGTGGAAAACATGACAGTGGCCAACAAGGTGAAGCCGTTAAATATGGGTTTCTGTGTCAACTGCCATATTGCAAACAAGGATCTCGGTGCGCCGGGTGATTGTTGGAAGTGTCATAAGTAATCAGCTTATCGCTGATTAAAATGTAGATTTGAGTGGGTTCAATAGAGCGGAATAACGATTATGAGCGGAAAAATGAACCGTAGAAGTTTTCTGAAAGTGATGGGTTGGAGTGGTGCGGGCGTTGCACTGACAGGGTGCGATATGCCCACGACCGTCACGCTGGAAGAGGGTAAGGAAGATGTGGTCTCTTATCTTATGCCGGAAGAATATGTCATTCCGGGAGTGGGAGTCTGGTATGCCTCAACCTGTACGCAGTGTGCGGCAGGTTGTGGTATTCACGGTCGAGTGCGCGAAGGTCGTGTGCTGAAGCTGGAAGGTAACCCGGATGCGGCAGTGAATAATGGCAAACTCTGCATGATGGGTCAGGCCGGTGTACAGGGGCATTATAACCCTGACCGTATTACCTCGCCGATGATGCGCACTGGCGGCAGTCTAACGCCAATCAGTTGGGACAAGGCGCTGGGAGTCATGGAAGAAAAATTAGGCGCTGTCAATGGAGACCGTTTTGCCTGGTTTACAGGCAGCATCAGTGGCCACCAGTCCGTGTTGCTGACAAATCACCTCGACGCCATGGGGTCAACAAACCACTATGTGCATGAAGTGGTTAATAATGCCGTTTCCCGCGCTGTTAATCAGGACATGTTGGGTGAGGCCAATCCGCGTTTGCGCTTGGACAAAGCGAAGATGATTGTTTCCTTTGGTGCGGATTTCATGGGTGCGGGCCAGTCTCCCGTACAGTACGCCGGGCAATACGCTAAATTCCGTACAAATAAAGAACGTGGTCTGCTGGTGCAGATCGAACCCAAAATGTCGCTTACCGGTGGTAGTGCCGATTTATGGTTGGCGATCAAGCCGGGTACAGAAGCTGTGCTGGCATTAGGCATGGCGAATTTACTGCTGAATAAAATTAAGATAAGCGATACCGGCATTCCTGCCGATGTGCGTACGTTGATCAACACCTACGATATCACCAAAGTGGCACGGATGACCGGTGTGGCGGGTGATCGTATTCAGCGTGTTACCCAACTGTTGAGTGAACGTACGCCGAGTCTGGTGCTGGCGGGCGCAGGCGTTGAGGGACAGGCACAAGGTTATTCCACAACTGCGGCCATCATGATGTTGAACCATATTCTTGGCAATGTGGGCAAGACCATTGAGTCTGCTGGTGATTTTCCTTTTCCACAACTTATGGCCAAACAGGGTGGCACAGCTGACTTGGTGGCTTTTGCCGAAGCGGCTAACGCAAAAAAACTGGATGTAGTGATTTTTCATGGTAGCAACCCGGTGTACAGCGCTCCGAAAAGTCTGGGATTGACCGAAGCAATGGCCAATATTGGTTTTAAGGTCGCTATTTCACAGTTTCCGGATGAAACCGCCATGGCTGCTGATCTGGTGCTGCCAATGGATTCCTATCTGGAAGACTGGGGTACGCAGGTACCCGCCGATCAGGCTGAAGCCAATGCAATTCATATGCAGCAGCCATTGATGGAAAAGCTCAATGCCGAGACCAAAGGGCTGGGCGATATTCTGTTGACCCTGCTCAAGCAGCGTAAAAAGGACGATTATGGTCAGTTCGAGGATTATTACGCGTATTTACGCAATGCCTTTGCTGCAATGCCGACTTCAGTGAAGAATGACGCGAAGAGTAACGACGAATTTTGGAATACGGCTTTACAAACCGGTGTTATCAAAGTGGACTCAGGCACGAAAACGTTACAATCGACCGTCGTCTCGTTTGCAGCGCCAGTAGTGGATGACAATGCGGGCTTAACGCTGCTGCCATCACCCCGTCTGGGTCTGTTTGATGGGCGTCATGCCAATCTGCCCTGGTTGCAGGAAGCGCCGGATCAGATTAGCAAAGTAGTATGGGACTCCTGGGTGGAAATGCATCCGGATACTGCCGCAAAAATGGGCATTGGAAATCTGGATTTAGTGGAAGTGAATTCTGCACAGGGCTCAGTTAAATTGCGTGTAGTGCTGCTTAAAGGCATGCATGCGGATGCAGTGGCAATACCACTGGGTCAGGGGCATGAAGCCTACGGGCGTTATGCCAAGGGACTGGGCGTTAATCCCCTGCAAATTCTTGATGCAACGACAGACGCTAAAACGGGCGAGCTGGCTATGTACAGTACGCGCGTGACTGTGAAGCGTGTGGGGCCAGCGGATTCGCTCTCTATTGTGCGTATGGGAACGGGAGCTGGGGACAGTCAGGTGGGACGTAAGTTGGTGGGGACCGTGCCAGTTGAGCAGGTTCGCCGTACGGAGGGCACTTAATCATGTCATTGGATAATATTCTCAACCATTGGTCAGACTATCGTAAAGGTGCCGAAGAAGGTGGTCATCACGATTACGAGCATCGCTGGGCCATGGCCATCAATCTGGATTTGTGCATTGGTTGCAA
Organism: Gammaproteobacteria bacterium; assembly: GCA_021648485.1. Lineage (GTDB taxonomy): Bacteria > Pseudomonadota > Gammaproteobacteria > SZUA-152 > SZUA-152 > SZUA-152. Next base: position 12,118 of record JAKISS010000017.1, read on the forward strand.
TGCTTGCTCCACAGCCTGTTATGCCGAAAACAATCTGGCTGTGGTGGGTAAAGAAAGGTTTGAAAAAGGCCAGGCCATGCACTGGATGCGTATTGAACGCTACTGGGATCAACAGGAGCTGGAGCATCCGGAGCAGGGGGCCAGCTTCCTGCCAATGATGTGTCAGCAGTGTGGTGCCGCAACCTGCGAGCCGGTTTGCCCGGTGGCAGCGACTTATCACACGCCGGATGGCCTGAATGCACAGGTATACAACCGTTGTATTGGTTCACGGTATTGTTCCAACAACTGCCCCTTCCGTGTGCGTTACTTCAATTTTTATTCCTATTACGAATCGTCCTGGCCGGAACCGATGGAGCAGCAGCTTAATCCTGATATTTCTGTGCGTGACAAGGGTGTGATGGAGAAGTGTACCTTCTGCATGCAGCGTATTCGCTCGGTTAAGGACAAGGCCTTTATGGAAGACCGTCCGGTGCAGGATGGAGAAATGGTACCCGCTTGCGCGCAATCCTGTCCAACATCGGCCATTGTGTTCGGCGACACGATGGATGAAAGCAGCATGGTCAGCAAACTCTGGAAAAAGCACCAAGTGGAACGCGGTGTTTATCAAAAAACCAAGCTGGCCAAAAAAGATGCTGATTTGCGCGGTTATCGAATCTTTGAAGAACTCAATGTTGATCCGTCGGTGATGTACCTCGAACGGGTTCGTGAAGATATTTAGATCGGAAGGTTTGCAAAGACTTTTTAAGCAGAGCCGTCAAAAAGATTAAGGTGATATAACAATGACGATGGTCACAGAAAAAGATATTAACGAGCAGATTGCGTGGGCGAAAATCAACACTGATGTGTTGAAGAGCATGGAAAATCCGCGCCCTGCCTACTGGGTGACGCTGGCAGTGTGTATTGCCATGGTGTCAACCGCAGTGGTTGCAGAATACATCCAGTACACCGTGGGTATGGGTACGGCGAATCTGAATAATCCCCATATGTGGGATATGTACATTGCTGCTTTTGTGTTTTGGATTGGCATGAGTCATTCCGGCACATTACTGTCGGCAATTTTGCATCTGATCCATGCCGATTGGCGTAAACCGATATATCGGTTTGCCGAAGCGATGACAACGTTTTCATTGTTGACGGCCGGTATATTTCCGATGATTCATCTAGGACGTGTTTGGAATCTGTACTGGGTGCTGCCTTATGTCAGTGATCGAGGCATCTGGCCAAACTTCCGTTCACCGTTGGTGTGGGACGCATTCGCCATTACGACTTACCTTACTGCCTCCATGCTGTTTCTGTTTGTGGGCATGATTCCTGATTTGGCGATCTGTCGTGATAACACCACTGGCTGGCGTAAAAAGTTGTACGGCATTCTGGCGCTGGGCTGGGTAGGTAGTGACCGTCAATGGCGTCACTTCCGCAAAATTTATTTGTTGATGGCTTGCTTCCTGATTCCTTTGGCCGTATCGGTGCATTCTATTGTGTCGGCTGATTTTGCCATGTCCATTATGCCAGGCTGGCACATTACTTCTTTCCCGCCATATTTTGTGGCAGGTGCATTATATTCGGGCTGTGCGGCTATCATTACGCTGTTTATCCTGTTGCGTTATTTCTTCCGCTTTGAAGATTATATGACGCTGCCGATCATGGAAAAAACGGCCAAACTGACCTTTGCTATAGCGATGGTATGGACTTACCTGAATCTTATTGAGTTCGCCTCTGTTTGGTATGGTCATGATGTCTATAACAAGGAGTTGTTGATTGCTAAAGCAACCGGTGCTTATGCCTGGATATTCTGGACCATGCTCTTCTGTGGCTCTGTATTGCCGTTTGCGCTGGCCTTCAGGAAGTTACGTCGGCATATGCCCACCATGTTTGTGGTCTCGTTGTTCCTGAATCTGGGAATGTTCTTCGAGCGCTGGATGATTGTGGCACCGACATTGTCCATGTCACAGGAGCCACACCAGTGGGATATCATGTACGGCAGCATTGTTGAATGGGCCATTGTGTTTGGCAGCTTTGGCTGGTTTGGCATGTTGTTCCTGATATTTGTGAAGGTGTTTCCGTCAGTCTCCATGTATGAAGTGAAGGAGATGGTCTTTCATCGTAAACGGTCTGCGGGTGAAGAAGACCTGGTGCGTATGACCGATCATGCAAAACCAGTGACTCAAACCACTGGTGGAGGGAGTGCATAAATGAGCAAAAAAAGAATGATGGGTCTGTTTGGCGACTTTGAAGAGGCTCATGATGCCATCGCTGATATTCGTCGCAATGAAGTCCCGGGTTTAACGGTGGATGATGTCACCATGACATCACCCATTGAACACCCTGAAGTTGAAGAAGTATTGGGCGAACGTCCAGTACATATTCAAAAATTCACCTTGTTTGGGGCTATTTTTGGTGTAGTTTTCGGCTTCATATTTTTGGCTGCCGCACAGGCAAGCTTTCTGGTGCAACCACAAGGGGGCAAGCCAGTCATTGCGTTGCCGTCGAATATTGTGCTGGTTTACGAAATGCTGATTTTCTTCGCCGTATGGCTGACGTTTTTCGCCTTTATCTTTTTGTCGGGGCTATTGAGAAAACGTAGCTCGTTGTACAGCGAAAAAGTGAGCCTGGATCAAGTGGCCATTATTGTGGAAATCGATGAAAGTATTAGTGAGTCGGTAAAGGGGCTTTTTGAAAAGCACAAGGTATTGGAAATTCGAGAAGAGGCGATTCGATGAAGTGTGCAACGAACCATTCGATGAAACGCATTGCGGTATTGTTGACTGCATTGGCTGTTCCTTCTGCGGTGCTGGCCTGGCCATGGTCGCAGGATATGATGAATCAGCCCAGCATCAAACCACAGGAAGGAGTGATGACGCCTTTTCCGGCACGTTCGGTTCCGGTAATGGGCATTCCTACCAAGGTAGCGAATCGGGAGGCATCCAGGGATCTGGTTAACCCGATTGCGGTCAATGCAGCATCATTGAAAGAAGGACGCACTCTTTATCGCATTTATTGTGCAGCTTGCCATGGGTTGACGGGCAAGGCGGAGTCACCTGTGGCCAGCAAAATAGGTGCCATTGATCTGACTGACGATTACGTTCAGCAATCAATGACAGAAGGTTGGCTATGGGGCACGATTACGTTTGGTAGTTATGTAATGCCTGCTTACGGCGTGGTGGGAGAGCAGGGTGGTTCGAATGACCTGACTGTCGAAGAGCGTTGGCATGTGGTGAACTATCTTAAAAATGGCCTGGTGAAAGAATCCCAGGTTGCGGCAAAATAGAGCAACGGTAAAGCGAGCAATATTTTGCTGCGCTCGACAAGAATAGATAAAAGGGGCAAGGGTTAAATGGAAAATTTTGGCAGCTGGTCGGTGTTGACCACAAATTTCCTCATCGTATTGTATTTGGCGCTGGCAGGTGTGACGTTTGCGTCGATTCTGCACTTGGTGAATGGTAAATGGCGTTTTCAGGTGCGATATTTTGCGGTTTCCACAGCGGCACTGTTTCCATTGGCGGGTGTGTTGTTACTGCTGTTGCTTTACAGTGGTGAAAGTACTTTCCCGTGGTTGTCTCTCGCGGATGATGAAGATGTGCATCTCAGCGGCTGGTTGAATTACACCTTTTTGGTGACACGCCAGATCCTGGGTTTCCTGGTAGTGGCCGCTTTTTTCTGTCTGTTTATTAAATACCAGCATTTGACGGATGTGAGTGATGATCCCAAAGTGCATCGTACTTTCCGGAATATTGCTCTGGTTATTCCGGGTGTGTATGTGTTGTACGGCACTATGATTGCCTGGGATTTTGAAATGACCATGGTGGTAAACTGGCACAGTGCCAGTTACGGTATTTACCAGTTCGTCAGTATGTTCCACTTCTTTTTGGCCTTCCTGGCGCTTCTGTTAATCATGCTGCATCGTTCCGGCAAGGTGAACAAACCGTACAAGCCTTTTGTCTTTAATTATCTGGCACAAATGATGCTGGCCTTCACGATTTTGTGGACCTATTTCTACTTCACGCAATATCTGATCATGTGGTACGGTCGTTTGCCTGAAGAAATGGATCGTTTTAATGACATGATGCTTTATGATTTGGCACCGCTGTGGTGGACCTTCCTGGTGCTGAAGTTTGTTATCCCTTTCCTCACTTTTGCGGTGTGGACGCCAAATCGCCATAATCCGACTGTCATTGTGTTTGTTGCTATCAGCATCCTGCTGGGAACCTGGATAGAGCGTTACACTTGGGTTTCCGGTTCGGTGTCGCCGGAGTTTTACCATATCCCCATGACCTCAATTTTCGATATTGTGGTGACTTTACTGATCGCCGCCGTTGGCTGGTTTTCCGTGCGTAAGGCAATGACCAAGTATGGTCTGGTGCGCGCATAACGGGATGTCGGTGGGTATTATGACCTGCATGTAGTGAATATGAAAAGGGCTCTTCGGAGCCCTTTTTTGTGCCTGTGGGCATTGCTCATTATCCATTTTATGTGTGCCAATAACTGGAGTTAGGTTGAATGTCTGTCTTGTTATTGCTAACCCTCTGTTTTTGGCACTACAAAAAAATTAGCTTATAATTATATTAATATAAACGATATTGTTGTGTTCTCATTCTCTGCTATGCTCCTCGGCTAATGGATGTTTTTATTAGCGAATTGTCTGTCTTTGTTAATACCCTCTAGAGTCCGATTAGACTCATGGAGGAAAGCTACACCTACGTGGTGAAATGCCTGACCTGAAGTTAATTCTGGCATGTCCGCTAATTATCCTCTGAAGTGCGTAGTCAACTGGGGATTCTCGGTTCAATAGCGGCACTTGTTATTAAGGGGAATTATGTGAGCACGGATGAAATTGATTATGGTCGCCGTCGCATGTTACTGGCGGCAACGGCTGCCATGGGTGGCGTCGGTGCGGTTTATGTGGCTACACCTTTTATACTGTCAATGGACCCCAGTGAAAAAGCGAAGGCTGCGGGTGCGCCTACCGATGTGGATATCAGTAAGCTGGAACCAGGGCAGCTGATGACAGTGGAATGGCGAGGTAAGCCGGTTTGGGTATTGCGGCGAAACGAGCAAATGCTGAAGACATTGCCGAAGCTGGACAAATTTCTGCGTGACCCTAATTCGGACGAACTTTCTCAGCAACCTGTTTATACCAAGAATGCACAGCGCTCCATTAATCCTGAATATATGGTAATGATCGGTATTTGTACCCATCTGGGCTGCTCACCAACATACCGTCCCGAATTTGCCCCCCCGGATCTTGGGCCGGAATGGAAAGGTGGCTTTTTCTGTCCCTGCCATGGCTCTACTTATGATCTTGCCGGGCGTGTATATGCTGGTATGCCAGCCCCCTCGAACCTCGTTATACCACCTCACCACTATGTGTCAGCGACCCGTCTGTTGGTGGGTGTTGATTCGGAGGCCATTTAATGTTCGATAAAATATCGCGCAGCCTGGGTGATTTGCGAGAATGGGCCGATGAACGATTTCCGGTTACCGCATTTTGGCAGGATCATTTGGTTAAATATTACGCACCTAAAAACCTGAATTTCTGGTACTTCTTTGGCTCGCTGGCTTTTTTGGTGCTGGTGATTCAATTGCTCACCGGTATATTTCTCACCATGAATTATAAGCCCACTGCCGACACTGCTTTTGCGTCGGTGGAATACATTATGCGTGATGTGAATTGGGGTTGGTTGATCCGCTACATACATTCTACGGGGGCATCATTTTTCTTTATCGTGATTTATCTGCATATGTTTCGTGCCTTACTTTACGGTTCTTACCGTAAGCCGCGTGAATTGTTGTGGGTATTTGGCATGCTGATTTTTGTAGTGCTGATGGCCGAGGCGTTTATGGGTTATTTGTTGCCTTGGGGACAAATGTCGTTCTGGGGGGCGCAGGTGATTATTTCCCTGTTTGGTGCGATTCCGTATATCGGTGATGATTTAGCGCTGTGGATTCGGGGTGACTTTGTGGTGGCTGATGCCACACTCAATCGTTTTTTTGCTTTCCATGTCATTGCTTTTCCATTGTTGTTGATTGGTCTGGTGTTATTTCACATGATCGCTTTGCATTCGGTGGGTTCGAACAACCCGGATGGCATCGAAATTAAAAAGCAAAAAGATGAAAATGGGGTTCCACTGGATGGTATACCTTTTCACCCGTATTACACGGTGAAGGATATGGTGGGTGTCGTGGTGTTTTTGATCATTTTTTCTGCGGTGATTTTTTATGCCCCGGAAATGGGTGGCTGGTTTTTGGAAAAGGATAATTTTGTGCCGGCGGACCCGCTTAAAACACCGGAACATATTGCACCTTTATGGTATTTCACTCCTTTTTACGCCATTTTGCGTGCGGTGCCGGATAAGTTTCTGGGCGTAGTGGCTATGGGGGCATCCATGGTAGTGTTATTTTTGTTGCCTTGGTTGGATCGCAGTCCGGTCAGATCCATTCGTTATCGTGGCCCCTGGTTTAAACTGGCATTAAGTGTATTTGTTGTTAGTTTTATTGGTCTGGCTTATTTGGGCACGGTGACTGCGACGCCGTTGGCAACATTGTTTTCGCGTATTTTCAGCATTTTGTATTTTGCCTTTTTCTTGTTAATGCCGATTTACAGTAAATGGGATAAAACCAAACCGTTACCAGAAAGGGTGACGGAAAAATGAAGCCGCTATTTATAGTTATATGTTTATTGCTTTTCGGGTTTTTTACGATAAATGTTTCAGCAGGCGGTAGTGATGTTATGCTGGATTCGGTTGATATCCAGCTGGATGATCGTGCCGCCATTAAACGCGGCGCAAAACTGTTTGTGAATTATTGTCTCAATTGTCATTCCGCCAATTTTATGCGTTACAGCCGCATTGCTCAAGACCTGGATATGAGCAGCGATGAAGTGAGAAATCAGCTCATTACCACTGGAGCCAAAGTGGGTGAGTCTATGAACGTGGCTATTGCTGAAGAAGATGCTAAACGCTGGTTTGGCACAGCGGTGCCGGATTTGTCGGTAATTGCCCGTGCCCGTGGTGTTGATTGGTTGTATACCTATTTGCGTTCGTTTTACCGGGATGACTCGCGTCCCTGGGGTGTTAACAACAGTGTCTTTAAAGATGTGGGTATGCCGCATGTGTTGTGGGAGTTGCAGGGCTTACAGGTACCCATTATGGAAAGTTATACCGATGAGCAAGGTAATACATCAGAGCGCATTCGTGGCTTCAAACTTATTGAAAAAGGCATGTTGAACACCTCAGAATATGATGCCGCCATGCGAGATCTGGTTACCTTTCTTGCTTATTTAGGGGAACCCAGTAAATTGCAGCGTCTGGCTTTAGGCAAGTGGGTATTACTGTTTCTCACGGGGTTTTTGATATTGGTCATTTTGTTGAAAAAAGAATACTGGCGGGATATCCATTGAGTTCCTGTGAATCTGTCTGCTTTGCAGAGTAAAACCGTAGGGCGCGTAGTCTGTGCCCACGCGTTGATTCTGCGTTTGAGCGGTTTGTAGCCGGTGCCGCGTGGGCACAGACTACGCGCCTACCCTACGTGATTATCTTCATTTAACCTTCGCGGCTTTGTTCCATTTTTATGCGGTCATAAAATGATCACATTTTCTTTTTGGTAATATTTCCGACCCTTCTTTTGGTTTCTTCTTAAGGTTTTACTTTAAGTTCATTTAACAACGATTTGATTACATAAAACTACTCGGGTCCTGGTTGGATGAGTTTTGAGCAGGTTGCTCTAAGTCATTGTGTGGAAAGCAGGTTTTTTATGTTATTCCAGGCGTTATTTTCTTGACAGTAGGGGAATCGGGTACCTATAGTGGTGCAATATTGTGGGGAAAAGTGGTTAATTGTGGATTTTCTGAATTCGCGGCCGCTTAAAAGGTGGAGTTCACTACGTGTTAATGCGGGGGTGATCACGCCGCCACACCGAGCGTAGCACTGACTGATGGTTATACGAGGAGCCGGAAAAATTGTTTCGAGGGGTTAATGCTCTCAATCTGGATGCCAAAGGGCGCGTGGCTATGCCTACGCGCCATCGTCAGCGGCTGTCTGATACCTGTGATGGGCAGATGGTGATCACGGTGGATAACAGTGATCGCTGTTTGTTGTTGTATCCCTTGCAGGAATGGGAAGTGGTTGAACGCAAGTTACAAAAACTGCCCAGTTTTAACCGGCAGGCTCGCCGTTTGCAGCGGATGTTGATTGGCCACGCTACTGAGGTGGAAATGGATGGTACAGGTCGCTTGCTGGTACCGCCGCCGTTGCGTGAGTTCGCGGATCTGGAAAAACGTGTGGTGTTGATCGGGCAGAGCAATAAATTTGAGTTATGGAATGAGGAGTTATGGACAGAAAGCCGTAGTGACTGGATGGCGGCGGGCGATGATCTTGGTGATCTGCCCGCAGAGATGGAGACGATGTCGTTATAACGCCGATGAGCGAAAACTTTGTGCATCAGCCGGTGTTGTTTGACGAGGTGTTGACGGCGCTGGCTATCCGGCCCGATGGCATCTACGTAGACGGCACTTTCGGTCGGGGTGGTCACGCGGGTGCCATTTTGGATCGCCTGGATTCTCAAGGGCAATTGCTGGCCATTGATAAAGATCCACAGGCGGTGGTGGCAGCTAAGGATCGGTTTGGCGCGGATTCGCGTTTCAGCATTGCGCAGGGTTCATTCACTGAATTGGAGCGGCTGGTGCGAGAGAGAGATTGGCAGGCATCGGAGGCAGGTGGTGTGGACGGGGTTCTTCTGGATCTCGGGGTGTCGTCTCCCCAGCTGGATGACCCGGAACGGGGTTTCAGTTTTCGCCATGAGGGTGATCTCGATATGCGCATGGATCCGGGAAGCGGACAGAGTGCAGCCCAGTGGCTGGCACGGGCTGAAGAATATGATATTCGCCGGGTGTTACGTGAATACGGCGAGGAGAAGTTTGCCAAACGTATTGCTTACGCCATCGTAAAGGCGCGTGAGGAAAATCCTATTAGCACGACCCGTCAATTGGCGACATTGATCGCTGAGGCCAGTCCTGTGCATGAAAAAGGCAAAGACCCGGCGACACGCAGTTTTCAGGCAATTCGTATTTTTATTAATGGTGAGCTGGATGATCTCAAACAATGTTTGCCGCAGGCACTTGATGTGTTGCGGCCCGGTGGACGACTGGCGGTGATCAGTTTTCATTCTCTGGAAGACCGTATCGTTAAGCGCCTGTTGCGCAAAGAGGCGCGGGGTGATGACTTTCCTCCGGATTTACCGATTCCGCAGTCGGCGTTGTCGCCGCGTGTCAAGCTGATTGGCAAGGCGATCCGTGCCAGTAAGGAGGAAATTGCCGCCAATCCGCGTGCCCGCAGTGCGGTGTTACGTGTGGCGGAGCGGTTGCATTGAATGGCTGTATTGAATGAACAAGTTGCTGGTGGTAATGATTTTGGCGGTGCTGGTTTCGGCGGTGGGCGTGATTGAGGCTAAGCATCAGAGTCGTAAACGGTTTGTGGCATTGCAGGCGCTGGAGAAGGTACGCGATCAAATGAATGTGGAATGGGGACAGTTGCAGTTAGAGCAGGGTACCTGGGCGACGCACAGCCGGGTGGAACGTATTGCCCGGGAAAAATTGCGCATGGTGAACCCTGAAATGGATGAGGTGGTGATTGTGAAACAGGTGGAGCAAAAGCCATGAGTGTGGGTGTTTGCGGGTTAGTGACGATGGGAGTCGAGGGATATTTTTTATTAGAAGCGTATATTGAAAAAAACGAATTTAAAAAACAAATTTAAAAAAATGAGTGAACAATCATCCATACCCACTTACCGTGGCCGACGTCTGTTGGTGCTGGCGGTGCTGAGCCTGGCGGGCTTGGCGCTGGTGGCGCGCGCGGTGGATTTGCAGGTGGTGCGTAAGGATTTTCTGCAAGGGCAGGGTGATGCCCGTTATTCGCGCGTGGTTTCCGAGCCTGCGCATCGCGGCATGATTACAGATCGCCTTGGTGAACCGCTGGCCATCAGTACACCGGTGGATTCGGTGTGGGCTAATCCCCAGGAGTTGATTCTGGCGCGTGACAGCTGGCCGCAACTGAGCAAGGTGCTGGGACTCAAGCGCGGTGTACTGGAGCGCCAGCTAGCGGCAAAACGCGATAAGGAATTCATGTACCTGAAACGCCGGGTCGCTCCCGATCTGGCAGAAAAAGTCATGGCGCTGGAAGTGCCTGGGGTGGCTTTGCTGCCGGAATACAAGCGTTTTTATCCGGCCGGTGAGGTGACTGCCCATGTGGTGGGTTTCACCAATGTGGATGACGAAGGTCAGGAAGGTATGGAGCTGGTACACAATGCACGGCTCAAAAGCATTGCGGGAGCCAAGCGGGTGATCAAGGATCGTATTGGCCGCGTGGTGGAAAACGTTGAGCGCGTTTCCGAGCCGCAGCCGGGCGAAGATATTGTGCTGAGCATTGATCGCCGCTTGCAGTACCTGGCTTACCGCGAACTGAAAGCCGCCGTAAAAAGCCATCGTGCCGATGCCGGTTCGATAGTGATTCTTGATGTGCGTACCGGTGAAGTGCTGGCCATGGTCAACCAGCCTGCTTATAACCCCAACAATCGCAGTAAATTGAAAAGCAGCCATTTGCGTAATCGTGCGGTAACGGATGTGTTTGAGCCTGGCTCTACCATTAAACCGTTTACGGTGGCGGCGGCACTGGAAACCGGGCGTTTTAACAGCAACACGGTAGTGGATGTGCGCCCGGGGTATTTGAAGGTGGGCCGTAAAACCATTCGTGATTTCCGTGACTACGGCGTTATTGACGTTTCCACCATCCTGCAAAAATCCAGCAACGTGGGTGCCAGCAAGCTGGCATTGTCGATTACCCCGGAACACCTGTGGCAGGTCTTCGCCAGTGTTGGGCTGGGCACGGATTCCGGTAGTGGTTTTCCTGGTGAACCGTCGGGGCTGTTAACCGACTACGGTGCATGGCATGACATTCAGCGCGCCACGGTGTCGTACGGTTACGGATTGTCGGTAACGGCCATGCAACTGGCCCGAGCTTACGCAGCGTTGGCCACTGATGGTCGTCCGTTACCCGTGAGTTTTTTGCGCCGTAGCGAAGCACAGGCCGCAGAATTGGCTTCTCTGTACGAACCCGTATTGAGTGAAAACAGTTTACGCAAGGTACGCCGAATGCTGGAGCGTGTTGTCGAAGAAGGTGGCACAGGCACCCGGGCGGCAGTACCGGGTTATCGCATCGCCGGTAAAACCGGCACAGTGAAAAAATCCGGTGCCGGAGGATATGTTGAGGATAGCTATCTGGCGTTATTTGCCGGTCTTGCACCGGCCAGTGACCCGCGTCTGGCCATGGTGGTGATGATTGACGAGCCTCGTGGTGAAAAATATTACGGCGGTGCCGTGGCGGCCCCGGTGTTTTCCAGGGTGATGGCGGGTGCCTTACGCATGCTGGATATTCCCCCGGATAACGTAAACCCGGATTCTGGCCAGCGGCTGGCATCTTTGAGCGGGACGCAGTGATTAGCGTGCAACCCACACCAAAACCATTGACCTTTGCCGAGCTGATTGCCGGCATTTATTTTATTCGGCAGGCACCCGCGCTGGCCATTGGCGGGCTGTGCCTGGATAGCCGAAAGACACAAAAGGGTGATCTGTTTTTTGCCCTGGATGGCGAACTGGTACATGGTAAGGAATTTATTGATGACGCTATTGCACGCGGCGCGAGCGCGGTGTTATGGGCATCCTCCACAGCACGGCAGGAAATGCGCGGTGACAGGCCGGTGCCGGTGTACGGTGTGCCAGACTTGAAAAACAAGGTGGGCCGCATAGCCGAACGATTTTATGGTGAGCCGACGAAAAAACAGTTTGTGATTGGTGTTACCGGCACCAATGGTAAAACCTCGGTGACACAGTTTATCGCTCATGCGCTGCAAAAAGATGCACCCTGTGGCGTGCTTGGCACGTTGGGTAATGGCGTATTTGGCCAGCTGGAAAAAGGTGGTTTCACCACACCGGATGCGATTACCCTGCATACTTTGCTGGATGATTTACGCCACGAAAATGTGAAGCGAGTGGTGATGGAAGCATCTTCTCATGGCCTTGAGCAGGGGCGGGTGGCGGGAGTGGCATTTGATGTGGCGGTGTTTACCAATCTCAGTCATGAGCATCTGGATTATCACGGTACGATGGAAAATTACGGTCAGGCCAAACGCCGCCTGTTCGAGACCAAAGGCCTGAAATATGCAGTGATCAATATCGATGATGATTATGGCCGGAAAATGCTGACGTCAATGCCGGGCGCGGTGGGAACGGTGAGTTATGGTTTTAATGACGGCAAGGGAGGCGATGATGTCCGGCCTTCCTTGTTGGGTTCCAATTTGCAGTTAGACCGTAATGGCCTGCGCATGCATGTGGAAAGCGACTGGGGTAAAGGTGATTTACAGGTGCCGCTGCTGGGTGCGTTTAATGCGTCCAACCTGTTGGCGGCACTGGGTGGATTACTGGCCAGTGGCATTGCTTTTGACGATGCCTTGCAACGTCTGTCTGATGTGCAGCCGGTACCGGGACGTATGCAGGGTTATGGTGGCAGCAGTCATCTGCCTTTGGTGGTGGTGGATTATGCACACACCCCGGATGCCTTGCAGCAGGTGCTGGTTGCCGTGCGGGCACATACCGCCGTACAGCCCGGTGTCGTAATGGCACCCGATTTGTGGTGCGTATTGGGTTGCGGGGGTGACCGGGATCGCAGCAAGCGCCCGTTAATGGCGGCAGCAGCGGAGCAGTTGGCAGATAAAGTGATTGTGACCGACGACAACCCGCGTACAGAAAATGCGCAGGTAATTGTCGCCGATATTCTTCAGGGATTTACCCGGGTGGATGATGTGCTGGTGATTGCTGATCGTGCCAGTGCCATTGAAAAAGCGATTCTCTCCGCCGCAGAAGATGATGTGGTGCTGATTGCCGGCAAGGGGCACGAAGAGGTACAGATTGTCGGTGATGAGCGTTTGCCATTCAGTGACGCTCATGAAGTTGAGCGGGTGCTGGCTCTGCGCAAATCCGCTGGAGGGTTGTCGTGATGAATACCCGTCAGATTTCACCTGGCATTAATACCGTGGAAGCCGTTTGCGAACTGTTGCAGGGCGAATTGCGGGGCGATGTAAAAGCACGATCCTTTTCCGGTATCAGTACAGACACCCGTGAAGTGGTACCGGGCCAGTTGTTTGTGGCATTGAGCGGACCGCATTTTGATGGCCATGATTTTGTCGCTTATGCCGTACAAAAAGGTGCAGTAGCGGTCGTAGTGGCGCAGCCTGTTGATATATCTGTTCCGCAGATTATTGTCAGTGACCCCCAGCGTGCCTATGCACAACTGGCGGCCAACTGGCGACAACAGTTTGCGATTCCGCTGATTGCGGTGACCGGCAGTAACGGCAAAACCACCGTCAAGGAAATGCTTGCAGCGATTATGTCGTGCAAGGGCAGTGTATTGGCCACTCAGGCCAATTTTAATAATGAAGTGGGTGTGCCGCGCACCTTGTTGGCTATGCGCGGGGAGCATGTTGCGGCGGTGGTTGAAGAAGGGGCCAGCGGCCCGGGTGATATCGCTTACCTGACGGCATTCGTGCAACCCACGGTGGCCATTGTCACCAATGCAGCAGGTGCGCACCTGGAAGGTTTTGGTTCAGTGGATGTGGTGGCAAAAACCAAGGGCGAGATTTTTGAAAACCTGCCTGCGAATGGCGTGGCCATTATTAATGCCGATGATGCTTTTGCCGGGTTATGGCAGACGCAGGCAAAGCCGCGTTCAATTGTGCGCTTTTCTCTGTCTGCGGAAGGTGATGCCGATATCGATGCCGAAGTGCGCGGCACATTAACCACCGATGGCACCCTTGATAGCACTCTGCAAATAGTTACCCCGGCGGGTGAGGTGCAAGTGACTTTGCCACTGGAGGGCCGCCATAACGCCGCCAATGCATTGGCGGCCACGGCGGCAGCGCTGGCCGCAGGTGCCAGTATTGCAAATGTAAAAACCGGCCTGGAATCCATGCAGACGGTGCCGGGCCGTTTGCAACGCAAAGCGGGCATTCATGGCGCACAGATTATTGATGATACGTATAACGCCAACCCGGCATCGCTAAATGCCGCATTGGCTGTATTGGCACAATGTCGTGGTGATCACTATCTCGTGTTAGGTGATATGGCGGAGTTGGGTGCAAAGGCGGTGGAATATCACCAACAGGCAGGTTATCAGGCGCGCGAGACCGGTGTCAGTCGTTTGTATGCAGTCGGTGAGTATTCTTTGCACGCTGTACAGGCTTTTGGTGAGCATGGCCAGCATTTTGCTGCACAGGATGAATTGATTTCCCATTTGCAAGAAGACCTGCATAAAGACGTAACATTATTGGTGAAAGGCTCACGCTCGGCACACATGGAAAATGTGGTAGCGGCGTTGTCTGTGGCCGGGACTACGGAGGGAGTGAGCTGATGCTGCTTTATCTCGCCGATTATCTGACCCAGTTCCACAGTGGCTTTGGTGTGTTTCAATATTTGACTCTGCGCGCCATTCTTGGTGCATTAACGGCGCTGCTGATTTCATTTGTGGTGGGCCCGGCGATGATCCGCCGACTCAATCATTATCAGATTGGTCAGACTGTGCGTAATGATGGCCCGGAAAGCCATTTGCAAAAAGCCGGTACACCCACCATGGGCGGTGCATTGATTCTGGTGGCGATTTCGGTCAGCACATTGCTGTGGTCAGACCTGAGCAACTCCTACATGTGGGTGGTGTTGCTGGTGACCATTCTGTTTGGTGTGGTTGGCTGGGTGGATGACTACAAGAAGTTAGTTAAAAAAGACTCACGCGGACTGATTGCACGCTACAAATATTTTTGGCAATCACTGATTGCGCTGGGGGCTGCCTGGTTTTTATATGATGCTGCAAGCATTCCGGCACAGACACAATTGTTTGTCCCGTTTTTCAAAGACGTGGCCATTGTGCTGGGGCCGATGTTTATCGTGCTGGCATACCTGACCATTGTGGGCTCCAGCAATGCGGTGAATCTTACCGATGGTCTTGATGGCCTGGCGATTTTGCCCACGGTGATGGTGGCCGGTGCTCTGGGGTTATTTGCCTATGTTACGGGGCACATGAAATTTGCAGAATATCTTGCCATTCCGTATATCCCCGGTGTGGGTGAAGTGGTGGTTTTTTGCGGTGCGCTGGTGGGTGCCGGTTTGGGGTTTCTCTGGTTTAACACTTATCCCGCCATGGTGTTTATGGGAGACATCGGCGCACTGGCACTGGGCGCGGCATTGGGTATTGTTGCCGTGGTCACACGTCAGGAGCTGGTGCTGGTGATCATGGGCGGGGTGTTTGTGATTGAAACCCTGTCGGTGATTATGCAGGTAACCTCTTTTAAATTGACGGGCAAACGTATTTTTCGCATGGCTCCGTTGCACCATCATTTTGAATTAAAAGGTTGGCCTGAACCCCGGGTGATTGTGCGCTTCTGGATCATTACCGTTATTTTGGTTTTGGTCGGCCTGGCCACGTTGAAAATACGTTAACTATTTTGAAATGAACGCAATTTTGAATACAACTCTGTGGACACAACTCTGAACATGATAAACGCCACAGCACATGACAACGGTTTAACTCCCGTGCCGACTCTGGTGGTGGGCCTGGGGCTGAGTGGTTTGTCCTGTACACGTTTTTTGGCTCAACAGGGCGTGCCATTTGCGGTGACGGACAGTCGCGAACAGCCGCCGGGTATTGTCGCCTTGCGTGCTGAATATCCCACAGTGAAAACCGGCCTGAGTGGTTTTGATGAAAAGCTGTTTGCCTGGGCGCAGCGCCTGATTGTCAGCCCGGGTGTTTCATTGCGCGAGCCATTGATTGTCGATGCGCAACGTCGTGGTGTGGAAGTGATTGGCGATATCGACGTTTTTGCACGCATGGCACAGGCACCCATTGTGGCCATCACCGGCTCTAACGGGAAAAGTACTGTCACTTCGCTGTTGAGTGAAATGGCAAAAACGGCGGGCCGGGATGTGCGCACGGGTGGCAACATCGGCACACCGGCGCTGGAGTTGCTCAAGGAACATGAGCCGGATTTTTACCTGCTGGAATTGTCGAGCTTTCAACTGGACAGTACGCATGCCCTGCATGCCGCAGCGACGGTGGTGCTGAACATCAGTGCCGATCATCTGGATCGTTACGATGATATGGCCCATTACGTGGCCAGCAAGCAGCGTATTTACAGTGATGCCGGACTGGCTGCACAGGGTGTGGCGGTGTTTAACCGTGATGATCCACAGGTGGTGGCGATGCTGGCGGATAATGTACAACAGCAAAAAATCAGCTTTGGTCTGGACATTCCCGCTGAAGATCAATTCGGGCGCATCAGCCTGAATAATGAAAACCTGGATAACGAAAACAATGAATTATGGTTAGCGCGTGGTACAGAAGCCTTGCTGCCAGTTGCACAGATACGCATGGCGGGTGAGCAGGCTCAGGCCAATGCACTGGCAGCGCTGGCGCTGGGCGAGGTGATGGGGCTGCCCATGGCAGACATGTTAACTACGCTGAAAACCTTTCCCGGTTTGCCGCACCGTACGCAGTACGTCGCCGAGGTGGGTGGTGTTCGCTGGATCAATGATTCCAAGGGTACCAATGTGGGAGCCACGCTGTCTGCGGTGCAGGGTTTGGCCGGGCCACTGGTATTGATTGCGGGCGGGCAGGGCAAGGGTGCTGATTTTTCACCGCTGGCGGATGTCATAAAAGGCAAAGTGCGTGCTGTCATTTTGCTGGGTGAAGATGCGGCACTGATGGAAAAAGCCCTGGCGGATGTTGTGCCGGTGGTGCGCATGTCTTCTGTGAAGGGTTCGATGGAAGAAGCTGTGACACAAGCACAGTCTCTTGCGCAACCCGGCGATACGGTGCTGTTGTCGCCAGCCTGTGCCAGTTTCGACATGTTTTCCGGTTTTGTTGCGCGGGGTGAAGCCTTTATGGCAGCCGTACGTGCATTGCCAGCAGTTGAGGGAGATGGGGCATGAGTGCTGATACGATCCCCGTACTGCGTAATTTTGTCCATACCGCGAATGTGACAGCGAATCAGCGTCATGGACGTTTTCCGCTGGATGCAGTTTTGTTAACGGCAGCTATTATGTTGTTGGCCGTGGGGCTGGTGATGGTGGCTTCGGCCTCGGTGTCCATTGCCGAACGTCAGATGAATGACCCGCTCTTTTATTTGTGGCGGCAGAGCGCGTTTGTGACGCTGGGTTTGCTGGCGGGTTTTGCCGTATTGAATGTGCGTCTGGTGTATTGGGAGCGCCTCGGCCCCTGGTTTTTGCTGTTGGGCATGAGTTTGCTGGTGGCAGTGTTGCTGCTGGGGCGTGAAATCAACGGCAGCGTGCGCTGGCTGTCACTGGGGCCGGTGAATGTCCAGCCGTCGGAAATGATGAAGTTGTTTATCGTGATTTATCTGGCGGGTTATCTGGTGCGGCGTGGTGATGAAGTGCGCGAATCTGTGAAGGGGTTTCTCAAGCCGATGTTGCTGGTGGGCCTTATCGGCGTGCTGTTGTTGCTGGAACCCGATTTTGGTGCCGCCGCAGTGATCACCGCCACGGTGTTAGGCATGATGTTTTTGGGCGGTGTGCGGTTGTGGCAGTTTGCCGTGTTGTTCCTTGGTATGTCTGTCGTAGTAGCCGCTGTGGCAGTATCTTCTCCCTATCGGGTAGAGCGTCTAACGTCATTTGTGAATCCCTGGGCAGACCCGTTTGACAGTGGTTTCCAGCTTACTCAGGCATTGATTGCCTTTGGACGTGGTGAGTGGCTGGGTGTGGGTCTGGGGAGCAGCGTGCAGAAATTGTTTTACCTGCCCGAAGCACACACGGATTTTTTGTTTGCCGTACTGGCCGAAGAACTGGGCCTGATCGGTGTGGTGCTGGTGATTGGCTTGTTTGTGTTGATTGTGTGGCGTGCCTTTGTGGTAGGGCAGTCAGCGGCACAAGGCGGTAATCGCTTTGGTGCTTATACGGCTTATGGTATTGGTATATGGCTGGGTTTGCAGGCGTTTATTAATCTCGGTGTGAACATGGGTGTGTTGCCCACTAAGGGGCTGACCCTGCCGCTGATGAGTTACGGCGGCTCCAGTATTGTGATGAGCTGCGTTGCGGTGGCGTTGTTATTGCGGATTTCCCACGAGCATCCGCTGGACAAGCAACCCGCAGCACGCCGGACGGTGCCTACTTTACACAAAACAGCACAAAAAACGACGACCAGGCGGAGGCGTAGCTCGTGATGGTCAGGCGTGAAAAAATCCAGCGCAGAGACGCAAAGTCGCAGAGAATGCAGAGGTTTTTGGCGGTAATGAAAACGCTCCTGCTTTTTCTTTGCGTTCTTCGCGCCTCTGCGCCTTTGCGTTGGATGTTGTCTTTTGGCAAAGGCCACAAACCCTTTGATTTTTCTTTGCGCTCTCCGTGCCTTTGCGTCTTTGCGTTGGATGTTGCTTTTGGGAGGCAGCCATGAGCAGCCAGCAACCGCTACGCATTATGGTCATGGCCGGTGGTACTGGTGGTCATGTGTTTCCCGCATTGGCAGTGGCCGATGAGCTGCGCGCGCGTGGCGTCGAGGTCAGCTGGCTGGGGACACGTCAGGGACTGGAGGCGGAGGTGGTGCCGCGTGCCGGTTTCCCCATTGATTATGTGCAGGTGTCCGGCCTGCGTGGCAAAGGCGTGCTGAGTTTGCTGGTGGCACCGGTGAAACTGCTGCTGGCTCTGTGGCAAAGCCTGAAAATTATCGCCCGACGCCAACCTGCGGCAGTGTTGGGCATGGGTGGTTTTGTGACCGGCCCCGGCGGCCTGGCGGCCTGGTTGAAGCGGCGACCGTTGCTGATTCACGAACAGAATGCCCGTGCCGGGTTGACCAATCGCTTGTTGGCACCGCTAGCGCGACGGGTAATGGAAGCATTCCCGGGCACTTTTGCTGTGTCCAAAAAAGCGTTGCACACCGGTAATCCTCTGCGCAACACATTTATGGATGACGTGTCTGATAAAACGACCGTCAATACAGAGAACCGTACGCTGCGCCTGCTGGTGGTGGGCGGCAGTCTCGGTGCGGCGCGACTTAATGAAGTGGTACCGCAGGCGCTGGCAGCAATGGACACCGCCGCTCGTCCTGAAGTCTGGCATCAGGCAGGCAAACGCAACATCGACGATGCACGTTCTGCCTATGCAGCAGCGGGCATCGATGCGCGACTGGAACCGTTTATTGACGACATGGCAGCGGCTTATGCCTGGGCTGACGTGGTGTTGTGTCGTGCCGGTGCCATGACCATTGCCGAAGTGGCGGCTGCCGGTGTGCCGTCTATTCTGGTGCCCTTTCCTTTTGCAGTGGACGATCATCAAACGGCCAATGCGCGTTATCTGGCAGATGCACAGGCAGCCGTGTTATTGCCGCAAACGCAGCTGACAGCCGAACGCCTGGGTGAGATTTTGTTATCGCTTAATGCCGACAAATTAACCGCCATGGCCGAAGCCGCACGCAAACAGGCATTGCTGAACGCCACCACTCAAGTGGTCGAGCAATGTCTGGCGGTGGCGCGGGGCGACAGGCAGGAGGTGGCCCATGGCTAAGCAAAAAGTCAGGCAAAGGGTCGAGCGCAGAGGACAAGACCTTAAGGGTGAATCACATCCGGCCTGGGGGCGTATTCATCGTGTGCATTTTGTCGGCATCGGTGGTGCGGGCATGGGTGGCATTGCCGAAGTGTTGTCCAATTTAGGTTATGCCGTATCCGGTTCGGATCTGCGGGAAAATGCGGTGACCCGTCGTTTGGGCAATCTGGGTGCCGAAATATTTACAGGGCATGATGCAACGAACGTGCAAGGTTGTGATGTGGTGGTCACATCCACGGCTGTATCGGCAGACAACCCGGAAGTCGTGGCCGCGCGTGAAGCGCGTATCCCGGTAGTGCCGCGTGCTGAAATGCTGGCGGAATTGATGCGTTTTCGTTTTGGTATTGCCATTGCGGGGACACATGGCAAGACCACGACGACCAGTTTGACGGCGAGTCTGCTGGCGGAAGACGGGCTGGATCCCACCTTTGTTATCGGTGGTTTGCTTAACAGTGCCGGTTCCCATGCGCGCCTTGGTGAGAGTCGTTATCTGGTGGCCGAAGCCGACGAAAGTGATGCTTCGTTTTTGTACCTTGCACCGATGATGGCCGTGGTCACCAATATTGATGCCGACCACATGGAAACCTACGGCGGTGACTTCACTAATTTGCGTCAGGCCTTTCTCGAATTTTTACATCACTTGCCTTTTTATGGTTTGGCAGTGATGTGTATCGACGACCCGGTGGTACGTGAACTGCTGCCGGAAATTTCCAAGCCGGTGTTGACCTACGGATTTGAATCCACAGACGCCGATGTGCGCGGACTGGATTTGCAGCAACAGGGGCCACATACCCACTTTCGGGTGCAGCGCAAGGATCATGAAACCGAATTGGCGGTGACGCTGAATATGCCCGGCGCACATAACGCACTGAATGCACTGGCGGCCATTGCTGTGGCTACTGAACTGGGTGTCAGTGATGAAGCCATTCAAAACGGACTGGCCGGTTTTGAAGGCATTGCCCGGCGTTTTCAGGTTTATGGTGAATTGCAAACCACCGCAGGTAACGTGCTGTTGGTAGATGATTATGGTCATCACCCGCGTGAAGTGGCGGCAACGCTGGAAGCGGCGCGCAAGGCCTGGCCGGGGCGACGTTTGGTGCTGGCCTTCCAACCGCACCGTTTTTCGCGCACCCGTGACCTGTTTGAAGACTTTGCCAAAGTACTGAGTGAAACGGATGTCTTGTTGTTGTTAGAGGTTTTTGCCGCAGGGGAGCAGTCGCAGGGGGGGGATGATGGCCGTGCCCTGTGCCGCGCGATACGCACCCGTGGACAACTGGACCCGGTATTTGTGGAAAATGTGGATGATCTTGCAACGACCTTGCAAGGCGTGTTGCGTGAAGGTGACGTGTTGCTGACGTTGGGCGCGGGTTCCATTGGTGTGGCGGCAGCGCAGTTGCCGGAACAGCTGAAGGAAGGTGCGTGATGATCCAGTTTGAAAAAATCCAACGCAAAGGCGCAAAGACGCAGAGAACGCAGAGGTTTTTGATGTTGGCTGTGCAAGCGCTGCAAGTTTTGGATGTAACGAAAACCATCCTGATCTTTCTTTGCGTTCTTCGCGCCTCCGCGCCTTTGCGTTGGATGTTGTCTTTTGGTCATGATTACAAACAGTTAACAACCTCAAACAGCGATAAAATGAGGGCAAAGTCTGTGATGGCTTGGTGTGAAAAAACCCAACACAAAGACGCAGAGGAGCAGAGAACGCAAAGGTTTTTGAGGCTGGCTGCATGTGAATCAATTGGGTTTTCTTTGCGTTCTTTGCTCCTCTGCGTCTCTGCATTGGATTTTAAAATGCGGAGGCACGCATGAACGCACGGCCTCTGATGACCGAATTGCGTGGCAACTTGTTGTTAGACGAGCCCATGTCAAAACACACAAGCTGGCGCATTGGCGGCCCGGCAGACCGCTATTACCAACCTGCCGATATTGCCGATTTGTCATTGTTTTTATCGCAACTGCCGGAAAACGAACCGGTTTACTGGCTGGGCCTGGGCAGCAATCTGTTGGTACGTGACGGCGGTATTCGCGGCACGGTGATTGCGACCAGTGGTGTGTTGGATGGACTGGAGCAGATGGATGAAAAAACAGTGCGCGCCGAGGCTGGTGTGGCCTGCGCCAAAGTGGCTCGTTTTTGTGCGCGTGCCGGTCTTTCGGGTGCAGAATTTCTCGCCGGTATTCCCGGCACCATGGGAGGCGCGCTGGCAATGAATGCCGGAGCCTTCGGCGGTGAAACCTGGGATGTGGTGACGACAGTGGAAACGCTGGATGAACAAGGCCATTGCCAACATCGCAAACCTGAAGCATTTGAGATCAGTTATCGCCATGTGTCCGGTCCGAAAGGCGAATGGTTTGTGGCTGCACAATTACAGTTAGAACCCGGTGGTGAGCCGGAGGTATTACAGGCACGTATTAAAGCCTTGCTTGCCAAGCGGGGTGACAGCCAGCCCACGTCGTTGCCTAATGCCGGTTCGGTGTTTCGTAACCCCGAAGGTGATTTTGCCGCACGCCTGATTGAGGCTTGTGGCTTGAAAGGGCAATGCGAAGGTGCGGCCTGTATTTCGGATAAACACGCCAACTTTATTATTAATACAGGTGGCGCGACAGCATATGACGTTGAAACCCTGATCGAACGAATCATGCAAGAGGTTGAAGAAAAACAGGCGGTGCAGTTACAGCGCGAAATACACATCGTAGGTGAGGCAGCATGACACTCTTCGCAACGATTTTTTTAACAATATTTTCCTTTGCGCTCTCTGCGTCTCCGCGTCTTTGCGTTGGATTTTTTGGAGGTCGTTTATGAGCAGCTTTGGCAAAGTTGCCGTACTCATGGGTGGGTTGTCAGCGGAACGTGAAGTCTCCTTGCGCAGCGGCGTAGCCGTGCTGGCCGCGTTACAACGACAAAACATTGATGCGCATGGTGTGGATGTGGGGCACGACATTGTGTCGGTTTTACAGGATGGCCGGTTTGATTGCGCGTTTATCGCCCTGCACGGACGACGTGGTGAAGATGGCGTGATTCAGGGCGTACTGGAAACGCTGAACATTCCCTATACCGGCTCCGGCGTATTGGGTAGCGCGCTGTCCATGGACAAAATACGCAGCAAACAGATATGGCAGGCGGCAGGGTTACCGACCCCGGCTTTTGCCGTGTTGAATGATGACAGTGACTGGCCCGCTGTGATTGACGAGCTGGGTTTACCACTGGCGGTAAAACCTGTGCATGAAGGCTCCAGTCTGGGGGCAACACGGGTGGAGCATTTGAAAAACCTGGAACCGGCCTGGCGTAATGCAGCGGAATTTGACGCAACGGTAATGGCCGAGCCCTGGGTCATCGGTGAAGAATACACCGTCGGTATTTTGGACGGTGAAGCCCTGCCGGTGATTCGTCTGGAAACGCCGCGAGAGTTTTACGATTACGAAGCCAAGTACAACGCCGACGATACACGTTATCACTGCCCCAGTGGTTTGTCTGCGGCTGATGAACAACAGTTTCAGGCATTGGCATTACGTGCATTCACGGTGTTGGGTGCGACAGGCTGGGGGCGTATCGATTTCATGTTAGACAAAAACGCTGCCCCCTGGTTACTGGAAAACAATACCGTACCAGGGCTGACGGATCACAGTCTGGTGCCCATGGCAGCGCAGGCGGCGGGCATTGATTTTGATGCATTGATTTTGCGTATTTTATCGGCAGCAATGGTATCGGCAGCAGCCGGATCGGACAGTGGAAGGAAAGTGGACAATGGGTGCTAAACGTATTGTGAAAAAACCCGGCGTGAAAAAAACCCGCTCACCCGCAAAGCCAATGGTTGAGCGTTGGCTGACACGCCGTTTGCTGGGAGGCGTATTGCTGTTCGGCGGGCTGGGCAGTCTGTTGGGTTTTACCGTGTGGCAGCTGGCCCAGCCGGATACCCTGCCGATTCAGCAGGTACAGGTAAAGGGCGAGTTCGTTTATCTCGACAAAAAGGATTTGTACAAAGCGATTGGTGATTTGGCAAATGCCGGGTTTTTTAATGTGAATGTGCGAGCGGTGAAACAGGCCGCCGAGACGATGCCCTGGGTAGACAGCGCATCGGTACGACGAATCTGGCCGGATACTTTGCACATTGATATTCGTGAGCAAATACCGCTGGCCCGCTGGCAGGGGGGTGGCATGGTAAATCGGCACGGTGATGTTGTGCCGCTTGCAACGACAGATTTATTGCGTGATTTGCCGGTTTTTAACGGGCCGGAAGGCACAGCAAAAATACTTGCCGAACGTTACCAGTTGTTATCAGTGCCGCTGGAAAAAATGGAGTTGACGGTGGTGGCGTTAAGCTTGAGCGAACGACGGGCATGGCAGGTGTCGCTTGATAACGGCATGCACTTATTGTTTGGACGGGCGATGGCAGATACACAGTTGTCACGTTTTACCAATGTGTACTACAGCATGCCCATTGAAAAACTGAAAAATATTCAGTCGGTGGACTTACGGTACACCAACGGTTTTGCGGTGCGCTGGAAAACGCCTGTGAATAAATCAAAGCTTGGTTGAAACAAAAAAATGACAAAGCAAAAACAGCTATTGGTCCGGGGAATGCGGTGATGAGTAAAAAGTCTGATCAAAATTTATTGGTAGGCCTGGATATTGGTACCTCAAAGGTGGTGGCCATTGTGGCGGATGTGACGCCGGAGGGTGACATCGAGATTATCGGTATTGGTACACATCCTTCCCGTGGTCTGAAAAAAGGTGTGGTGGTGAATATCGAATCCACCGTGTTATCCATTCAGCGCGCAGTGGAAGAAGCAGAACTGATGGCAGGTTGCCAGATTGACTCGGTGTACGCCGGTATTGCCGGTAGTCATATTCGCAGCTTGAATTCTCACGGCATTGTGGCCATACGTGACAAAGAGGTCATGCAAGCCGATGTGGAGCGGGTGATTGATGCCGCTCGGGCGGTGGCCATTCCAGCAGACCAAAAAGTGCTGCACATTTTGCCGCAGGAGTTTTTGATCGATGACCAGGAAGGTATACGTGAACCAGTGGGTATGTCCGGTGTACGTCTCGAAGCCAAGGTACACATGGTGACAGGTGCGGTGAGTGCAGCACAAAATATTATCAAATGTGTGCGCCGTTGCGGACTGGAAGTAGACGATGTGATTCTTGAACAACTGGCCTCCAGTTATGCGGTATTGACGGAAGACGAAAAAGAACTGGGTGTGTGTCTGGTGGATATGGGGGGTGGTACCACCGACATCGCAGTGTTTACCGACGGTTCGATTCGCCATACCGCCGTGATTCCCATTGCCGGTGATCAGGTCACCAATGACATTGCAGTGGCGTTGCGCACACCGACGCAATACGCAGAAGAAATCAAAATTAAATACGCTTGTGCGTTAACGCAACTGGCCAGCCCGGAAGAAAGTATCGAAGTGCCCAGTGTGGGTGACCGGCCACCACGGCGTTTAGCGCGGCAAACGCTGGCTGAAGTCATCGAGCCGCGTTACGAAGAATTATTAATCCTGGTGCAAAATGAATTGCGCCGCAGTGGTTTTGAAGAAATGTGTGCTGCCGGCATCGTGCTGACCGGTGGCTGTTCAAAGATGGAAGGTGTGATTGAACTGGCGGAAGAAGTTTTCCACATGCCAGTGCGCCTGGGTATGCCGCAGCACGTTTCAGGGCTGGTAGATGTTGTACGAAACCCGATTCATGCAACGGGGGTGGGTTTGTTGTTGTATGGACATAAACACCATGGTGAAAGCCATAGAGAACGTAAGAGCGAATGGAACGGCAAAGGTTTGTGGTCACGAATGAAGAGCTGGTTTCACGGAAATTTTTAGGTCATTTATTTTAAATAATGTTTGAAAACTGAATTATTCAACAGGAGGGCAAGACAATGTTCGAACTGATGGAAACCAATATTGCAGGTGCAGTTATTAAGGTTATCGGAGTTGGTGGCGGTGGCGGAAATGCGGTTGAGCACATGGTGGAACAAAACATCGATGGTGTTGAGTTTATTTGCACCAACACTGATGCGCAGGCGCTGAAAAATTCTGCGGCGCGTACTGTGCTGCAAATGGGTAATAACATCACCAAGGGACTGGGTGCCGGAGCTAATCCTGATGTAGGTAGGCAGGCGGCACTGGAAGATCGTGACCGTATCGTCGAATTGGTGGAAGGGGCTGATATGGTCTTTATCACCGCAGGTATGGGCGGTGGTACGGGTACCGGTGGTGCGCCTGTGGTGGCACAGATCGCCAAAGACTTGGGGGTGCTGACGGTGGCAGTAGTCACCAAGCCTTTCCCCTTTGAAGGCAAAAAACGTATGGCTATTGCGGATCAGGGTATCAAGGAGTTATCCGAGTATGTCGATTCACTGATCACCATCCCTAACGAAAAGTTGATGGATGTATTGGGCAAAGACGTTTCTCTGCTGGATGCGTTCAAAGCGGCCAATGATGTGTTGCTGGGGGCGGTGCAGGGGATTGCGGATTTGATTACCCGCCCGGGCCTGATCAACGTTGATTTTGCGGATGTGCGCACAGTGATGTCTGAAATGGGCATGGCGATGATGGGTACCGGTTTTGCCACCGGCGAAGGCCGTGCCCGGGCGGCGGCAGCATCGGCGGTGGCCAGTCCGCTGCTGGAAAGCGTTGATCTGGCCGGAGCGCGCGGCATTCTGGTGAATGTGACAGCAGGTCTGGACATGTCCATTGGTGAATTCGATGAAGTCGGCAGCACCATCAAGGAATTTGCTTCGGACAATGCCACCGTGGTGGTGGGTACCGTTATCGACCCGGAAATGTCCGAAGGGCTGCGGGTGACCGTGGTTGCCACCGGACTGGGACAAAAAGTGCAGGCCAGTGTGGAAAAACCGACAGTGCTGGTGGCCCCCGAAGGCCCGGATGGTACCGTGGACTATGGTCAGTTGGATCGACCTACGGTGATTCGCAACAAGGTGGCCGGTGAACGTTACGCCGCAGATACCGGCGGAAATCTGGATTATCTGGATATTCCGGCATTTTTGCGGCGTCAGGCGGACTAAATGCTTCGGGCTTAAATATGCCGGGTACTTGAAGAATTGTGAGCTTGCTCACTAGGTGGAATCAGGGAGTCTGTGGTACCATTCCCTGATTCTGCGCGCCTGATTTGGGCGATAGCAGGAGATAATTGTGATTAGTCAGATGATTCGACAGCGGACATTAAAAAATATCATTCGTGCAACGGGCATCGGCCTGCATACCGGCGATAAGGTCTACCTGACCTTGCGCCCTGCGGCTGTGGATACCGGAATTGTATTTCGTCGGGTGGATCTGGATGAACCCGTGGAAATTGCGGCGACCCCGGATAATGTGGGGGACACACGCCTTTCCACCACGTTGATTCACAATAATGTGCGGGTTTCCACCGTCGAACACCTGCTTTCTGCCATGGCCGGGCTGGGTATCGACAATGCGTACATTGATGTCAGTGCGCCCGAAGTGCCCATCATGGACGGTAGCGCGGGACCGTTTGTGTTCCTGATTCAGTCCGCAGGCATTGAAGAACAGAATGCCGCCAAACGTTTTATTCGCATTAAAAAAACAGTCATCGTGGAAGATGGCGATAAATGGGCGCGCTTTGATCCCTTCGAAGGTTTTAAGGTCTCGTTCAATATTGATTTTCAACATCCGGTCTTTCAGGCCCAGTCGCAGACCACGACGGTGGATTTTTCCAGCACATCTTTTGTGAAAGAAGTCAGTCGGGCGCGCACCTTTGGATTCATGCGCGATATCGAGCAATTGCGTGAAAATAATCTGGTGCTGGGTGGCAGTCTCGATAATGCTATCGTGATGGACGATTACCGTGTGCTAAATGAAGACGGCCTGCGTTATCGTGATGAGTTTGTTAAACATAAAGTGCTGGATGCCATTGGTGACCTGTATTTGCTGGGTTGTAGTCTGATTGGCGAATTCAGTGGTTACAAATCAGGTCATGAACTCAATAATCGTCTGTTGCGGAGCCTGCTGGCCAACGAAGATGCCTGGGAAACAGCCACTTTTGATGATCCTAAACTGGCTCCCATTTCTTATACCCATCCTCTCTTAGCCAATTAATCACGAAACCATTGTTTTCATGTAGCCATTACTAAAGATGGCCGCATTGTTTGTTAATTGTCCATATTTCTTCCAAAACCTCGACATCTGTCATTCCTGATCTGAAATATACTTTTCCTGCTTGTCAGTCCGGGTGCTTGTTGGTACCTTTGGCGGCCCGTTTTGCATCCCCTTCACAATAGTTGCCACGAAAATATGGCAGCAAGGTTTGTTTGTCAGGGCCAAATTACTGTTTATTGGTGTTTTGATGTCGGGAAAGGCGATACAGGGCTTCGGCAAGTTCGGGGTCTTCTATGCCGGAGGCCGCGCTTTCCAGTAAATGTGCGCTGGTGGTGGACAGGTTGGGGCGGCGTGAGGGCGGTGTTGGCGATTTGAAACTGGCAGGTTGTATTTTAAATTGCACTTTTTGCAACTTTTGCAGGCCGGGCAGCGTTTTGAGTAAACGCAGGATTGTGGGTGCCTGATACCGTAATTGGGTTAACCAGGCAGGTGTGTCGGTGGTGATGACAATCGTCTGCTCGCGCAGGTTGGCCACAGTAACGTGTGCCGCAAGGTGCCCATCGAGGCTGTCGCGCAGCGCCTGTGTCAGCTGTTGCAGGTATTGGGCGCGTTCGAGCAGCGAGTTTAGCGCACTGTTTCGGCGTGAAAGAATTTTAGCAACGGGTTTGGATGACATAGCGTGACATTGTGGCAGTAATTTACTGAATTGTCTGGATTTTGGCGGCAAATGTTGTAGTTGTCAGCAAAAAAGCCGATATACATTGACACTGTGTAATTATTCAAAATATTGAAGTAATAAGGGTTGTTTCAACGATGAACATTATTTTTATCGGCAGGCGCGGACGACAGACCAAAACCCTTAAGCTGGGTTCTCCTGGCGTTATTTTGGGCGCGATGTTGGCACTGGCAATTATCCCCTCTCTCATGTTTTATGGTGGTTATTTTACGGCTACGCAAACCACACCTGATCAGGAAAAGGCATTGCTGGTCGCCTGGCAGGGCGAAATGGATGTGCAGCGCGAGGAAATTGCCACCGCTCGCCAGAAAGTGGATGAAGACATAGATGCTTTGGCGCTACGTCTGGGTGAGTTGCAGGCCAGGATGATCCGTTTGGATGCCTTGGGTGAGCGCCTCACCGAAATTGCCAAACTGGACCGTGGAGAATTTGATTTTTCCAGTTTGCCTGCTGTGGGTGGGCCTGAAAGTACAGTAGCTGTGGATTCTATTGGTGTACCGGGCTTTGTTGCGTCGCTGGAATCGCTGTCGAAACAGGTGGATGATCGTAGTGCCCAGTTAGGTCTGCTGGAAACCATGCTGATGAGCCGTAATCTTGAAGATGAAGTGAGTCCTGCGGGGCGTCCCATCAAACGAGGGTGGATTTCTTCTTATTATGGTATGCGTACTGACCCCTTTACAGGGCGTCGTGAGCACCATAAAGGGATGGATCTGGCGGGCAAGGAAGGCAGTGAGGTGATTTCTGTGGGTGCCGGTGTGGTGACCTGGGCGGGTGATCGCTATGGTTACGGTAAGCTGGTGGAGGTGAATCACGGTAACGGCTATGCCACACGTTATGGACACAGCAAGGAGGTGCTGGTGCAGGTGGGGGATGCTGTGAAAAAAGGCCAGGTGTTAGCGTTAATGGGGTCTACAGGTCGCTCTACTGGCCCTCATGTGCATTTTGAGGTGTTACACAAAGGCAAGGCAGTTGACCCCAAAAAGTATATTTTGGCGGTGCGTTAGAAGCCTGTTTTTCGTTTAACTGATCACTTGGGTCGTGCCGAATCCGGCGTGGCCATTCTCTAAAGCTCGGATCCCCGCTATAATCCCCAAGCCTTGACCGGGATGGATGTTGCCGTCGCCGACATATTTTCCGTATTTTGCCCAGGCAGGCATAAAAGCATTAGCTTGAAATTACAGCAAAACACACAATAGAAACTGACAATAAAAGACGCATAACCCAAAACTATGGCAAGTAACTTTCTGAATAAAATTTTTGGCAGCCGCAACGCTCGGTTGCTTAAACGTCTCAACAAAGTGGTGGCAAAAATCACCTCAATGGAAGCCGAAGTCGAGCCGCTTTCGGATGAGGAGTTGCGTGCCAAAACCGATGAGTTTCGTGAACGTATCGCCAATGGCGCAAGCATCAATGACTTGCTGCCCGAGGCCTTTGCCGTGGTGCGGGAGGCAGGTAAGCGTGCATTGAACATGCGTCACTTTGATGTGCAGCTGATCGGCGGCATGGTGCTTAATGACGGCAAAATTGCAGAGATGCGCACGGGTGAAGGTAAAACCCTGGTGGCGACGCTGGCGGTGTATCTCAATGCCTTGCCCGGCAAAGGTGTACACCTGGTGACCGTTAACGATTACCTGGCAAAACGTGATGCCGAGTGGATGGGTAAACTGTACAACTTCCTTGGGCTTTCCGTCGGGGTGATTCTTTCCGGTCAGGATGCCGAACAAAAACGCGAAGCCTATGCGGCAGACATCACCTACGGCACAAACAATGAGTTTGGTTTCGATTATCTGCGTGACAATATGGCCTTCAGCACCGAAGACAAAGTGCAGCGTGATTTGCACTTTGCCATCGTCGATGAAGTGGATTCCATTCTTATTGACGAAGCGCGTACCCCGCTGATTATTTCCGGTCCTGCGGAAGACAGCTCCGAGTTGTATGAAAAAATCAACGTGATTGCACCCAAACTGGTGCCCCAAGCGGGCGAAAAGCTCGAAGAGGGTGAAGAGGAAGGCGATTATTACCTCGAAGAAAAGAGCAAGCAGGTTTTTCTCACCGAGCTGGGACATCAGCATGTGGAGGAGTTTCTGGTTGAGGTGGGTTTGCTGGGCGAAGACGAAAGTTTGTACGACGCTGCCAATATCAAGCTGATGCATCACGCCACTGCCGCTTTGCGTGCGCACACGCTGTTTCAGCGCAATGTGGACTACATCGTTAAAAACAATGAGGTGATCATTGTTGATGAATTCACTGGTCGTACCATGCCGGGGCGTCGCTGGTCTGATGGTTTGCATCAGGCGGTGGAAGCCAAAGAAGGCGTGCAGGTGCAAAATGAAAACCAGACTCTGGCCGCGATCACTTTCCAGAATTTTTTCCGTCTTTACGACAAGTTGGCAGGCATGACCGGTACTGCCGATACCGAAGCCTTCGAGTTTCAGCAGATTTACAGTTTGGAAGTGATCGTCATTCCCACCTCCAAAGCCGTTGCGCGAAAGGATCATGCGGATCTGGTATTTCTTACGCCGGAAGAAAAGTTTGCCGCCATTGTGGAAGATGTCAAAGACTGTCGTGAGCGCCAGCAACCGGTGCTGGTGGGTACGGCGTCCATTGAAACGTCCGAGTACCTTTCCGGTTTGCTGGACAAGCAAAATATCAAACACAATGTGTTGAATGCCAAGTTTCACCAGAAAGAGGCACAGATTATTGCCCAGGCGGGTGCTCCGGGAGCCATTACCATTGCCACTAACATGGCTGGCCGTGGTACCGACATTGTATTGGGTGGCAACCTCGAGGTTGAGTTGGCCGAAGCGGGGGATATCAGCGAAGACAAACGTCAACAGATAACGGCTGACTGGCAGAAGCACCACGATACGGTGCTGGCGGCGGGTGGTTTGCATGTGGTGGGTACCGAACGCCACGAGTCGCGGCGCGTGGATAATCAGTTGCGTGGCCGCTCCGGTCGTCAGGGTGATCCCGGTTCCAGTCGGTTTTATTTGTCTCTGAAAGATAATCTGATGCGTATTTTCGCCTCGGATCGTGTCTCCGGGCTAATGCAAAAACTGGGCATGGAAAAAGGTGAAGCCATTGAGCATCCGTGGGTTAACAAAGCGATTGAAAATGCCCAGCGTAAAGTAGAGGGCCACAACTTCGATATTCGCAAAAACCTGCTGGAATACGATGATGTTGCCAATGATCAGCGTAAAGTGATTTATGGTCAGCGTGCAGAATTGATGGAAACAGATGATGTGTCTGAATCCATTGCCGCGATGCGTGAGGCTGTTGTTAATGAAGTGATCAGCACGTATATTCCGCCGGAAAGTCTGGAGGAAATGTGGGATGTTGCTGGCCTGGAAAAGGCAATGGCCGATGAATTTATGCTTTCCATTCCCATCCAGCAGTGGCTGGATGACGATGATGACCTGCATGAAGAGACGCTGCGCAAACGTATTCTGGAAGCGATGGAACAAAGCTATTTTGAAAAAGAAGCCATGGTTGGCAAGAGCGTGCTGCGTCATTTTGAAAAAGCAGTGATGCTCAAAGTGCTGGATGAGCAGTGGAAAGATCACCTGGGCATGATGGATCACCTGCGCCAGGGTATTCATTTACGCGGTTATGCACAGAAAAACCCCAAGCAGGAATACAAGCGCGAAGCGTTTGAATTGTTTTCGCAGATGCTGGAACGAGTCAAACGGGAAGTGGTGGAGATGCTGTCCAAAATACAGATTCAGGCCGAAGAAGATGTGGCGGCCATTGACGAACAGCGTCGCAGTACGGCACCGGTTTCTTATCGTCATGACGAAATAGCCTCACCAACGGCGGGCGAAGCACCGGATGAGGCGAAAGCTGTTGCAGAAGACGCCGAGAAACCCTTTGTGCGCGAAGGTCGTAAAGTGGGGCGCAATGAGCCCTGTCCTTGTGGTTCTGGTAAAAAATACAAACAGTGCCATGGTCGGTTGGCGTAAGGGCAAAGTAAAATAAAACTATCAAAGTGTGAATCAAGGCCTAAATCGTTTTGTTCGCACTTTGTTGTTAACAATACCGTTATTCCGGCATGTTTTTAGCTGGGTAGGGTGGAACAAGCGTAGCGGTTCCACCAAACGGGAAAGAGACATATGTAGCAGTGCTGTTAACGAGTGACGTGTTATAAACGCAGAGGTCGCAGAGACGCAAAGGACGCAGAGAAAAACATTAAAAACTTTACGTCTTTGCGACCTCTGCGTTAAATACCTGGCGATTCTTTAAAAATAGGTGTGTTTTCAGCGCTTGATTCACATCAAAACGGGGTTATAACGAAAGCCTCTCGCAGATGATTGTCAGCTTTTTGTCTTTCCTCTGCTCTTTCTCTCTTGTATCTTTCCCGCTATGACTTCAAACATTCATACACTTCCTGTTTTGCATCCCGTCGCGGGCCTGCGCCTGGGCACAACCCGTGCCGGTATCAAACAACCAGATCGCCGTGATTTAGTGGTGATAGAGTTGTGCGACGGCGCTACTGTGGCTGCGGTATTCACACGTAATGCTTTTTGTGCCGCGCCAGTGATTGTGGCCCGTGAGCATCGGGCGCAAACCTCTCCCCAATATTTGTTGATCAATACGGGCAATGCCAACGCAGGCACGGGCAAGCAGGGCATGGCAGATGCCCTGGCTTGTTGTGATGCTGTGGCGCAAGCCGCAGGTTGCGCGCGTGAAGCGGTGTTGCCTTTTTCTACGGGGGTTATTAGCGAGCCTCTGCAAGTCACCGCCATTTGTGACGCAGTGCCCGCTGCGCTGGCAGCACTGGATGAAAATGGCTGGGCCGATGCTGCCCACGGTATTCTCACCACTGACACCGTGCCCAAGGGCATTTCCCGAAAACTGGAAATAGAAAGCCATAAGGTCACCATTACCGGTATTGCCAAGGGCTCAGGCATGATCCGGCCCGACATGGCGACGATGCTTGCCTATATCGCTACGGATGCCTCTGTGCCGCAAAACGTATTACAGGCCTGTCTGGCCCGTGCGATGAATAAATCTTTTAATCGCATTACTGTGGATGGCGATACCTCCACTAACGATGCCTGCCTGCTGATGGCGACCGGGCAGTCGGCAGCAACGGTTGATCAAACTGAAGGCGATACTTTTGATGCGCTGTGTGCGGCAGTGGCCGATGTGTGCGAGCAACTGGCCCTGGCCGTTGTGCGCGATGGTGAAGGTGCCACCAAACTCATCACCGTGGCGGTGGAAGGTGGCCGTGACGAGGCCGAGTGTCTGCAAGTGGCGTATACCATTGCCCATTCACCGTTGGTGAAGACGGCCTTTTTTGCCAGTGATCCGAACTGGGGGCGTATTCTCGCAGCGGTGGGACGAGCCGGATTGATGAACCTGGATATCAATGCCATTGAGCTGTATCTGGATGATGTGTGCCTTGCACGCGATGGTGGCCGTGCCCCCGATTATCGTGAAGAATCGGGTCAACAGGTGATGGATAAAACTGACATTACCGTGCGCGTGGTACTGAACCGTGGCGATGCTATGGCACAGATATGGACCTGTGACCTGTCCTACGATTATGTACGCATCAATGCTGAATACCGGAGCTGATTCCCGACCACCTGAATCTGTGCTGCATGTTGCTGTTGCTGCAATATTTGATGAGCGTGGCCGTGTGTTAATTGCCCGGCGACCAACGCATGTGCATCAGGGAGGCTTGTGGGAATTTCCCGGCGGTAAAGTGGAACCGGGTGAAACCGTGCGTGAAGCATTGGCCCGCGAGTTGCGCGAAGAATTAGGTCTCGATGTGCAACAGGCGCGACCGTTAATTCGCATACGTCATGATTATCCCGATAAATCGGTATTACTGGACGTGTGGCGCGTGGATAATTTTGGCAGCGAAACACTTTCTGTTGCGCTTTCTATTGCCAAAAAAGGACGCGAAGGTCAGCCTCTGCTCTGGGTGCAACCGCATGAATTGTCGGACTACGATTTTCCTGCGGCCAATATTCCCATTGTCACGGCAATACAGTTGCCGGATTATTATCTTGTTACCCCGAACCCTGACGACGATTCCCCGGTTTTTCTTACACAACTGGAAACCCGCCTGCGTGATGGTATTCGGCTGGTGCAGTTACGCGCCAAAACACTTTCCGAGACTGACTATTTAGCGTTAGCCAAACAATGCCAGGGTTTATGTGAGCAACATGACGCCGCTCTGATGTTAAATGCTGACCCAGGATTAGTGGCCGAAGTGGGCGCAGCGGGCGTGCATCTCGATAGCGGACGGCTTGAGTCTCTGTCTGAACGGCCTGACGTTAAATGGGTATCAGCATCCTGTCATTCACCAGAGCAATTGCTTCAGGCGGAAAAACTGGGGGCGGACTTTGTGATGTTGTCCCCGGTGGCAGCTACGGCGAGTCACCCCGATATTGTGCCGCTGGGCTGGGAACAGTTTCAGGTGCTGGCGGATCTGGCGCATTGTCCCGTTTATGCGCTGGGCGGGATGACACCCGCTGACTTACAGCAGGCGTTTGCTCATGGTGCGCAGGGAGTGGCAGCGATCCGGGCGTTGTGGGATGTTTAGGGACATATACGTCCCCTAAGTGTCATTCGTTATTTTGTTGTGAGGTATATTCGGTAAAATCCTGTGCCGGATTGCCGGGAATGCAGTGATTTTCCATTGGTCAGCGATGGCTGGTTTCCTGTATCGGAACACCTGACAAAAAAGCGGGCTGATGCCAAAAAAGGAAAGCTTGCGTATTTTTGGAATAACCGTTGGCGATTGGTCCTCCTCTTTCTCCACGATGGAAGCCGTTTGTCAAACGGTACAGCGTGTTAATGCAGAATTTTGACCTGAGCTGCGGGTTTTGTTTCGCGGCCATCAGGTTTGCTAGAAAGGATGCTCCGCGCGCACGGGGTGTAAATGCCGCTCAAATCCTCATAATCACCCTCGATGGCGGATGCTCCGCGCGCACGGGGTGTAAATTACACTCTGTAAAAATAGGATTTATCGCGGATAAACGTAAACAAAGGCTATTGATGGATGCTGATATTTTGTACAGCTTCTTCAAAACTGATAATTATAAACGGAATATTTTCCCACTTTGGGGTATTTCTACATTCAATATCCCAGTCACACCCCAATATTCCGCAGAGCAGCATTCTTTAAAAGTTTACTTATCTTGTTGAATAGTATAGCTTTTAACAAAGCATGAAAAATTAACGTGTGCAAAAAACAAACATATTCACACTGAAAAATACCCCGTGTGATATCCCCAAAATGTCTTATTTGCCCGGTTCAATATCCAGCAGAGTCAGCTTATTTTATGCCCACAGTGAGAATTACCCCGGTAATAAGTCATTGATTATTTTGTGGATTTATTGGAGTATTTGGTGGGTTGGGGATTATCGGCCAATAAATTTCCAGATTTTGAGGCGGGGTTATCCCCCACTTTGGGGTCTATTAAGCGTTATGCATAAAAGGTGGTCATTATTTTCGAAGTAATTAAAACAGCCCATATATTGTTCGTCATAAGTTGGGTAGCTTGCGTATTTGTGCTTCCTAGAGCGTTATTGCAATTCAAAAACGCCCATGAAAATAACAATGGCATTAATGCTATAAAATCCTTATCAATAAAATTGTTTCGCTTTGGTTTGCTGATGGCCTTGCTGGCAATTTTATTTGGATCATGGTTATGGGTTGAGTATAACTTCAGTGGTGGTTGGCTAAATATAAAAATTAGTTTAGTTGGCTTATTATTTATTTACTTTTTATATTCTGGCTGGCTTTTATTGCTAGCAGTAAAGCACAATAAATTTTACAGTGAGGTCTATTTGAGGGTTTTTAATGAGTCATCATTATTGATAGTTATCCCAATAATATATCTTGTGGTATCAAAGCTTGCATAACAAGGCAAATTCACTCGGACACATTTCCGCAACGCTCGTTTGTGGCGAATGCCACAAGCCTCCCGTTGCTCCAATGTGCCGGTGATTCACGACGTTATGCATAAAAGAGAGATTAACATGGAGCCCATTACTGTAGAATTTCCACTACGTGGGGATTGGACTGCTGGACATACACCTGCTGAAAAAGTACCAAGTCATGGTGTCGATGTGCTGGGGCAAACCTATGCCTATGATTTTCTCCGGCTTGACTGGAATAAAAAAGGATTTATTTTCCACCCCAAAACAACCCTGCGTTATTATACAACCGGTCTAAATGTGAAAGATTGTTTCGGATATGGCGAGCACATCTACAGCCCAGTAAACGGTAAAGTGGTAGTATCAAAGGATGGTTTAAAAGATCATCAATGGCTTCACCCAATCAAAGATCTGTTAGCAGCTTATGCTAGAGGGTTATATATTAGCCTAAGCAAAAAACCAAATCTACACAAAGTCATAGGCAACTATATTATTGTAAAAATGGAAGATTTTGATGCTTATGTTTTTTTCGCCCATGCTAAAAAAGATTCAATAATGGTTAAAGAAGGTGAAGTAATCACATGCGGGCAACATTTGGCAGATGTAGGAAATACTGGAAATTCAACTGCCCCTCATTTGCACTTTCACATTATGGACCGCATCGATCTGCTAAACGCCAAAGGCTTACCATGTAATTTTAAAGAGTATGAGTCATTCTCTAATGACTCATGGACAACCAAAATAAATGGCATTCCAGAAAAACGAGAACGTATAAGGGTAAAAAATGCATAACAAATAGCTGCACCGGACAATTCAAAGCGGCACTTTTTTTGCTAAAAAGACAGCAAAAACGTGCCCCTTTGAATTGCCGCTGAGCAAAGCGTTAGATTCGCCGGGCAAGCCCGGAGAAAGTCTGACCTGATAACTGTTTACATAAACAGTAATATAAAATATCCTGACGTCATGTCAAAACATACCGTACAGCGCATTTTTCAGCAATACCTGACAAGTGGACAAAAAACCGGTTTACCGCTACATCACCTGAAAGTTCTGGACAAACTCTCCACCTGCCGTACCGCCGCCCTGGGCGGACATCGCAATACTGTGAAAACAACCATCTCAACGGTATCTGGTACAACTCCTGCAAACACCGCGCCTGTCCCCAATGCCGAGGCATGCCCACCGAAGAATGGCTCATTAACACCCAAAGAGTATTACTGGACTGCCCACACCACCACGTCATCTTCACAATACCCTCAGCGCTCAACGACCTGTGGCGCTACAACCAACCGATCATGACAGACATCCTGTTCAAAGCCGTACAACAAACCCTGAAACAATTCGCAAA